>DJXD01000075.1 GCA_002449585.1 Ruminococcus sp. UBA7013
TCCTTGCTAACTTTTGTTGAAAAATCATATCTTAATTATTATAACATATTTTTGGGCAAGCGTCAATATTTTCAGAAAAATTCATTCCGGACTGCCGAAATTATCCGGCAGGATGGCAGAAAATTCAGATAAAATCCTGAAATCCATTGCAATGCTTGCAATTCTCCGGAATTTATGTTATAATAAATCATGGAAAATTTTTTCAGAAACAGGTGACAAGATCATGATGAATACAGATGAATTACTTTGGTATACAAAAGAAGCTGCTAATTTTAATCATGCACTCCCCATAGGAAATGGGCGCATGGGTGCAATGATATTCGGCGGTGCAAAGAAAGATCTTTTCAAGCTCAATGAAGATTCGATTTATTCCGGGGGCAAAAGAAACAGGATCAATCCCAAAGCTTACGAGGGAATGCAGGAAGTTCGTCAGCTCCTGATGCAGGAAAAAATTACAGAAGCACAGAAAATTGCATTTCAAAAAATGCAGGGTGTGACACCGAGTTCCCGGCATTATATGCCGCTGGGTGATCTGACAATGTATCATGAATTCACTGGAAAAGCCCGTGAATACAGGCGTTCTCTTGATCTTCGGGATGCTGTTGCACGTGTTGTATTTCATGATGATGCAGGGGTAAATTTCATCCGGGAAGCTTTTATTTCTTATCCTGCACAGCTATTAGTGATCTCTGTAAAAAGCGATACCCCCGGAAAAATAGATTTTTCTGCTTCTCTTGACGGGCGTGATGATTATTATGATGATAACAGGCCAGTATCTGAAAACATGATTTTATATACAGGCGGTACAGGAAGCCGGAACGGCATTTTCTTTGCTGCTGGTATGATGCTGTTATCTTCGGGCGGATCTGTTGAAACGATCGGCAACGCTTTGCAGGTGCATCATGCAGATCAGGCATTATTATTAATCTCTATGGAATCAAGCTTTTATCAGGGAGATGCTTATATCAGCAAAGCACAGGAACGTCTGAAAGCTTTCGATGATATAGATGTAATCACGCTTACAGAAAAGCTGAAATCTGAGCATATTGCAGATTATCAAAAATTATATCAGCGCATGAAATTCACGCTGGAAGACAACAGCGGCGGCGCATCACAGCTCCCGACGGATGAAAGAATCACCCGGCTGAAAGGCAATGCGGATGATGATAAAGAATGTCATAAATTAATTCATGATAATCAGCTTGGCGTATTATATTTTAATTATGGTCGTTATTTGATGATTGCGGCAAGTCGTCCAGGCAGTCAGCCCATGAATTTACAGGGAATTTGGAACGAGGATATGCTTCCGATCTGGGGAAGCCGTTTCACGATTAATATTAATACAGAAATGAATTACTGGAGTGCAGAAAGCTGTCATCTTCCGGAATGCCATATGCCTTTATTTGATCTAATCGAGAGAATGCGCCCGAATGGCCGGGAAGTTGCCCAAAAAATGTATCATTGCAAAGGGTTCTGCTGTCATCATAATACAGACATCTGGGGGGACTGTGCGCCTCAGGATTTATGGATGCCGGCCACGATCTGGCCAATGGGTGCGGCATGGCTCTGCCTGCATATTTTTGATCATTATGAATACACCCAGGATCAGCAATTTCTGAAAAATCATTTTGAAACGCTTTGTGAAGCGGCAGAATTTTTCACAGATTATTTATTTGAAAATGAAAAAGGCCAGCTTGTAACAGGCCCATCTGTTTCACCTGAAAATACTTACAGAACTAAGAACGGCGAAGAAGGCAGTTTATGCCTAGCCCCTTCTATGGATATACAGATCATCACAGTTCTGTTTCAGGATGTCATCAAGGCCGCTGCTATCCTGCATGAAAAATCAGAATTTGCGGAAAAATTAGGGCATATGCTGGAAAAACTTCCGCCGATCAGCGTCGGCAAATATGGCCAAATTATGGAATGGTCAGAAGATTATGACGAAGTGGAAGCAGGTCACAGACATATTTCACAATTATTTGCCCTGCATCCGGCACATCTGATTTCACCTCAGAAAACGCCAAAATTAGCCGCTGCCGCAAGAGCGACCATGATCCGCCGTCTGATTCATGGAGGAGGGCATACAGGATGGAGCAGAGCATGGTTAATTAATCTATGGGCACGTCTTCATGATGCAGATATGGCCTATGAAAATTTAAGAAAATTATTAGCACATTCGACAAATCCGAATCTGCTGGATTCTCATCCACCTTTTCAGATTGATGGCAATTTTGGAGGAACAGCAGGGATCACGGAAATTTTGCTACAGAGTCACAGCGGAGAGATTCATCTACTTCCGGCACTTCCAAAAAGCTGGCAGAATGGCAGTATTTCAGGGCTTTGTGCAAAAGGCGGCTTTGAGATTTCTATGACATGGAAAGATGGAAAATTATCACATGCTGAACTGATTTCCCATCATGGACAGCCGTGCAATCTTCGGACGGCTGGTGTTATCAGCATTCACCGGAAAGATGAGATATCTGTCAGCGCACAGCTTCGTGATGGAATCATTTGCTTTGATACAGAGCCGGGCGCAATTTATAACATCAAGGCATAATGAGGAGCTAAAAAATTTATGGGGAAACAAAATTTTCTGTTTGGGATGGCGGCTCTGCTTCTGTTGATTTTGGCAGGCGGAGGCACTGCTGCCGCAGTCAGAAAAGCCAGACAAGGAGAAACTGAAACACTGACATCTGAATCTATCACAGAAACCATCAGTTCTGATGAATCTGAAACGATTCCAGTCACTGAGCCATTGACAGAACCGGAAACACAGGCCATAGATGCCCCTTCTTATCCATCTGTTTCTTTGGATATTCCGCCTGTTGATCTACAAGATGCGCTTCTGACGGTGGAAGCCGAAAATGCAGAATATACAGGCGGATTATATCTTGACACTGTCCGCAGTGAATACAGCGGAGAAGGCTATATTTCTGGCTTTTCGAAATCAGAATCAGACAGTATCCGAGCGGCTTTTATGATTCCATCTGCACAACATTATGATATTACGATCAGTGTCTGTGCGGAATCGCCTGTGAAAAATACATTGCTGGTGAATGGCGATCGAATTCATGATTTCACGATCACAGAAACACAGCATTTTGTTCGAGTGACATTTTCAGGCATTTATCTTCCAGCTGGGGAGGTAGATCTTTCTTTCGAGCAGATTGACGGAAATTTTTCTGTAGATTATTTTGAAATTGCTAATCATACAGAACTTTCTAAGATCAAATATCAGAATCATGATACATTATCTGATCCGCAGGCTTCGACGAATGCCAAAAAATTAATGACTTATCTGAGCGAATGCTATGGCAAAGCGATCATCACGGGACAGCATGTGTCAGATCATAAAAATACAGAACTGGATGAAATTTATAAAATCACGGGGAAATATCCAGCAATCCGTTTCAGCGATCTACAGGGCAATGCAGATGACAGAAAAGAAGATATTACAGCCTGTCAGCTATGGGCACGTCATGGGGGAATTGTCGGCTTGTCATGGAGCTGGGAAGCACCGGAAAATACAGGCATTTATGAAGATGAAACCAATTTTTCCCTATCAGATGCAATTCCTGCTTCTGATGCTTCCGGGACAGAAACGGCTTTATTGACAGATCAGCAGATTAATGCGGCCTTAGCGGATCATACAATTTCTGCTTCTTGTGCGGCGATTCTCCGGGATATTGATCAGATTTCAGAAGCATTGAAACCGCTGGCAGATCAGGATATTCCTGTATTATGGCGGCCTTTACCGGAAGCCGGCGGAAAATGGTTCTGGTGGGGGGCAGATGGCGCACAGGCATACCGCTGGCTCTGGAATGTTATCTATCATCGCATGACAGAATATCATCAGCTGCATAATTTAATCTGGATTTGGAACGGACAGAGTAAAGATTATCTTGTGAATCAGTATGATATTGCCTCTATGGATATTTATTTAGATCCTCAAGAATCTTTTGACAGCCGTTATGAACAATTTTTATCCCTGTACCGGATGACAAAGCATAAAAAAATACTGGCTCTAAGTGAATGCAGTACTGTTCCAGATATGAATCTTGTATTCCGTGATCACACAATCTGGAGCTTTATGGGATTATGGCACAGCGATTATCTGAAAGAGCCTTATACGAGTGAGGAACTTCTGATTAATTTTTATAATTCTGAAAAATCGCTCACGCTTGAAAATAGCAAAGCAGAATTTGCAAAAGAAACAGCTCCCTGATCAGGGAGCTGTTTTCATTTACGGAATCATTAATATTTTTCCGACACCTCTGTAGACATTTACAAAACCTTCACCGGTGGCGGCTGATCCCATCAATGTTTTTGTTGTTTTTTCAACCGTAAACCGGAGGGAATTGCTCCATGCAATGGCCATATTCCCATCAATCTTGACAACATCATCCGGCTCAGTCAATTCCATGACAATTAATTCTTCTCTTGGCAGCGGACTTTCCAGAACAGCAATTCCTTTTCCGGAAAGGCAGGTATTAAATAATCCTTCTCCGCCGAGTGCAGCGGAAGAAATAGTATTTCTGGCAATCACTTTCAGCTCAACAGTATCTTCACAGACATAGAACAAACCGTCATCAATTACCATGCCGCTTTCCCATGCTGAAATATCTTCAAACAGCAGATGCTTATGTGTTGGCTCAAGCACCAACGTTCCCTTTCCGGTATAATGCGGTTTGACAGCACTTTCTCCGGTCACTTTTCCGCCGATTAATTTCTTGGCAAAATCTCCTGCGCCTTTGATATTAGAAGAAACCTGTACATCTCCGGCGATCCACTGCATCGCACCAGCCTGAAGCAATACGCCATTATTTCCTTTTAAATTTACAATAATCTGACGCTTTCTGACACCTGCTTGTTCTGCAAAATAATTTGATGTTGCATTATTCACATTACTTGGCACAGTTCTCTCCAGAAGTGCAAAACAGCCATGACGTTCTGTAATACGTCTATAATTTGTCTGTTGATTAATATTTGTCTGAACCATAATTCTTATCCCTCTGATTGATTTTGTTCATCAAGATGCGCCTGACAGCGATCCAACAGGCTTTTTGCGGCAGGATCATTTGTCAGTTCATGAATCACATGCAGATAAAATACTGCTTCTGACCAGTTATGATTTTCTACAGCCTGATTTGACATTGTTGTTACAGTATGCATTAATTCCTCACCTGCACCAATGGGCAATTGATACGCTTCAAATGCTTTTATCACATCTTCACGGGTAGGCGGAACGATTCTATGTCCCATCAGTTCTGAAACATGATGCAGTTCTCCCGGAATGGCCGGATGATTATGAAATATCATGCTTTCAAAATAGAAACATACAGCATGATCATATGCTTTGATTTCTGTGCAGTAATATCCCATATTTGCATAGCATCGTGCCAGCGCATAAGCAGACATAGAAACTGGAATCGTTTCTTTAATCGTCTCTAGAAGGCGAGCATTTGCTTTCAGAAGCTTGTAAGCTTCGGCGAGTTCAAAGCGTGGATCTGGATTCACCGGATTAAACCGGATTGCATCATGCAAAACGGGAATTGCTTCCTCCACACGGCGCACTTCGATTAAATTATAAGCATGAAGGCCGATATACATGGGAAAATCAAACGGTGCTTTTAATAAATTCTTTGTGGGATGATATAACTGATAATATAAATTAGATTCCAGAAGATTCCGGAAACTGAAAAATCTATCTTTTTCTGTTTCTTTGAAATTTTCTTTAATATGCTGATAAATCTGCTTTGTCAATGTAAGTGATTTTGCTGTCTGATGATTGCGAGATAATAATAATGCTTCCTGATAGACAACATCAAGCCGTCTTTCACCGATATAAATCATTTTTTTAAGATAGCTATTCTGTTCCTGTGGCATTTTACTGATAGCCAGATCTGTCAATGCAGCAGCAACTTCTGCGCCATCTTCACGCCGGGCATATAATGTAACCTGTTCTTGTAAAAACAGCATATCTTTTTTTAAATCACCCGTAAGCTGTGCTTCCACAGCGGTTAAAATCTGATCTTTTTCTGTTTCTGTAATCATAGCACACCTTACTTATTTTTTTCTTTTCTTAGGAACATATTCTTCATAACCTTCAATCAGCGGTTCATTTTTTCTTTTTTCCGATTGAAATGCAGTTGTATCCTGTCCCATCTTATTCAAAGCCGAAACGGCATCAGTTGCAATTTCTTTCTGTTCCGGCTGAGGGGGCTGAGGGGGCTGCGGCGGTTGTAAGGGCTGACCATAGGGGAAATCCGCAATTGACGGAACGGGAATGCTGCCTCCTCCCTGCATAAAAGAATTAATGACAGGCATCGGCATCGGCTGCGCAAGCAATGGCGACTGCGCATAAGGTAAATCCATAGCGGCAGCCAGATCCCCGGCAAGATCAGCAAGCTCTTTGACAAATTCATTATCATCTTTTCTGTCAGCAAACAGTTTCAGAATATTTAATAATAAAACCGTTCCTCTTTGAGGATCTCCCAATAACTGACTTTTGATAGAAGCATAAACTGCTTCCCTTTTCATTACTGGCATAAAAGCCTCCTTTTCCTTGTCAGGCCGTGCAGGCACAGACAATATGATTTCTGAAAACTTTGCGGATTGCTCCGCAAAGCTCAGAATTTCTTTTTCTTTTTAAACTGATCTATAAGCCCGGAGCGGTTTCTGGGCTTCCATTCCTGATAGCCCTGAATCACAGGCTCATTTTTTTCACTTTCAGCCTGACGATATCCAGAAGTATCTTCTCCCATCTGATTCAAAGCATCTGTTACATTATCTACCATTCTGATCCTTTGTCCCTGACGGTCAAAAGCTGTTTCATCACTTTTAGCGGCAGAATTGGCAATTGCACGGCGTACAAAATCCGGGGCATTATTTTTCTGCTGTCCAATGACAGAAACATGAACCCCTTGTGAAACCGGCGGTTGTACAGGCGGAGGATTGACACTCCCTCGAATAGGCTCTTTTTCCATGCGAACCATCCGCCCTGGCTCATATGTGGATTTTACAATATGATCATAATGCATTTGTGCCATCTGTGTTGCACTGGATGCAGCAGTCAAAGCGGCTAATGCGGCATGAAGTATATCAGCAGCCGCCTGAATATCAGCATCTGTTGTTGCCTTAGGCTGATCAGCGGTATAGATTGCGGCAGTCAAAGCCGCTGCTGCGGCATTCAGTGCATTTGCTGCTGATTTGATTCCAGTCATTTGCTGATGATTTTTCATGAATCTATTTTCCTCACTTTTTATAAAATTTTATAAGAAATATTTCAATTCAAAAGCATTCACATGTTTTTTAGAATTTCTTATTTACGCCCTTTTTGAAAACAGATCTTTTCTTTGGTGTCCATTCTTCATAACCCTGTATTACAGGTTCATTTTCTTCATTCTTAGGTTTATTATAATTTGAAGTATCTTCTCCCAGCTGATTCAACGCATCATTAATACTGTTAGCAGTCTTGACTTTCTGTCCCTGACGATCAAAAGCAGTTTCACCGCTTCTGGCGGCAGTATTGGCAATCGCACGGCGGACAAATTCAGGTGTATTATTATTTTTCTGTCCGATTGTGGAAACACGGATTCCCTGTGAAATCGGCTGTTGCGGCTGTACGGGCTGGCCTGCCTGTTGCTGTACCTGCTGGAACTGCATAGAACTAATCTGAACAGAATTCATAGAGGCGGCATTTGTGGGGGTATGCACTGCTGGAGGCGGTGCAGGTTGGGGATAACCGCCCGGCTGTTGTGGCTGGAGATAGACAGAACCTTGCTGTGGTTGAAGATATACAGATCCTTGCTGTGCCTGTGGATATATGGGCTGAGGAAAACCTGTCTGTGGATAAGCAGGCTGGGGATAAACAGGCTGTGAATAGCTCGGCTGCTGCGGATATACGGGCTGAGGAAAGCCTGTCTGTGCGTATCCATAAGGCTGATACCCAGGCATAGCAGAACTTGGCATCAACGGATCAATATCATCACTGGAAAGTGTCGGAACTTCTGGAATATCTGTATTTGCATCTTCTTCAAACGGATTGGAAAGAGAACCTGCACCAATTCCAGAAAGATTGGGAACATCTGAAATAGATGGCGGTGCATTCAGATCAGGCACATTGGGGAAAGCTGGCGCACCCAGATCTGGCACATCCGGGAAAGCTGGTGCACTCAGATCGGGCACATCCGGGAAGGCTGGTGTACTCAAATCCGGCACATCCGGGAAAGCTGGCGCACTCAAATCGGGCACATCCGGGAAGGATGGGGGCACATCCGAGAAAGAAGGCGCACCCAGATCCGGCACATCTGAGAAAGAAGGGGTGTTTAGATCCGGAAGATCTCCCAGGCCAAAAGAGGGCGGTGTTAGCTGAGGAACATCTGGAATATCTGACAGATCTGGCACAGCGACATTATTCTTTGCCGCATTGGTAGCGGCAGTTAATGCGGCAGCAGCGGCATTCAGTGCAGCGGCGGCGGCATTAATATCAGCGGCTGTGATATCCGTTGTCTGCTGGCGTGATTCTGGTGCAGTGTTCTTTACCACTTGAACATGTTCTGTCCGGCGTTGCCTGACGGAGTCACGAGCGGCTTCCTCGTCGTCGTCATCATCCTCATCAGAGGGTGCATAACTAGAGCCATGATATTCTTCTTCTTCATCGTCATCATAATATTCATCATCATCATAGTCATCATCATCATCATCATCATAATCTTCCAGACGAGTATTGACAACTCTGGCCATATATTCATCTTCTTCATCTTCTTTGACTTCTTCTTTGGGAGCCATTGCAATTTCATCCAATGCAAGGGCATCATCCAGAACAGCGGAAGAAGCTTTTGCAGCAGCAGATTTTTTCAAATCTTCAAAAGACTGTGCAGGAGCGGCGTTTGAAACCGGTGCAGATGGAGCTTTCAGCTGAGGAACTTGCAGATTCATGAAATCCATAACAGAAGGTTCTGCTGGCGGCTCTGGCCGAGGAGCTGGCTTACTGGTACTTTCTTTGAATTTTGCAAGCAGATCATCCATTGTTTCATCTTCGGAAGCAGACTTCTGGCCGAATTCTTTCAGAATATCGTCCACAGTGGAAATATCCGGAGAAGCAGGGGAGGAAGCCACTGGCGAGGGAGGGGACACAGGTCTAGCAGGCTGGGGAACGGGAGGGATTGCGAACTGTGCCATAATATCCTCTGAAGCACTTGCAGGGATTTCTTCTCTAACAGGTGCAGCAGGAGGGGGAGCAGCTGGCTGTGGAGTGCCATTTGGAGAAATTGCGAACTGCGCCATAATATCTTCCATTCCGGCAGAGAGTGCAGTCGGTGCAGGTTTTTGATCTGCCAACGCATTCGGATTTTTATTACTGTCAGCAGCAAAAGCGGCAGCTGTGAGATCTTCTGTCGGGGAGACCATGAATTTTGCTAAGCTGTCGTCAATACCGGAAGTCGCTGGTGGGGGTGTTTCTTTCTTTGTAGGGGGCACCCATTCTTGATAAGATGGAAGCGCAGAATCTTCCAGATCTGGAGCGACTGGCTTGGGGGGTTCTGGCGGCGGCGGTGGTGGTACAGGCGCAGGGGGTGGCGCAGCGGAAACGGGTGGCGGCGGTGGTGGCGCAGGTCTTACAGGCTCTGGCTGTTCCATCATTGGCTCGTCATCCATAATAATACCACTTTTGGCTCGTTTTTTCTCGGCCTTCATTTTTTCGGCTCTTACCTTGTTATCTTCTTTTACAAGTTTAGGTGTGAAAAAGTCCTGGCATTTTCTACAAGTTACTTTATCCAGGAAAGTCATCAAATCCAAATCTTCACTGCCGGCCTGATTATAAGATGACGCTTCTTTTACAAGATTAATACGGCATCCTGTTTTTTTCTGGTTGATGGAAGCATGGATAAGATCCTCTTTTTTATCACGATACAGAAAAAGTTGCATAATGAACCTCCTTTTTTAATATAAAAAATCATTTGCGGTACAAACCCCTGATTTATACCGTTCACCTTGTCAGAATACAAAGCTCCTCTTCTATATCATAACATATTTCTGCAATAAAATCAACTGTTTTTTAAAAAAAAATAAAAAATTTACAATTAGTATTATAATTCAAAAAATAGCCTGTTTTAAAACGTTTTCGATATTACAGGGTGAAAATCTTGAAAAACGGCTTGACATTCGGGAATAAAAAATGCTATAATAAATTTACTAGCATAATTCCGATCGAGGAGGGCATATTTTGGGAAAAATCATTTGGAAAGGCGGGGCTTTGCTTGCCCCTGTACCGCCTGCACTTGTGACCTGCGGAACGATGGAGAAGCCTAATATTCTGACAATTGCATGGACAGGGATACTTTGCACACATCCGCCTATGACATATATATCTGTCCGGCCTTCCCGTTATTCTTACAAGATCATTCAGGAGACAGGGGAATTTGTGATCAATCTGCCGACTTCAGGCATGTGCCGGGAAACAGATTTCTGCGGCATGAAATCGGGCAGTCATATCAATAAGGCAGAAAAATGCCATTTAGAATTTTTGCCTGGAACGGCAGTATATGCGCCTATCATTGCACAATGTCCTGTCAGTTTAGAATGTCGTGTCACAGAACAGAAAGAATTAGGATCGCATACTATGTTTTTGGCGGAGATTGCCGCCATTCAGATTGAAGAAAAATATATTGACAGTAAAGGAAAGCTGAATCTTCAACAAGCAGGGCTTCTGGCCTATGCGCATGGGGAATATTTTGCCCTTGGAAGGAAATGCGGAGATTTTGGTTTCTCTGTCAGAAAAAAGAAAAAACATTAATCAGGAGGCTTTGTTATGAAAAATTATCAGATCGCAGGACAAGTTGTCCCTGCCGCTCTTCGTGCGGCCAATGCTTTTGAAAATAGTCCGCTGGGTGCGGAAACATTAATTCAATTGACTGGTATTCTTAGCAGTACAATAGCAGTATGTGGAATCAAGAATCAGAAAGCTGTCAGAAAAGCCGCTGTAAAAGCTGTTCCGGAATTTGATAGCATCGCTGAAACATTTTTCCGTGTTACACGGGAAACGGCTGTGATTGCTGAAACCGCCTGTTCCAAAAACTATGATGAAATTGCTGAATTTGTGACAGATCATTCTGAAATGACTCCAACTGAACGGCTGAAACTCTACGAAGAAATTTCTGATCAGAATACTTTGAAATTGCATACACTGATCAAAAAAATCTGTCTGGCAGTATCATTAATTTCTGTAATTGGCTGTATCTGTATTTATTTCTTCGATGATGATATTCATGAACAGGTGAATGAAGATATTAAAGTATTCACAGGTCATGCTCAGAAATTATGGAAAGTGATCCAATTTTTTGGAAAAGGGATCGGGAAGCTATTCAGTATCGCTGGGAAACTGCTGGAAGGCTGAAAAATAATTTTTACAAATCGGAAAAATTCTCTTGACATTTACAGAAAAAATGTTTATAATAAATTATGGATAAAATTTGAAAAATCTGTGAATAAAATAAGGAGGATTTTTTATGAAGCGTTCTTTTCAGAATCGCCTAAAAGCCGCAGCGGCTTCTGCTGCAATGCTGACAGCCAGCATTCTTCCATCATTCAGCCCTGTTCAGGTCTCTGCTGAACTCACAGAAATGGATAATTTCGCAAGACTGCTCCAGCATTCTATGTATTTTTATGACGCAAATATGTGCGGTACTGGTGTGGATGAAAATTCTCGCCTAAAATGGCGTGGAGATTGTCATACTTATGATGCACAAGTACCCCTTCAGCCTATGGATGAAAAAAGCAACGGGACAAATTTATCTCAGACATTTATTGATCAATATAAAGATATTTTAGATCCTGATGGAGATGGCTATATCGATGTCGCTGGGGGTTTTCATGATGCCGGAGATCATGTTGAATTTGGTATGCCTGAAAATTATTCTGCCGCCGCACTCGGCTGGGGATATTATGAATTCCGGGATTCTTATAAAGCTACCGGACAAGATGATCATATTGAAACGATTCTTAGATATTTCAATGATTATCTGATGAAATGCACATTCCGGGATCAAGATGGTACAGTGATCGCCCATTGCTATCAGGTCGGCGATGGTGATATTGATCATAGTTACTGGCAATCCCCCGAAGTCGACAGCATGGCAAGACCTGCTTTTTTCCTCACAGCTCAAAAACCCCAGACAGATTATGTAGCATCCGCAGCGGCTTCCCTTGCAATTAATTATCTGAATTTTAAAGATACAGATCCCGATTATGCCGCAAAATCACTGGATTATGCCAAAGCATTATTTCAATTTGCTAATGATAATCCAAAGGAATTATCTGACAATGCTGATGGCCCTAAGCAGTATTATAATTCCAGCAAATGGGAAGATGATTATGTCTGGGCTGGTGCATGGCTTTATCTTTGCACAGAAGATATATCCTATCTGAATGATATTCTTCCGGTTGTGAATTATTATGCTCCCCCCGGATGGGCTTTCTGCTGGAATGACGTTTGGAGCGGCGCAAATACCTTGCTTGGTATTATTGATTTACAGCATCCTGAACTGGATTTGCAGAACATGTATCGAAATGCTAACGGCAAAAATGAATATGATGATGCAGATTTCTGGCTTCAGATTGATAAAGCTATTACAACATGGCAGAATAATTATTCTACACCACAGGGCTATGCTTTTATGAGTACTTGGGGCAGTGCTCGTTATGATACAGCAATGCAATTGGTTACCCTGATCTATGATAAATATAAAAATAATGATCAACCCTCTTCCAGAAGTCAATGGGCAAAAAGCCAGATGGAATATCTAATGGGTGATAATGATATTACTTATCTGGAAACCGGCGGCACAGAACATGGAAGCAGATGCTTCATTGTCGGATTCAATGAAAATTCTTGTAAATATCCCCATCATAGAGCCGCTTCCGGACTTACCAAATGCGAAGATCCCGCTCCGCAAAGACATGTATTATATGGCGCATTGGTCGGAGGGCCTGATGGAAAAGATGCTCATTTTGATATTACATCTGACTGGACATATAATGAAGTCACGATTGATTATAATGCCGCTTTTGTTGGTGCAGCTGCTGGCTTATATCATTTCTTCGGCAGTCCCGATGATAAAATTGATGAGAATTTCCCTCCAGAAGAAGCCAATTCCAGTGAAAATGGTGGAAATAATTATTGGGTGGAAGCTTTCGCTGTCGATGATCTTCATGCAGATGGCTCTGGTGTGACAAAAATCTCTTTCATGGTTCGCACGGATTCTAATAAGCCTTCTGATCATATCTCTGTTAGATATTTCTTCAATACCAGCGAATTGAGTGATATTCAAAATATCAAAGAAATCAATGAATTATATGATCAATCCAGCGCAGAAGCTGCTGACGAAGGCGCAGATGGTATTATTTCAGGCCCATTCAAATACGATGGAAAAGAAGATACTTATTATGTCGAAATCAGCTGGAATGGCTATAAAATCGCTAATTCCGGGAAAAAATATCAATTCTGTGTCGGCATGTATTATGGTGATAACTGGAATCCGGAAAATGATTACAGCTATCAGGGTTTGCCTGTCCTCACAGATACAGAAATGTTTGCTGATAATAATGAAGCGAAAACAGATTATATCTGCATCTATGATGATGGTGTTCTTGTGGGCGGCATTGAACCGAATGGCGCAACACCTGCAAAGGAAAATCCTGATGAAGATACTAAAACGGAAACCACTACAGAAACTTCCGCTTCTAAGGATCATCTTGGAGATGTCAATGAAGATGGAAACGTCAACATCATGGATATTATTCTCCTGAATAAAGCGATTTATGGAAAAGCCAGCCTTTCCGCACAGGCCGAACGCAATGCAGATGTGGATCACAATCAAAAGCCAGATGCAACAGATTCATTGACGATTATGAAATATGTTGTCAAGCTCATCACAGAATTTTAAACAACAAACACCACAGTATCACACTGCGGTGCTTTTTTATTATATTCAGCTGATCATAAAATCTGATTTTCTGCATAAACTAGCATCAGAAAGAAGTGATTTGATGAAGAAAGAAAACCTGACAACAGCTTTGATTTTCATTGTTGGGACAGAATTAATAGGTGCATTATCTGCATTATTATCCGGGGGGAATTTTTCTGTTTTTTATCAATCTTTGCATCAGCCGCCGCTTGCTCCGCCGGGATGGCTGTTCCCTGTCATGTGGGCTATTTTATACGCATTGATGGGATTTTCTGCTTATCAGATTTATATTTCCGATGATGCGCAGAAACATAAAGCACTTCTGCTTTATTTCATTCAGCTGGCAGTAAATTTTTCATGGAGCATTGTCTTTTTCAGATTTCAATCTTTACTGGGTGCAGTATTTGTAATTCTGCTTTTGCTGGTGCTTGTTTTCCTGATGATTCTGCAATTCGGGAAAATCCGGAAAAGTGCTGGCTGGCTGAATCTTCCTTATCTTGCATGGGTTGCCTTTGCAACATATTTGACAATCGGCATTTATCGGCTGAATTAAGAACAGGAAAGCAATTTTTGCTTTCCTGTTCTGCATTTCAGATCACATAAAACCAGGCTTCATCCTGTTCCAATTCTTTACTCTGCACCGGACGGGAAGCATCATAATTATATCTCAATTCCTGATTTTTGATGCTTACTCGTGCGCCCTCTGCTACGGATTTTGTAATAAATGCATTGCCGCCGATCACAACGCCCTGCCCCACAACCGTTTCACCGCCAAGAATAGACGCTCCGGAATAAATTGTCACATTGTCCTCGATCGTAGGATGACGCTTTTTATTTTTCAGGCTCTGGCCGCCTCGTGTGGATAATGCCCCTAATGTGACACCCTGATAAATTTTCACATGATTTCCGATCACTGTCGTTTCACCAATGACAATGCCTGTTCCATGATCAATAAAAAAATATTTCCCGATTGTCGCACCCGGATGAATATCAATGCCAGTTTTGCTGTGTGCGTGTTCTGTCATAATACGGGGAATCATAGGAACGCCTAATACATAGAATTCATGTGCAATCCGGTTTACAAAAATTGCATATAATCCCGGATAGGAATAAATAATTTCTGTTTTATTATAAGCGGCCGGATCGCCTTCAAAAGCGGCTTCTACATCTGTTTCAATATATTCTCTGATCTTAGGTATTTTATTCAGAAACGCAAATGTCAATTCTTCTGATTTTTCCGTTACTTCTTCATCAAGCGCATTTTCATATACAGGATCATATCTCAATACAATAGAAATCTGCTTGACAAGCTTATAAATCACATCTTCCAGAAGCATAGACGTTTGATTCCGTACAGTATAAATCTTTGTAGAATGGTTTCTGAAATAGCCGGGAAAAATAATTTTTTTCAAACTATGAAGAATTTCCTCAATTATGGCATTATCCGGCAAGTCAAAATTTTTGATCTGGTCAATTGTCCGGTTGCCCTGATAATCCTGAAGAATATTCTCCAGAACATCATGAATTTTAGATTCAAAATACATGTGAAATCACCTCAATAATATTATAGCAGATTATTAGTATCATGTCAAATATTCCCTATATTTTTCAGGAATTTAAAGCAAGATATTCTTTCAGACGGTTTATTTCCCGTTTGGTATCATCATAGCCAAGATAATATAATGCTCCTAATTTTTCCATATTGCCCTCAAGACGGCGGATTTCAATATTTTGTGATGGCGCAATGACAAAAATACGTTTCTGTCGTTCCAATTTAAGCAGCTCTATGCACTGCCGATTATAATTTTCATTGCTTGCCGTAAGTGATGCCGCAAATGCAGGATAATCCCGGTAAACCAAATTTTCTGTCCGGAATCTTCTTTCTTCATGCACTTTTTTCCGATAGCTCCGGGGTCTCGTGCGGATAACGATAATTTTCTCAAAATTCTGTTTCAGTGGCCATTCATAAGGAATTTTACAGCTGCATCCGCCATCCAGATACGGCTGATTTCCTATCATGACAGGCCGGGAAATATAGGGCATAGAAGATGATGCACTGATGAATTTAAAAAAATCTTCTCCCACGCTTTTTTCAATATATTCCGGCTGGCCGGTTTTCAGATTTGTGACAACTGCATATAATTGCCGATTTGGATTATGCAGCCGTTTTCTGTCAAGATCAGGGATAAAAGGCATTCTTCCAAGAATAAAATCAAAGCCGATCATTCCGCCATTCCGGAGAATCGCTTTTCTTCCGACATAGCGGCTGTCATGGCGATACCGAAGATTAATCCGGGCACTGCGTCCGATTTGTCCGGTAATATAATTAACGCCATTGAGTGCCCCGGCAGATACTCCCACAGTACAGCGAAAATTGATATTTTCCTCCATGAGCGCATCGAGAACACCATTTGTATAAACGCCCCGGAAAGCACCTCCCTCCAGAACAATACAACCTTCTGTGATTTGATCTGATGCTCTTCCGGAGGGAAGACTGTCAATTCCAGAATATTTAGGTAATTTTTTCATTTTCATCTCTCCTTATGCTGTCATATTACTATTATAGCACAGAAATCCGGATTTGTCTATTATAATCCAAATCTTTTCCGGATTTCTCCGGCAGTATCCTCCGGAAAATGCTCAGCCTGATAATTCATCAGCATGATCTGCATTTCATAAGCTTGTTTTTCATTTGCCAGACAGATCAGCTGACGGATATTTTTCTTGACAGCAAATTTCCCGGTTTCCAGCAGTTTCCGGAGCAATTCTGTATCATTCAGCCGCATGACAAATAGAAATACCCCCTGCACAGAAATCTGATTTTCGGGATGATCCAGAAATTTCCGGATGGCCTGCATCCACATGAAACAGCTGTTGATTTCCCGGATCTCCTTAGGAGAAAAACAGATATGATGATAAATCACCTGTTTCAGATCCGGACAATCATCAAATGCATGATCTTTGATACAAACAAGCATTTCCGGCAATATCAGCGTTTCCTCCCTGCCTTTATAGCGGATCAGAATCTGATTAATCACTACGAGATCTTTCGGATATTGTTTTAACCATGCTGTTCCGGAAAATGCTTGATTTCCAATATATTCCACACTTTTCGGAATCGAAATGCTCATCAAATTCTTACAGTTCCGGAACGCCGAATGCCCGATATTGGTCACACCCTCTGGAATTTTTACAAAAATCAGATCTGTACAATCCCGAAAAGCGGCATCACCGATTTCTTTTACCTGCTCTGGGATTGTCACATAGCATGCATTTCCATGATATTTGACAAGAATATCATTCTCATTGATTTCAAAATCTGACATGAAATCACCTGCCCATCATTCAAATTTTTTCTTAATGTCCTGAAATAGGTTATGCTGATATTGATAATTCATCAGTAATACTTGCACTTCATAATTTTTTTGCTCTATTGCATATCTGATGACTTGCTCTATGATTTCCTGCGGAATGATCTGATTTTGAAGAATTTCAGAAATAACTGCCGTATGTCCTGCATTCATCAGCATATGAAAATATTTTTTTAATTCAGAATGAAAAAATGCTTTGGCAGAATCACTTTCTGGATCAGCGAATGCTTTTTGAGCGGCATCAGCACAAAATACAATCTGATTCAGAGATCGATATAACCGCCATTTATCTTGATTCTGCACAGGAAAATCCAGATTTGAAAAGATCACTTTTTGCAGTTGGGTACATCCCTTGAAACCTGTAGGATCATAATACTGGGGCATTGCTCCGGAAAAAGTTACCGTTTCCAAACCACAGGAACGAAAAGCATCCTCTCCGATTTCTGTTACCCCTGCCGGAAGGATCAGCTCCCGAAGCTCTATACAATCGCAAAAGGCTGCTTTCCGGATCATGATTTCCGCTGTTTTTGAAAAATGCAGTTCTTTCAGATGATCACAGTAAAAAAAGGCAAAATCTTCTACACAGATTTTATGTTTTCCTTCTCCATACCAGAAATTATAATGAGGTATATCTAAAAAAATCAAAGTTTTCAGATTATTACAGTGCTGGAAGGCTTTATTGCCAATTTTCTTGATACTTGCCGGAATGATCAGTTCCCGGAGAGAACCACACTTTTCAAAAGCATTATTTTCAATTGTAATCACTGTATCAGGAATAAAAATCTTTTTCAGACTTTTATGATTTCTAAATGCTTCTGCTTCAATCGAAATGACACCATAGGGAATTGTTATGTTTGCTTCTCCTGTATCGGAGATATAACGATATAATTTATGATCATGAATTTCAAAATAATTTTTATGATTCATTTTTATGATTCATTCCTTACTTTAATTTTATTCTAAGCGAATGATAAAAGGCCGCAATCATGCGGCTTTTTATCTGCCCTATATCATTGAAAAGAAGCTGTTATTTTCAATGCCTGTGTGACAGGAACTGTAATAGAAAGCTTTTTTGCATCTGTAGAGGAAATACCCTCTCCCGACCAGCCTTCAAATGTATGTCCTTCTGTAGGGGATGCTGTCAATGTAATCGGATAATCTGTAAAATAGATTCCATGCCATGAAGAAGAAGCATTCCAATCAGGACTTACTGTTCCGATCTGTACAGATCCCAAAGCGGCATTATTCACATCTACTGTAATTTCAGCCGTTTCTCCGCTCAGGCCAAGGCAATTGGTCAGCATACGGATGCAAGCCTCTGTTCGTCCCTGAATGAATTTTTTCTCATCATTCAGAATATTTTCTGTGAATGCGGTCATATTTTCCTCTGTATCAATCCGCCACAAAGGGCCTGTCCGGCGATAGCCTTTATTCAGAATAGATTTATATTCTTCCTCATACATATCATCCAAAACGGCTGTTGCATGTTCTGGTTCAAAACAGCTGTTGCACAGATCCATAAAAGTAGTTACAAACTGGGCACGGAATGTTTTATTCTGCATGAGGGGCTGAATAAAGAAATTTGTTCCGAGATAATATCTTTTCTCGATCAATGCACTTAACAGCTGACGACTGCCGGAAGGTTCTCCATCCCGATCGCATCCCATAGAATATTCTGTATCATAGGCCGCCCATCGCCATTTTCCATCCTGAAAGGGCTGATCTGTGATTGTACGGCTTCGCCAGAGACGATAATTATTCCCGTTATTAATCCAGTCATTATTTTCAATCCATAATTCAAAAGAAAAATAATCAATTAGGCTTTCAACATCCATTTTTTCACAAAACTCTGCATAAACGGCATCATCTGACAAATCTGCATGATTGACAAAATCTGAAAATGCAAGATAATCCTCAAAATCTTCATTTGTACCTTCTTCAATGGCTTCTGTTTTTACCATGATTACATCATCTTTAGGAACACCAAAATGAGACTGCATATAATATGCAGAATAATCTTCCTGCAAATTATAAACGCCGGAAAATTCTCCATTAATAAAACCGATTGCGGGCTGTGCATGTTGTGTGCTGACGGCACGATCTTCAATCAGACGCTGAATGAAGGCATCCCGGAATTTTGTTCCATAATGATCATCACCGCCATTGCGCAGAACAAATGTCCTGAATTTTTTAATATCATCTGTTGGATCACATTCTTTGAATAAATCAGGAAACAGGGCGCAATTAAGACGTTTTTGTCCATATTCCTCACGGGCATAGAATTTCAGACTTTTTTGTACACTTGCTCTTGAAGTTCCTCCCATAATACGGAGACCCATCTCCTGTGAAGCAATGGAATTTCCGATGGTATCAAAAATTTCTACGCCCACTTCTCTTTCCCAATTTCTTCCCGTTTGCGTATAATTTGCCGGGATGAAATAGCCGGAATAATATCGGCCTTGATTATCATATACTGCGCCTGTGCAATAGATTCCTGTCTGATAGTCAAATAAGGCTGATTCATCTGCACAGACAGAAATAATATTAACATTATGATAATCCCGTGTCAGATTCAGGCCAACAAAATAAGTATGTGTAATAATATCACTGATTGTACCATCTGCGCTGACTGCAATCGCCCGGATCACAGTAGCTTTATCAACAGGCTCAGTAATTACAACAGGATTGACAGAAGTATCTGACCGGGAAGCAATTTTATTTTCCTCTCCGGCTCTGGAAGAGATCAGAATGGGTTGTGTATAGCGTTCTGATTCTGTTGTTGGGGTACTTCCATCAGAAGTATAATAAATTTCCGTTCCTGTTTCAGAAAAAAGTGAAAGCTGAATGGCATCCGGATAAAATCCGGCAGGCAGAGAAAACTGGGGATTCAGCGGATCTGCTTTTGTTGTTTCCGTTTCTTCCGGAAGTGCTTCCGTTTCTGGAATGGTTTCCGACTGGATTAGATTCATTTCTGATTCTGCTATATCATTCTGGTTAATATCTGATTTTTCTAATACTTCTGTCACATTCTGTTCCGATGAGGAAGAATTGACCTGCATTTCAAGAGGTCTTTCTGCTGATTCTGTCGCCGAACTTACGCTTGATACTGCCGCAAAAAGGCCGCCGCCTGCGAGTACTGCCGCCGCAAGCACAAGCGGCAATTTCCCAAATGTTTTGAATTTATCTTTTATAGAATGATCCTGTTCCACAATATTCACAAAACCCTTTCTTGATTAAAATCACAGCCATACTGTGCATACTTCATCATTGTAACATAAAATTTGATTTTTGTAAATAGGAAACATGGAAAAAATAATAATAATCTGACGCATGAATTTTAGCATATTTTATAGCAGTTTGCCATATAGACGTAAAAAAATTACTATTTTTATCAAAAAATTGATATATTTTCATGCAATTAAATGCTATACTGTAATCAGCTTAATTTGTGAATAAATTATGAAGAAAAAGAGTGCTTGCTATGAATATCAAAAAAATCTGTGCTACAATTACAGCATTATTATGCAGTGCAGGAATGCTTGCTTGTCTGCCTGCTCCCGTCTCTGCATCAGAAGCCGTGCATAATGATTTTGAAGTCAATTATGGTGGCTGGTATGGAAATGCAGAAAATGTACAACTGACAGCAAAAAATGAAATCGGCTTTCAGCAATCCAGAGGGATGCTTGTTTCCGGAAGAACTTCGGCTCAAGATGGCGCAAGCTCTGCAAAGGGCTTTTATCTGTATGGTGGTGTAAATTATCATTACTCTGTCAAAGTATTCAGCCAGACAGCGGAAACATTCCGGCTTTCCCTGCTCTGCATTGATCAGAATACTGGAGAAACTATAATTCAGGAACTGGCTTCTAAAAAATCTGATGCCGGTCGCTGGACAGAGCTTTCCGCAGATTATACCGCCCCCACAGATAGCTATGAATTTCGGCTTTCTATCAGCACAGATTCCACAAATGATTTTATCTTTGATGATGTCTCTATTACTTCTCAAGATAAAGGCCTTTCTGCAAAAGCCGCAAGTGCTGAAAAAGGACTGAAAGATGAATTTGCAAATTATTTCAGAGTTGGTAATATCCTCAATGGCGGCACAGTGCAGAATTCCGCTATTACTGCCAATATTCTGAAAGATTGTAATAGCGTTGAATGCGAAAATGAAATGAAACCAGATGCAACTCTTGTGCAATCTCAATGCAGTGGCACAAATATCGCTGTTTCCCTCAACAGCGCAGCCGCAATCATGGATTTTTGCTCACAGAATGGCATCGCCATGAGAGGACATACTTTTGTATGGCATAGCCAAACACCTGGCTGGTTCTTCAAAACAGATTTCAATGATTATGGCTCATGGGTGGATACTGCTACTATGGATGCTCGTATGGAAAGCTATATTAAAAATATGTTCAGTGCGATCAAAACACAGTATCCGAATTTGAATCTTTATGCTTATGATGTCTGCAATGAGTGCATTTCTGACAATCAGCAAAGAACTGCCAATAATGGCGGCTCAAGAGAACCCGGTGACAATAATATAGAAGGCGGTAAATCTGCATGGGTTCAGGTTTATGGTGATAATAGCTTTGTTGAAAAAGCATTTACTTATGCAAGAAAATATGCACCTGCTGGCTGTGATCTATATTATAATGACTATAATGAATACTGGGATCATAAAAGAGATGCCATTTATAACATGTGCAAATCTCTATATCAAAAAGGCCTGTTAGATGGCGTTGGCATGCAGTCTCATATTCCAGCGAATGCTACTGGATTTGCTGGAACAGATTCTTATATTGAAGCAATGCAGAAATATCTTTCTATCGGCTGTGATGTCCAGATTACAGAGCTTGATATCAGTCTTCTTGATTCAAATGGAAATGTGATATATACTGCGCAACAACAGGCAGATAAATATAAGGCTATCTTCCAGGCCGCTATGGATTGGAATAAAAATCCCAAATCTGATGGACGTGTCACAGCAGTCTGCATCTGGGGGCCTAATGATGCAAATTCTTGGCTGAAACAAGGCTCTGACGCTCTTCTTTATGATAAAAATAATCAGCCAAAACTTGCTTATACCACTTTGCTTTCTATGCTTCCTGCTTCAGAATGGGGCGATGGAAGCAATCCATCAACGGGCACAGGTACAACTGTTGAACCTAATCAATATGGCTGGTATTTTGATGATAGTTTTGAAGGCAGTACTTGCGATTGGATCGGCAGAGGCGCAGCAAAAATAGAATCCTCTGCTCAGACTGCATTTGTTGGAAATCAATCTCTATATGTCAGTGGCAGAACTTCCGCATGGAATGGCGCAGCCAAAGCCCTTAGCACAAATGTTTTTGTCCCTGGCAATGAATATAGTTTCAGCGCAATTATTAATTATCTGAATGGTAATGCTACAGATACTTTCTATCTGAAACTGCAATATACAGATGCTTCCGGCGATACACAATATGCTACCATCGCAGAAGGTACAGGCGTAAAAGGAAATTGGGTACAGCTCGCAAATCAAAATTATCAGATCCCTGCGGATGCTTCCAACCTCCAGCTCTATGTGGAAACTGCTGATACTACGAATGATTTCTATCTTGATGAAGTGATTGCCGCTGTCGCAGGCACAAGCATCAAAGGCCCTGACCCTGTAGATGTTCCTGCGGAAACATCCACTATTATGGGTGATGTCACCGGAGATGGAAAAATTAATATCTATGATCTGATATTTGCCAAAAAAGGCCTTCTCAATGGCTTTTCTGATACAAGATCTAAAAATGCAACTGATGTTGATAGAGATGGCAATGTAACCGTTTCAGATATTATCCAGATTCAGAAATATCTGCTTGGCCAGATCAAGGCATTCAGCATTTCAGACACGCCAGCAGAACAGACAACAGCTATGAGCATGGCAGAATTCACCGCTCTTTATCAGGGAAATGTTTCTGAATATGAACCTGATAGTTCCCATTTAGAACAAAACGGCGTTCAATATGGTACAATCAAGAGCGGAACATATTATTCCACTACCTGCAAACGGAATAAGCCTTATAATATCCTGCTTCCTGCCGGCTATGATGAAAATAAAAAATATCCTGTTTTGTATGTAATGCATGGTTATTGGGAAAATCAGGATAGAATGATTCTCACAGGAAACGGCACAATGTACACCCGTCAAATCATTGGCAATGCCATTGCCGCCGGAGAAGCCAAAGATATGATTGTTGTATTTCCTTATATTTACTCCAGTGATTCGCAAGATGCCTGCTCTGGAATGGATGATTTCAATAATGCGGCTTATGATAATTTTATCAATGATCTGACAAAAGATCTGATGCCACATATTGAATCTACTTACAGTGTCAAGACCGGGAAAGATAATACTGCCATCACAGGCTTTTCCATGGGAGGGCGTGAGGCTCTGCTGATTGGTATGCAGCGTTCTGATCTGTTCGGCTATGTAGGCGCAATTTGTCCTGCGCCGGGCGTGACAGGCTCATTCAATTGGGATTCTGGAAAAGAACCTTATCTCTTAATGATCACCGGCGGAAGCGATGACACGATTGTTTATAATAATCCAGAAACTTATCATAATAATTTTACTAAAAATAATGTACCGCACCTCTGGCATTATGTCAACGGCGGCTATCATGGGGATAATTGCATTCATGCACATCTCTATAACTTCTGCCGCTTTGTCTTCAAGGCCACAAAATAAATCCTCTCTATCCCCTGCCTTCACAGGCAGGGAATTTTTTTATTAAGGCAAAAAAAATAAGCTGGTAATCGGACTCGAACCGATGACCTGCGCATTACGAATGCGCTGCTCTACCAACTGAGCCATACCAGCAATGATAATATTATATCATAATTATTCTGATTTGTCAAGGGAAAATGAAAATTTTTATCTATTTCTTTTTGCAATAGTCTAATAATGTCATGAAAAACATTAAAAAAATATTTTCCTTCGCTGTTCGATGCCATTTTTTCACACCTATTACAGATGGGGGTGACACGCCCTCTCTACCTCATTTGCGGCAAGCTCCTGAGGATACTTTGTTGTTGTCTGCTATTTTTTTATCAAACATCATACCGTTCTTGTTATATCTTTCAGCGCACAGGTCGTAACATGATCATTTTGCTTTGCATGATGTAATTCAGCAGACATTTTTTGTACTTCATCATCTCATCCTGACAAGTTTATTATATCATATTTTTATCAAAATGTCAAACTATTTTTTTATATCTGTATCATATCTATCTTGACTGATTTATGAACAGTTATCAGAAATATTTTGTATCAAATATAAAATTTTTTGAGAAGATATTGACAAATATAAAATTATCCTGTATAATATAGAAGTAAGCAATATCTAACTAAAAAAGATATTGTTTTTTATCGCATTAGCAGTTAGCAGTAGCTAATAATAATTTCTCATGCTCTGTTGAAAAATAAATATTTTAAAGTTGCTTATTGCTTTAAAAAAGCAGATAAATATCTGATTTTTCAGATTTCAATTAGCTGATATTAATTTTGAAAGGAGTTTATCATTCATATGGAAGAACATGAACAGAAAAAAAAGTATGTCATTGTTGGATCTGGAAAGCTTGCTGTGAAGATTGCAGAATATCTTTCTGCACAGGGCTTGCATCCATTTGTGTATGAAAAGCGGATTGCTGCTGTTTCCAGTGTCGAAAAATCTTGCATTCGGAAGGGTATCCCTTATTCCTGCATGACTTCCCCTGAAATGACAGCACAGTTTATGCAGGATCTCTCACAATTTCAAGTAAGAGTATTCAGCGCAATTAATACTTATATTTTTCCGAAACAGGTTCTTGAACATCCCAATTTCTGGGGAATTAATTATCACAATGCATTGCTTCCTTTTCATAAAGGCATGAATGCAGAAGCCTGGTCAATCTATGATATGGATCATGCGACTGGTATCACTTGGCACAGAATCCGCCCTGCTATTGATGAGGGTGAAATCCTGATCCAGAAAACCATTGCTCTTGATGAAACAATCAATTCTTTGAAATTGCTGAAAAAACAATCTGATCTTGCTTATGAAGCTTTTCTTGAAATCGCACCAAAACTCTTTTCAGATGCCGATAATTGGCAGGGTACTCGTCAGCCAACAGCAAAAACTGCAATGCATAAAATCAAGGATATTCCGAATAACGGATATTTAAGTAAAAAATGGGATTTCCAAAAAACTTCTGCTTTTCTCCGGGCTATGGATTATGGCAAACTGAATACTCTGAAAAAGCCACATATTCGTTTTCATTCCAACGAGTATGAATGGGAGCGTTATCAGCTGAAGGAAAGCCCAAAAGCGGAACAGGATTCTGTTGAATTGGAATCGAATAATATTATTATCTCTAAAAAAGGAAGTACAAACCAGATTGTATTAATTAATGTACAGAGGAGCGATCACATAGCATGAAAGAGTATACTTGTCATCTGACACAGCTGCCGGAAGGCGATCGTGTATTTTTCACAGAAATGCTTTCTTATCTTTCGGAGCATGTCAAAGAAATCAAAAGAGCTGATGATGAAGTAATGATTTATTATGACGGGACGGATGAATCTGTCATTGCTGAAAAAGTCAGCGAATTGGAAAAGATGATTCTTTCCAAACTCAGTAAGAAAACGACAGAGGTCAAAATCCGGACAATTTATGATCATACAGATCAGCAGACACCCAATCAGGCAGATATTTTTGAACCAATGCTTGAAAAAGGTATTGTTAGACAGATCGGCAGTGGCGTATTTGCCTATAGCGGCATTTTTCTGAAAGTATTTCGTTATTTCTGCCAGAAGATCGAAGCCGAGATTGATCAGCTGTTCCCGGAACTGGATAAAGTCAATTATGAAGTGCCGGTATTAATCCCGGTTATGGATTATGAAGAAGGCAAATATTTTGAAACGTTTCCTCATCATATCATGTTTCGGACAACTTTGAAAAATGATCTTGATGTGATTGATCGTTTTGCAAAGAATGGCATCAAAGACGCATCCATCTTGGATGAGACGAGAACCCCGGAAAGCGTTCTGAGAACAGCGGCATGTGTGCCGGTGTATCCCATGTTCCGGGATCAGGAAATTGATCCGGAAAAGCCTGCCTGCGTCATGGTATCTGGAAAATGTTTCCGCAATGAGGGCAATAATGTTTCTGAACTTGCCAGACTGAATGAATTCTATATGAAAGAATATGTATTCATCGGCACACCAGAGCAATCAAAGCAATATATTGAAAGAGCCTATGCTTTATGGAATTTCTGGATTGATTGTTTCAAGCTGAATTGCAAGATTGAAACTGCAAATGATTCTTTCTTTGCGAGCAATTATAAAAAATTACAACTGTTTCAGATGCTGGGCGATTCTAAGCGTGAATTCAAACTGCAAATTCCAGCCACAGGAAATTATATTTCATGCAGTTCTGCAAACTTTCATAGAACGCATTTCACAAAAGTATATAATATCCGCACAAAGGGCAGTGATGCTTATTGTCATAGTTCCTGCTTTGCCTTTGGCATTGAGCGGCTGACTTATGCATTTTTATCACAGAATGGTCTTGATCCGGAAGCATGGCCGGAAGCTGTTAAGGCTGAATTGCAGAATTATATCAAATTGGATGGTGCAACCGCATGAGTAAAAATCTGCTTCTTGACAGCAATCTCCGCCGGTGTCGGTGCTGTGTGATGCCGGAAGTTCCCGGA
The DNA here is from genome assembly GCA_002449585.1 of Ruminococcus sp. UBA7013. Classification (GTDB taxonomy): domain Bacteria; phylum Bacillota; class Clostridia; order Oscillospirales; family Ruminococcaceae; genus UBA3855. Next base: position 27,062 of record DJXD01000075.1, read on the forward strand.
CATCTTGAATTTGATGAAACAGGAATGTGTGCCCTTTGCCGTGAGATGGAACAGATTTCTCAATCAGAAATCAAGCCCCCGGCTTTACAGTTTGAAAGCAAATCCTCAGAAGAAAAGAAAGCTATTTTTCTGAAAAAAATTCAGCGTTTCCGTTCAGAAGGCAATTATGATTGTCTTGTTGCGGTATCCGGCGGAAAAGACAGCATCATGACTCTATCTGTTGCGCATGATTTAGGCCTGAAACCCCTTGCTTTATTCGTAGACAATGGTTTTGCACTGCCGGAAATGTTTGATAATATTCGAAATGCGACGGATGCCATGCAAATTGATTGGATCACATTCCGAACAACAGAAATGAAACGGCTTTTCCGGACACTTCTGGAAAGCAGAAAAAATATTTATTATTGCCGTGTATGCCATATTGTTCTGGAAGATCTGATTAAGACAACTGCGCTCCGCTATGGAATCCGGCTGATTCTGGGCGGTTATACAAAAGGACAATCTTATCTGAAACAGAATGCACTTTCCTGGATTTTTGAAGAATCTGACCGGAATACAATGGAAGTTCTGAAAGCAGACGGGACATTTGACAGCTATCTGGAATTATTCTCAGATCCGATTAAATACGCCGTAAAACATCACAGAGGTGTCACACAGATCTCTCCTTTCAAGTATCTGGATTATGATGAGGAAAAAATCATTCAGACTTTGAAAGAAAAATATCATTTCCGGCTTCCGGAAAATAGCTGGCCGGCGCATTCTACAAACTGTGCATTTAATTATGTATCCCAATATTTAGCATTCCGCCAGTTTGGCTATTCACAGCATGAAACAGAATTCAGTGATCTGGTTCGTTCCGGTGAAATGACACGGGAACAGGCTGAAAAATTGGCCAATACTCCCATCACCGAACAGCATCTGATTGATGCATTGCAGGTGCTGAATCTGTCTCTGGATGTCATTCCTAAAAAATAATAGAAAGGATTTTGATTTATGGAAGAAAAAATTAAAGAAATTCTGCGGGGCTATGTGGATGACCTCGCTGATGTAGATCTGACAGATGATCTGGAGCTGATCTCCGGCGGTTTTATTGATTCATTCGATGTTGTCAATCTGATCTCTGAATTTGAAGAAGCTTTTAATGTTACTGTACCGCTTGAAACATTTGCAATTGAACGCTTTGAAACGGTCAGAGGAATTGCCGAAGTCATCAGAGAATTGCAGTAAGAAAGGATATTTTTCATGAAAAAAGCCAGAATTTTAAGCGTCGGCAGATATATGCCGGAACGTGTTGTCACATCGGCAGAAGTCGAAGAAATGGCACATTTTTCAAATTTCGGCGTAAAAGCCGGACTGTGCCGGATGCTTACAGGATGCGAAACTAGACATTATGCCGCAAAAGGAGAATATTGCTCCGATATTGCCGCAAAAGCCGGATTGGATGCATTACAAAAAGCCGGCGTTGATCCGTCTGAAATTGATGCCCTTCTGTTCTGCTCTGTGACACATGATTTTGTTGAACCTGCTACTGCTAATGTAGTCGCTGATAAAATGAATATTCGCAATGCATTTGTATTTGATATTAAAAATGCCTGCAATGCATTCCTCAGCGGTGTTGATGTTGCTGATAGCCTGATTAGAACCGGTAAAGCAGAAACTGTTCTCGTTGTTTCCGGTGAAGTCTTTTCTCAATGGATCAAGTATGATTATGAAAGCAAAGAAGAATTAGTTTCTCTTGCACCTGTGACTTTATCCCTTGGCGATGGTGGGGGCGCATTTCTGCTCAGAGCCTCTGATGATCCATCAAGAGGAATTGACAAAACATATTTTCGGACTTATTCTGATTCTTGGAATCATAATGTTGTCTGGGGCGGCGGTGTCATTTATCCTCGTGATCCCAGTAAAATGTATGTACCCGGTACAACAAAAGGCATTGTTGACAAGCAAAAAGAGATCTATCAGGCCATTTATCCAAAAATCAAAGATATTTTTGGCATGACATTTCAGGATGCTGACTGCATCATCCCAACACAAGTAGCCAAATGGCTTCTGAATAGCATAGCCGGAGTATTCGCTCAGGAATCCGGACTGAAATCGGAAGACTTCCTCAAGAAAGTGATCTCTGTTTTGGATAAATATGGAAATGTCGGATCAAGCAATGTGCCGATAGCTGCCTATGAAGCCATTGAAAAAGGTCTTGTCAAAGATGGATCAAAAACATTCTGCATCAGCGTAGGAGTTGGCATCAGTGAGGGCATTCTGTCCGCAACGTTCTGAGAGGAGTTTACATGACATTTCAGGAAATCTATGAAGAAATGACAAAGCCGTTTTCAGGCCGTCCGATGCTGACATGGTTTGAAAAAAATGAACAGAAAAGCTGTGATGCAGAAAAATTTTGCGCTTTGACAGATGCTGTAGCTGCTGCATTGGAACAGCGTTTTTCCGGCATTGAAAAAGGCCGCTGGATCGGATTGAAATGCAGAAATCATCCGCTTTGGTATCCGATATTTTTCGGCCTTTTGAAAATCGGCTATCCAGTTCTTTTGCTGGATTCAGCCGCCGATCAGATGGCATTAGAAGCCTTTTCTGCACAGGCCAGACTTGCTGGCATTGTCTCTGATAAAGAGGAACAGCTGAAAGATGTGATCTGTCAGAAATTATCTGCTATATTATTAAATGAAAACAGCAGACCTGTTTCTGAAAATTGGGAATCCAGAATTGCATTCTGTACTTCCGGAACAACGGGAAGCGCAAAGATCTATGTATTTCATGCGGATGCAGTTCTCATGCAGAGCCGAAATGTCCGGGCGGCATTGGAGGAAACTGCTCCGATCGTCAGAACCTGTGGTAATAAAGCAGATTATCCTGTATTGCAGACACTTCCGCAAAGGCATTGTTTAGGCTTCGGCCTGACAATGCTTGTCTGGGCGTGGGGCTATCCGATGATGCTGCCCGAAAAAGAAGGTATTTTCTCGATTGCTGATACTTGTCGTAAATATGGGATCTTTTGTATGTGTACAGTACCGGCCATCTGGAATGGATTATTCCGCATGGCAGAAGCACGATTTGGAAACAGCGATCCGGATGCCATGAAAAAATTGCTGGGAGAACGTTTAATTCTTGGTGTCAGTGCAGGCGCACGGCTGAATGAATCTTTATTTCAAAAAGCGCAAAAATCTGGCCTTGATTTCTGGAATGGCTGGGGCATGACAGAAACATCTTTCGTCACAATCGGTGATACTGCCTCAGATCCATCAGATGAATTTGTTGGCATTCTTGTTAATCATCATCAAACAAAATTGCTTGCGGATGATAATGCAGATGTGGGAGAGCTTGCCGTAAATGGTGAAACACTTTATGCATCTGTTCTGATTGATGGAAAAGAATATCCACGAGAGAAAGAGGAATATTTTAAAACCGGAGATTTATTCTCTGTCCGGGATGGCCGCTATTATTTCAAAGGCAGATGTAAAAGCGTCATGGTTCGGGAAGATGGTGAAAATATTTATCTGGATGAATTGGAAATGCATTTCCGTTTTCTGGATTCTATTGCAGAACAGTTCTGTGTATTTGAATATGAAGATATGCCTGCATTAATTATTTCTTCCCGGAACGGCATCACAGATGAAATTTTATCACAGCTGTGTAATATCAATTACAGTCTTCCACAGCCAAAACGCATTATGAAATTTTTCCTATGCAATCAGCCGATTCCTATGACATCCAAAGGCGAAACCGCTCGCTATCATATGAATCACTATGTGCAGGAACAGAAAGACAGCATCACAGAGCTGTCTGTTTATCAAACACGATCAGAGAGGAAATCATAAATTATGAACGAAACTGTAACAGTAGAACAGATTAAACAAACGATTCGGGGGGTTCTTTCCGAACTCATGGAAGAAGAAGCCGTATCTAAAATTTCAGATACAGAATATCTAGCCGAAGAAATGGGAATCAGCAGTATGACAATTGTTCAGATCTTTGTCACCTGTCAGGATACTTATGATGTAGATCTTACGGACGAAATGCAGCTTGCTGAACCGATGTCGATTCAGTCCCTTGCTGAAACCATCTTCCGCAAAATGAACTGATTTTCTGATCAGGAAGAAGGAACTATTTATTATGTATCTCGAAGTCAAGAATGTGAAAAAAAGCTATGGAAAAGACAGCAGCTATATTCAGGTATTGAAAGGCGTTTCTACCAGCGTGGAAAAAGGACAGATGTGTGTGATTCAGGGAACAAGCGGATCAGGCAAATCCACGCTTTTGAACTGTATCGGCGGACTGGATACAATGGATTCCGGCTCAGTCAAAGTAGATGGAAAAGAAATTTTTGGTCTCAGACCAGCGGAACTTTCTGATTATAGACGGGATTATCTTGGCTTTATTTTTCAATTCTATAATCTTGTCCCCAATCTCACTGTAAAAGAAAATATTCAGGTCTGCAAATATCTGTCAAAAGATCCTATGGATCTGGATGAACTACTGGAAACACTGGGATTGACAGAACATCAGAATAAATTCCCGTCTCAACTATCCGGCGGCCAGCAGCAAAGATGCGCCATTGCAAGAGCCTTGATTAAAAATCCTAAATTATTGCTTTGTGATGAGCCAACCGGTGCGCTTGATTCTAATACTTCTAGGGATATTCTGATACTGCTGGAAAAAATTAATAAAAAATATAACACTACTATGCTGATCGTTACTCATAATAATACGATCAAGAATATGGTTCATAAAGTGATTATTGTCCGAGATGGATTAATCAAAAAAGATTATGAGAATGAGGTGCTGATTCCTGCCGCCGAACTGGAGGATTTATAAATGGACAGACTTCTCAGAAAAAGACTCCCCAGAGATTTCAAAGCTAATTTTAGCCGGTATCTAGCATTGACATTTCTGATTGCTATGGGTATTTATATCATAGTCAGTATGGTTGGCGCAGCTGAAACATTTATCACCCGGACAGAGCAGAATAAAACTAGTAATATGCTGGAAGATGGGAATTTTACTGTTTTTATCCCTCTGAAAGAAAAAGAAGTTCGTGAGATCACATCAGAAGGTACAGAATTAGAAGAAATGTTTTATTCTGATATTCAGGCGGCTGACGGCTCGACGCTCAGAATGATGAAAAACAGGACAAATATTGATCTGATCCAGCTGGATGACGGCAGACTTGCACAAGCAGAAAATGAAGCTGTGATTGAAAAACGTTACTCTGAAGAACATCAGCTCAAAATTGGCGATACGATCACCGCCGCCGGAAAAGAGTTTCAAATTACAGGCATCGGCACAGCACCAGATTATGAAATGCCGATCAAGACATATGCAGACGCTGTAATTGAAAGCAAAATATTCGGCCTGTTGTTTGTGACTTCTGAAACATATGAATCTGTGATTGCTTCTAAAAATGATGGAGTCAAAGCCGAAGAATATGTTTATGCCTTCCGGCTGGGAGATCATGTCAGTCATTCAGATCTCCGAGAAAAAATTGAGGATTTTGATTTTGATTACAAAGATGTCAAAAATGAATATTTTCAGGATACCATTGACAGAGCACTGAAAGACAAGTATGATATTCAGGATTCTGTCAATGATCTTGCCGATGGCGCAGAAGAACTCCGTGATGGTATGGATGAACTGGACGACAGCAGCAGTGAATTGCTGGATGCCGTAGATGAATTATTTGATGCTTATCTCAAAGCAACAGAACAATCTTTGAATTCACAGGGCGTTTTTTTGGGATTGACCAGAGAAAATTATGCAAAAGAAATTGATGATCTAATCTCTGATATTCAAAACGGAAAAATCAGCGGTGTGGATGATCCGGAAGAATCTGTTTCACAGCTGAAAGATATTAAAAATGCGCTTGATTCTCTGGTTGAATTTTCTGACGGGGTGGATGAATATACAGATGGTGTCCGGGATGCCGCAGAAGGTGCGGACGAACTCGCCGATGGTACGCAGGAAATGAAAGATGGCATTGATGAACTTCTTGATGAAGTCTTTGATGTGAAAATGAATAATCTGACTTCTTTTGTCAAAGCAGATAGCAATGTCAGAATTGGTGCGGCTGCCTCGGATGTGGAAATTAATAAAGTTGCCGGATTATTTGCCGGCATTATTGTCCTGATGCTATTTACTTATGTCATTTCTGTATTTGTGATTAATCAGATTGATCAGGAATCTAGCATCATTGGCGCAATGTATGCCCTTGGCCTGAAGAAAAATACCCTGTTAAAGCATTATGTTACCTTACCTGTACTGGTTACAATGACAGGGGGCATTATTGGCACAATTTTGGGATTTTCTCCGATCGGTGTGCCTAATATGATGGCTGATACTTATGCATATTATTCCGTCCAGAATTTTGATATTTATTATGCGCCTTATCTGATCGCTTACGGCATTTTTCTGCCGCCACTGATCTGTATTATTGTCAATGTTCTGGTGATTAACAAAAAGCTTTCCAGAACTGCCCTCTCTCTGATGCGCAATGAACAGAAAGCTTCTGATTACAAGCAATTTAATATCAAGACAGAAAATTTCATCCGCCGCTTTCAGATCCGACAGCTTTCCAGAGAAATCCGTTCCGTGCTGACGGTTGTCTGTGGTGTCCTGATCTCTATCATTCTGGTAGAACTCGGCCTTGATATTTATGTCATGTGTGATGCCGTCAGAGTTTACAATGTTCGGGATACTAAATTTTCTTATCAATATCTTTATAAATATCCGGATGAAAAAATTCCCAAAGATGGTGAAGGCGCATATGTCGAAACACTCAGCATTGATAATGATGGTTTTATGCTGGATGTGACAATTATTGGCCTTGATGAAAATAGCAAATATTTTAATGCTGTACTTCCAAAAGGCAAAAACAAAGCTGCTATCAGCAATTCTATCTATGAACGCTATCATCTTCATGACGGGGATACCCTCACATTGATCGACAATGTGAAAGATATGAATTATAATTTCACTGTAGAAGGATTAGTTGAATATTCTCCGGGCTTTACCATCTTCATGGATATTGACAGCATGAGAGAGCTTTTTGATCAGACAGATGATTATTTCAATGTTGTGTATTCTGACAAAGAACTTGATATTGCAGAAGGCCGTCTCTATTCTGTTTTGACAAAAGAAGATGTTGCCAATGCAGCCAATATTTATGTTGATCTCATGATGGGAATGATTGTCATGATGGTAGTCGCCTCTGTGATTGTCTTCTGTGTTGTCATGTATCTAATGCTGAATGTCATGATTGACAAGTCGAAATTCGGCATTTCATTGATTAAAATCTTTGGATTCCGGTCAAATGAAATCCGAAAGATGTATCTTGATGGGAACTTTCTTGTCGTTGCCATTGGCGGACTGCTCTGCATACCAGTTGGAAAAGCATTTGTAGATGCTATTTATCCCAGTCTGATCACAAATATTGCAAGCTGTATGAAGCTGGAATATCCTTGGTATCTGTATCTGATTATCTATGCAGGAATTCTCCTTGTTTATCTTGTTATTAATCATATTCTGATGCGCAAGATTGACAAGATCACACCAGCGGAAGTTCTCAAAGACAGAGAATAATAGATCCAGAAAGGAAATCTTATGAAAAAATTATTCTGCATACCCTGCGGCGGGACATCAGCTGTCCTGTTCGCAGAATGGAAAAAATATTTTGGGGATCAGATCGAACTGATCCCACTTGAAATTCCCGGACGTGGATGCAAAACAGAGGAAGGATTAAAACAGGATCTCCGGGAAGTAGCGGAAGAACTCAGTATTGAAATAGAACAGCAGGTGAATCATGAATCTTATTGCATTCTTGGCCTGTGTTTCGGCGCATTGATCGGCTATGAAATTTGCCGGAAATTTGAACGGGAACATAAACCGCTTCCAGATCGTCTGTATATCTGCGGCTCTTCTTCTCCTTGTCCGAAAAATCCGGCCATGTATACCCCTTTCTTTCTCCGTGATGAATGCCGTGCTGAAATTCATGACATGTTCCGGCGGCTGTTTCCTCCGCAATTATTCCCTGATCCAGACTTTGCCGCTCAACTTTCACAGCAAATGGTTAAAATTTTCTATGCAAAACTGGATCAGATACAATTGACAATGCAAACAGATCCCTCTGAAATCATGCTGACTTATGATGATGTCCGTGATTTGGTAGCAGGCGGCATTGATCAAAGCATGATGGAATATATGATTCATTTTTCTAATGCTTTGATTGCTTCTGTCATGAATGATGAAATGTCTTCTTTGCGATATTATCAAAGCGAGAAAGAACAAATTCTTTCCTCTGTTCCTGCCGTCGTGATTTATGGTACACAAGATACTATTCTTGGTGATAGCTGGAAAGAATGGGGCGATTGGATGGCATTGGAAGCTTCTGCTCCGGTTGCACAGGCACATTTTACATTGATGTGGGCAGCACCGGAAATTTCAGCAGTGATTCAGGAAAGAGAGGAATCTCATGTCTGAATGGTTTCCATTTTATAAAGGCGGTTATGCGGATTCTTCTAAATACTGCATGATCTGTTTTCATCATGCCGGAGGCAGTGCCGCCACTTTCAGCACCATGAAGCGATTCAAAACTGACCGATTTATTGTCGTGCCCGTGGAAATTCCTGGGCATGGCAGAAGGCTGAAAGAACAGCGTGAAACAGATATTCATATCTTGGCAGAAAAGGCCGCAGATGCGATTTATCAAGAATTTGCCAAATGTCATATCTGGCTATATGGTCATAGCTTTGGCTCTTTGCTTGCCTATGAAACCTGTTTTCATCTGGAACATAAATATCATAAAAAAATTGAAAGATTAATCATCAGCGGAAGAAATGCGCCGTCTGAATCTGACAGTGTTCCGTTTCATCTTTCAGATGGTCATGATGCCTTTATCCGTGAAATGAAGCGTTACGGCCTGATTCCTGAAACAATGCTAGAAAATGAGGAATTTATGAAATATTATGAACCGCTGGTTTCAGGTGATTATCGTCTTCTTGAAAATTATCAATATCATAAAAATCATATTGTAACAGCTCCTGTCCGGCTGGATTATGGAACGAATGATGAAGATATTTCAGAAGATGCCGCTGAAAAATGGCATGAAATCACATCTGGCGCATTTTCAAAACATGTTCATAAAGGCGGTCATTTCTTTATGTTTGATAAAGGCAATGCCTATTTTGACACACTGATCAGAGAAAATCTGTATCAGGAAATCTGAAAGGATGGATTTATTTTGAAATTCTTTTGCATTCCTGGTGGCGGAACACCTGCCTCTGTCTTTTTCCGCTGGAAAGCCATGCTAAAAAAACATGCCGAAATCATTATTCTGGATTATCCCGGAAGAGATATTCTGAAAACAGAAAATGCATTTCATTCTGCCAAACAAATCGCAGAATTTCTATTCACACAGATGCAAGATCAACTTTCAGGATCTTATGGACTTCTCAGCTCTTGCACAGGATGCATGATTGCTTATGAATTATATCAGTCAGCGAAACGCTCCAAAATGCCGCTTCCTGAAATATTCCTTGCATTTTCTGCATTTGCGCCGGATAGTTTCTATTATGCAGAAAAGCCCTATCTCTGTAAAGAGAATCAATCTCATATCAAAAGCATTTATCAATCACTATTCAACAGTGAACTTTTCTCACTTCCGGAACAATGCGCACAAACATGCAGTGATTTTCTGATCTGTCATTCTGCATCTGATCAAGAAATCCATTTTCCGGAAATGCAGATGCTTCCGGAAGCGGAAACGTATGAAAAAAAATCTATGCTGGATTTTGCTAATAGAACAATTTCTATGATTCTCTATGATTGGCGCATTGCGGCTGATTATGCAAACCAGCATGATCCATTTTCTCCCATGCATACAAAAATCTATGCCATACGGGGGCAATCTGATAAAATCGTCTCCGAACAGGATACCCTGAAATGGAAAAATTTCACAGATGATTATTTTGATTACAAAACCCTTGACGGCGGTCATAATCTGATCACCAGCAATGCAGATTCCTGTATTGCATTGCTAAAATCACTTATCTAAGGAGAATTTATTATGAATCCCAATCAGGCACAACAAGCGGTTATCTCTGCATTCCGGACAATTTTTAAAACAGATGCCGATGCAGATACGAATTTCTTTCTGCTTGGCGGAACTTCCCTGAATGCTGTCCGATTATCAGCAATCCTCTATCAGGAAACAGGAATCCGCCTTGATGTACAACAAATTTTTGAAGCTCCCACTGTCCGGGAGCTAACTGTGCTTATGTCAGAACTTGATGCAAATCCGGATCAGATGATAAAAATCACTCCTGATCCGGAACATCAATATGATCCTTTTCCATTGACAGATGTCCAATATGCTTATTGGATGGGAAAACATGCCGGGACAGATCTGGGCGGAATCATGACACATTGTTATCTGGAAATAGAAACAGAATTTACCAATGTGATGCAATGGGGGCATGCTGTGCGCTTTCTTATGCAAAAGCATCTCATGCTCCGATGCAACATACTCGAAAATGGTACACAGCAGTTTTCCCCTGTTCCCGAAGAAATTCATATTGATGCTGAAATTTGTCAGACAGAACAGGAATTTTTTGATGTTTCTGCAAAAATCCGTCAGGAAATGGAAGACGGCAGAGCATTCTTAAATGATCATGTTCATACAGCATTGAAATTAGCAATTTTTCAAAAACAGGCAAAAGCGCATATGTTATTTGACTCTGTTGTCTTTGATGGCAGAAGCATGTTTCTATATCTGCATGATCTGGCACAATATCTTTCCGGCTCTGTTCAGGAAGCCGCTGCCCCGGCCATCACATTCAGAGATTATGCCCTTGCTGCGGCTGATCTCAAAAATACGGAACAATATCAATCTGATAAAGCCTGGTATTTATCCAGATTAGAAGAATTCCGGAAACTTCCGGATTTCTATGGGCTGAACACGGCGATCCGATCAGCACATAAAATTTCCCATCACAGATGGATTGCAGACCCGGCAGAATGGCAGAAATTCCGCCAGATGTGTGCAAGACAGGATTTGACTCCCAACGCCGCCCTGATGGAACTTTATGCGGAAATGCTTGCCGTCTGGAGCGGATCTTCTGCATTTACGCTGAATTTTACCGCTTTTTCCAGAGAAGAAGCATTTTCTGATATGATCGGCGATTTCACAAAGCTTTTGTTAATTCCGATTTCTCTGACGAATCAAAGCACATTTGCAGAACGTACTAAATGCATTATGAACAGCATTTCTGATGCTGTCAAGCATCAGGCTTTTGGAACGCTTGAAATAGAAAGAGCCATTGCCAAAAACGATGGTATGAAAAATTACAGTTTTCCCATTGTATTTACCGGCATGATCGGCACAGAGGAAAATCTCCAATTTCCGGGCAGAATTTCTTATTTATCAACAGAAACTTCCCAAGTATGGCTTGATATGCAAGTAATGGAAATCAATCATACATTGGAAGTACATTTTGATACAGCAGAAACGCTTTTTTCTTATGATTTCGCTGAACAAATGCTACATGCATTTGCAGATGCATTCCAACGGCTGGCAGAATCTGAATCAAAATTGCCGGGCGGCCTGACAGTTTCAGCAGGGAAATTTCCTGTCAGAGAAAAATATAATTCCATCAAAACACCCATTCCAGATGAAACACTGGATTCTCTTTTCATGAAGCAGGTGCAGAAAAATCCTGAAAATATCGCTGTTATTTCTGCATCTGCCCGGCTGACATATCAAGAATTATTTAATTTATCCATGTCTCTTGCGGATGCAATTCATACTGATGAGCATTATATTATTATCATGCTTCCAAAAGGCATTTTTCAGCCTGTTGCTGTCATGGCTGTTTTACTCTCTGGAAAGGCCTATGTTCCTGTAGATCTGGATAATCCTGCCGATCGCAGAAAGAAAATTCTTTCATCTGTGAATGGGAAAACCATCATCACGCTTTCCGCCTTCCGGAAAGAAGCAGAAGAAATGCAGGCGGAAAATATTCTTTTTGCAGATCAAATTTCTATCAATCCGCATGATTTCGCAGATTATCATTCAAAAAATTCTTGTCATGATTCTGCCTATGTTATTTTTACTTCCGGATCAACCGGCGTTCCCAAAGGGGTAGAAATTTCTCACAGAAGTGTGATCAATACTATTTTGGATATTAATCAGCGATTTTCGATTATAGAAACAGATAGAACAATTGCATTATCCAATCTGAATTTTGATCTTTCTGTCTATGATCTTTTCGGCATGTTTTCCTGTGGGGGTGCGATAGCAGAACTAGAAGGAAATACCCATGATCCGGAAAAATGGCTTTCTCTTATGGAATTTGCAGATGTTTCAGTCTGGAATTCCGTTCCGGCCTTTATGCAGATGCTTTTGACATATGCCGGAAATATTAAAATTCCTGCCTTCCAGAAACTTCGCCGGGTACTTCTCAGCGGTGATAAAATCCCGGTTTCTCTGCCCGATCAAATTCGAAAACAGAATCCTGCTATTGAAATTATTTGTCTGGGCGGTGCAACAGAGGCTTCTATCTGGTCAAATTATTATATCGCAGATCAGATCAATCCTGACTGGAATATGATGCCCTACGGTTATCCGCTGACAAATCAGAAATATTATATTCTCAGTTCTCTCATGACAGAATGCCCGGATTATGTCAAAGGCCGCTTATATATCGGCGGTGAGGGGCTTGCTATTGGTTATCTTGGTGATGATCAGAAAACAGCAGAAAAATTTATTTCTCATCCTGTTACCGGGGAACGGATTTATGATACTGGTGATAATGGAAGATATTGGCCTGATGGCATGATTGAATTTATTGGCCGGGATGATGATCAAATCAAGATCAACGGCCACAGAATCGAACTTGGTGAGATAGAATCTATCTTTCATCCTATAGAATGCTGTGCCGCTGTGATTAAAAATAAAATTGCTGTTATGATCAAAACAGATCAAACAGATGCACTTTCAGAAATGGCAAAACAGAAACTTCCGGATTATATGATTCCTGCCTTTTTCATGCCTGTTCCGGAAATTCCGGTAACTGCAAACGGTAAAATCAACAGAAAGGCAGTAGCTTCTCAGCTAGAAGCCTATGCAGAACAGATTCAAAATACAGCTGTCCACATTTCTCTTGATTCTTGGGAACAGAAAATTGCAGATCTTTGGTGTCAATTATTAGATTCTGCATCTTATTCTCCTGATGATGATTTCTTTGAATGCGGCGGTGATTCCCTTCTGATGATTCAATTTTTAAATCAGCTGAATCAGCAAGAACATGTTAGAATCACACCAGATATATTTTATGCCGGGTCAACGATCAGAGAATTGGGAGAAATACTTAAAAATGATAGGAGTGAGCCTGCATGACAAATTATTTTCTGAATGATATGCAGTATGCCTTTTTGCTTGGCCGGAATTCTGATGCGCCACTTTGTGGCTGTTCCTGTCATATTTTTGCAGAATATCATGCCCCTGATGCAGATCTCTATCAAATTCAGAGCGCATGGAAACAGCTGGGAAATCGGCATCCTGTTCTGCATTCTGTGATTTCAGAATCCGGAGAAGTGACATTTGCAGATCCTGAAAATTTTATGCAGTATCTAAAGCTCTATGATTTATCTGATTTTTCTGCTGAAGAAGCAGAACAGCAATATCAGCAGTCAGCTGAATTATACAGAACTCGTAACATGAATATTCACAGCGGAGAAATTTTAATTCTTCATGTCTTTCTCATGCCGGAAGGTGTTCGATTTTGTTTTGAAGGTGATTGCATTGCATTTGACATCACCAGTTATCAAATTTTTATTCATGATTTCAGCAGGCTGTATGCAGGGGATACGCTTCCGGAACTTCCTTCGGATTTTCATCCTTATGAATTTACACCTGTTTCTCCGGAAAGAAAAAAAGCGGATCGGCATTATTGGCAAGCAAAAGCTTCTGATTATGGCGCATTTCCTGCTGAATCCTATCCGCTTCCAAGTCATTCGCATTTTACGGCACATACCAGAATTCTTTCTGCTGAAATCTATCAAAAACTGCATCTTTTTGCACAGATGCATGATACAGAAATAGAAATTCTTCTTTTGACGCTTTTTTCAAAAGCATTTTCAGAAATTACATCTTTTTCACATTTTGTCCTGAATATTCCTGTTCTGGACAGAAAACAGCTTCCGGCCAGATATGCCCGGACAGGCGGAGAATATACCGCTCTGCTCATGACAGATATTAATATCAATCCTGCATTGACAATAGAAACACAACTTTCAGAAATTGCAGAGATTTATCAAAATGATTGTGCCCATACTGGAATATCCGGCATGAAAATACAGAAAATTCTGAAAAAACAGAATCATTATTATGATTATCATGTTACATTTTCTTCTCATATCGGCATCGACATGAATGATTCTGTCATACAGAACAGCATTGGTATTCTGCAATCTCTGGTCACGCAGACACCTCGTGTCATCATGGATAGTGAATTTTTTCTGTCTGATGGCAATCTGCTGATTTCTCTTGTCACACCGGACAATGTTTTTCCGGAAGGCATGGAAAACAGATTATTGCATGAATTTGCAATGCTTGCTGAAAAAATCACAAAGGAGAAAAAATCATGAATGATTCATTTTCATTGACTGCCTTACAGAACATGTATCATCTGGGAGAAGAATCCTCTGTCTTTCTGGGCGGAAAACATGCATTTCTATATTTCAGCACAATGATCAAAAATGCAGATATTACAAAGCTGAAATCTTCTATCAGAGCTGTACTCCGGCATAATACGCTTCTATCCTGCAAAATCAATACAACCTGTATCCGGCAGGAAGAACCTGTATTTTCTTTCTGCATCCGGCAGGATGGGACAGATCAGGAAATTGCGGAACAGTTATGCCACCCCGAAAAGTCTGCAGATGCTATTGCTATTATCATTTTACAGCATCCGAATCAGAACGTCAGTGTGCATTTCCGGTTTTATAATCAAATGCTAGATGGCATCAGCATTTTTCTGTTTCTGAAGCAACTCCGTCAGCATTATGAAACCGGGACGCTTCCTGAAACAGCTGATTTTGAAGCATATGCCATAAATCAGAATATTTCCCCAGAAGATAGAACATTTTTTGAAAAGATCTATCAATCCTTTTCAGCAGAAGAATTTGCAATGCCGTTTGCTGTTAATCCTGAAAAGCTTCGGGCTAATTACTGCACTTTCCGGAAGCGACAGCTTCCAATAGAAATTTATCAAAAATTAAAAGCCATTGCTGATAAAAATCAGATCAGTCTATTTCAGCTTTTGATGAGCATTTTCGGAAATGTCACAGCCAGATTTTCAAATGCTGAAAAATTTTATTTAAATATCCCCTGCACCATCAGACCCAAAGGAACAGAGAATACAATAGGATTATATTCTAATTTTCTGATTACTCCGTTTATTTCAGACAGATCCAAAACTGTGATACAGAACGCCCAAGCGAATGCCCAACGATTCCGCCAGATTGCAAAGCATAGAAATTTCCCCGGTGATGCGGCATTGAAAATAATTCGTCGTCTTGATCGGAATACTGGATCTGTCAATATGATCTTCACAGCAATTCCCCCCTGCGAAGATGGATTTGTGATGCAGGATATTCGTTTCTGTACAAATCAAACAGCTTTAGAATGCGATTTTGTAAAATTAGGCGAAAATTATTATTTCACTTTCAGCAGTCCGGAAGGCTTATTCCTGGAACAAGTTTTAAATAGTTTTGCAGATATGATCATTGACGGATGCATTGAAACAGCCCATACCAATGGAAATAGCAAAACATTTCCACTTTCTGCACAGGAAATACAGATCATTCATCATGCCAATCACAGAACAGCAGAATTTCCTGCTGTATCTCTAAATGAAATCATAAAATCCGCATTTCTCCGGAATGCTGATAAACCATTTATGATTTTTCAGGATCATATCTATTCTTATCAGGAGATTTTAAAAAGCGCATATTTATTATCTAAAAAATTTTATTCTGATCAAACAGCAATTCTTTTGCCGAAGGGAAACAGCCAGATTATTGCACTTTATGCTGTTTTGCTGTTCAGCGGCGCATACATGCCCATAGATATTTCTCTTTCTGCGGATGAAATCCAGCATTGTCTGCATTCTACTAAAATTTCCCAGATCATTACGAATCAGGAACTTTCTGAAAAGCTCAAAGCCATCCCGGATATTAAAATTATTATTATAGATCCGGAAGAATCTGAAACAGAAGATTTTTCTGCTATTTGTCAAAAGATTCAGCCGCATTCCCCCGAAGATGTACGCATTATTATTAATACATCTGGTACAACCGGAAAGCCAAAAAGCATTATGCTCAAAGATGAAAGCCTTGTCAGATGTTTTAGCAATGGCGTTCAGGCATTCGGATTCCAAACTGGTGACAGAGTACTTGCATTAACAAATTTCGGGCATGATATGGCTATTTTTGATACCGTTGGCATGACCTTTTTTGACGGCTGTATCATCATGCCGGATGAACGGGAAATGAAAGAGCCTTCCGCTTGGATCAGACTCATCAAGACTTATCATGTCACAGTATGGCAGAGTGTGCCATCATTTATGGAAATGCTGATGCTATATCAGGGATATGATAAACCGCTTCCATTTGTCAGGAAAATTCTTCATGGCGGAGAGTTCCTGACACCTGTTCTCGTCCGGAAAATAAATATCTGCTTTCCGAATGCAGAAATATTCAACGTTGGAGGGCCTACAGAAACAACAGTTTGGAATATTTTCCATCAGATCACCCCAGAAGATGCCGCATCTGATATTATTCCCTATGGCTTTCCAATGCCCGGAACAGAATATCATATTCTGAATTCTGCGCTGGAAGAATGCCCTGTTGCTGTACCGGGGATCATGTATTGTTCCGGAACATGTCTTTCTCCGGGCTATGCAGGAAATCCAGCCGAAACAGAAAAACAATTTCCTATCATTCATGGCAAACGTTATTATCATACCGGAGATATTGGCATACGCCGGCCTGATGGTGAATTGCTGATCTGTGGAAGAAAAGATTTTCAAGTCAAAATTCATGGTAAGCGTGTAGAATTATCCGGCATCGAAAGCAT
The DNA here is from genome assembly GCA_002449585.1 of Ruminococcus sp. UBA7013. Classification (GTDB taxonomy): domain Bacteria; phylum Bacillota; class Clostridia; order Oscillospirales; family Ruminococcaceae; genus UBA3855. The sequence goes on from DJXD01000075.1 coordinate 44,202, forward strand.
TTTGATACAATATCCCGGTATTTTCTCCGCAGCAGTGATCTATGAGCAAGCCCGGCTTTCTGCTATCTACACGGCAGATACAGAAATTCCATCATCTGCGCTGGCGGCTTTTCTCCGGAAGCATTTGCCAGAACACATGATTCCTCATGCATATCTCCGAATAGATGCTATTCCGCTCACACCAAATGGCAAATATGACCGGAAAGCACTTGCATTATTATTGCAGAATCAACCCGATCAACCTGCACATGTTTCTCCGGATGCAGGAAATCTCCGGGAACAGATTTTTTCTATCATTACTGAAGAAATTGACGAAGAACCGGAGGAGGATATGAATTTCTTTGAAGCTGGCGGAGATTCTCTTTCTGGTGTCAAGATCGCCGCAAAAGTCAGCCGTCTGCTGGAAAAAGAAATTTCTGTATTTGATCTGCTCAGTGCCGAAACCATTGGCGAATGGCTGGATATGATATTATCCTGATACAAGGAGGATACTATGAAAAATAAATGGTTTTCATTTATAAAATCACATAAAGATCAAAAGCCTGATGTTATTTTATTTCCTCATGCGGGGGCAGGTGCAAGCACATTTGCATCTTGGGGGAAAAAATTTCAAGCCTGTGGCTTTGGCTTTTATCCGGTGCAATATCCGGGGCGAGAGTCTCGCATGTCAGAGCCGATCTGCACAAATATCCGGGAACTGGCGGAAGAATTGATTTTATCTGATCCGGAGCTGTTCCGGGGAGATCTGATTTTTTACGGGAAATGCCTGGGGGCATTAATCGCCTTTGCAGCTGCGGAAGCAATGGAACAGCATTATCATCATTCCCCCCGGCTTCTGATTACTTCCTCCGGTGCTGCGCCGGAAGATATGCGGCTGGAAATGGCTGATTCTGAAAATATTGATGCATTGCTTTTAAAATATCATTTTGTAACAGAGATACAGCTCAAAGATGAAACATTTCGGGAATATTATCTGCCGACTGTTCGGAATGATTATATTCTTCAAAGCTCTTTTGAAGATTCTGGCTATCTGCTTTCCTGTGATATTATGGCACTCTACGGCAAAGATGATACTCGTCTGACCCCTGAAATGCTGCGCCGCTGGCAATCACATACCAAAGGGAATTATACAGATCATGCTTTTCCCGGAGATCATTTTTTTGAAAGTCAAAATATTCTGGATGAAATACTTTTCATGATAAAGAGGTGAAAATACATGCACTTGAAAGAAACTGTCAAAAATTTATGGGAAATGCTTCTGAAAACAGAAATCACTGATGAAACAGATTTTTTTGAAAATGGCGGAAATTCTCTTCTAGCTGTCATGATGATGAAAAAGCTGGAAGAACAAACCGGCATGATTCTGAAAGTACCAGAGATTTATCGGCATTCTGTCTTTTCAGATTTCTGTGAAATGCTGGAAAGGAGCAGCTTATGAATTCACAAATTGGTATATTAGGCTATGGCGGAAAAATCGGCAAAATTGCAACTGAAATTCTTTTGAAAAAAAATTTCAGAATAATCGGCGGCCAAAGATATCCCAGCCCTATTTTTGAGAAATATCAAAATTTTTCTGCTGTCTGCATGGATCTCACAGATCCGGCTTCCCTGAATGCCTTCTGTCAGAACTGTGATATCATTATAAATTGCACTTCTCCCTCTTCCCTGTATGCATCTCTTATTGCAGAAACTACAGCCAGACAGAAGAAATTATATATTGATCCTTCCGATCTCAGCGGATTTGATACAGATCCCTGGCCGGAAAGCCGTTTTCTGGTATCATGCGGCTACATGCCCGGCATGTCAGAATATCTTGTCAAATGGCTATGTGAAACATATTTTGACAGCATAGAACAGATTCAGGTGTATCAGGGGGGAACAGAATTATGCTCTCCTGCCGCATTTGCTGATATTATCCTGAGTGCAGAAACATCCGGCTGTGGTGATGTATGTCTATCTGGTGGAGAAATCCGGCCGCTGAAAACAGATATTAGTAAGCAATATTCTCTTCCCTTTCTTGATCGTCCTGTCATGATGAAATCTTTTCTTAGCTATGACATGATGCATGTATGTCAACAGTTTGATGCTGAAACAGTATGCAGTTTTAATCTTTATCCTGATCCGGATTTGCTGGATCTATATTTCAAAGCCATATTTGCCGCTGTCGAATCTGGTGCTGATCGCATGCAGGCTGCTGAAAAAATAAAATCACTTGTCAAGGCCTATCCGAAACAGCTGGATTGTTTCAGCATACTTGCGGCGGAAGTTTCCGGAATACAGAACGGCAAAACCAAAATCATGCGTTCTATGATTCATACGCCTGACAGTGCAGAAATCTGCGGTTTCTTCCTCGCCGAATGTACCGCCGCCGCTTGCATTCATGATTTTACTGGCAAACAGCAAGGCTTTCAGCTTCTTGATCTTTCTTTCATGAATGCGATTTCTGCCAAATTGAAAAAATCTTATTTTCTTACGCAAGAAATCACTGCTTTTGGATTTGCATTATGATCAATACTGAAATTCTAATTTTACAGATCAATCATCAACTGACATTTTCTGATTGTGAAAAATTTCTTTCATGTCTATCAGAATTCCGTCAGCAGAAAATTCAGAAACTGTATTTTGAAAAAGATAAGCTTTTGTCATTATTTGCAGGTCTGCTTGTGCGCTATCAGATCATTCAGAAACTGCATATTCCCAATCAAAAAATACAATTCTATTATGGCACACATGGAAAGCCGCATCTGCTGAATGATCACTATCATTTTTCATTATCGCATTCTGGGCAATATGCCGCCTTTGCGGATAGTTCTTTTCCGATTGGCATCGATATTGAACAAACCCGGAAAGCAGATTTCCGGATTGCAGAAGCTTATTTTTCTTCTCAGGAACTGCAATTTCTTCAAAATAGTCCTGATCCGGATTCTGCATTCTTCATGATCTGGACAGCAAAAGAAGCTTATCTCAAAATGACTGGCGAAGGTCTGACTGTTCCGCTGAATTCTTTCTGCACGGTCTCCGGAATTCCGGATCATCATTTCTTACACTTACAGATTCCTGGCTATGCCGTTTCTCTCTGTCTTCATCAGACATTGAAAGCTGGTATTCCTGTTTTTCTGGACTGTGTCACACTGATGCAGTTTTTTAAAAATTCTCTCTGAAAGGAGCGTGTTATCATGAAAAAAGATAGAAAAATAGCCGCATTTTTTCTGGCTCTGATCACTGCCACAGGATCAACAAGCTGCTATGCTTATCAGGAAGATGCAACACAGCCTGCTGTGAATACTACTGCTGTTGATGCAGATAATATCATTCAAGATTCTGCATCTGCCGCAAGAATCGCCGCCGAAGGCAATGCCTTCAAAGATGAGACGGTGTATATTCTCTGTAAAAATGATTCCAGCATTAAAGATATTATTTCTAGTAACTGGCTGAAAAATCCGGGGGCAGAATCGGTTTTATCTGATGTTTCCCATCTTTCTGATATTACAAACGTCAAAGGTGATGAATCTTTTACAATAGATGGTTCTTCTTTGATCTGGTCAGCAGATGGCCATGATATTTATTATAAAGGCCATTCTTCAGCGAAACTCCCCGTTGATATCAGTACAAAATATTTTCTGGATGGGGTAGAATACAGTCTTGATGATCTGGAAGGAAAAAGCGGTCATCTTGTAATAGAATGGCATTATGCCAATCATGAACAGCTCCGGGCAAAAATTAATGGCCGGAGTGCAAAAATCTGTGTTCCATTTGTTGCCGTGAGCACAGCCGTTCTTGATAGCGATATTTTCAGCAATATCAATATCACAAATGGCAAAGTTATTTCTGATGGCGAAAAAATCACAGTGATTGGCATGGCCTTTCCGGGACTTGCTGAAAGCCTTGCGCTTTCTGAAAAAGAAGATCTGAATCTTGAAATTCCGGAACTTGTAACGATCGAGGCAGATGTGACAAATTTCTCTATGTCAAATACCGTGACTGTAGTTTCTAATGATTTTTTTAATGATCTTGGCTTTGATGAAATCACTTCAATTGATGATCTGAAAAACAAGCTTCATGATCTGACAGATGCCGCAAATAAGCTCAACAGCGGAGCAGGACAGCTTTCATTTGGAATGAAACAGCTTTATGACGGCGCAAAAACAATGACAGACGGCATAGATGAACTTTATGACGGCGCAAAAGATCTCCGAGATGGTACAAAAGATCTGGATGATGGTGCATCACAGCTGGCAGATGGCTCAAAAACGCTTAATGATGCCACGAAAACACTTTCTGACGGACTTATCACAGCAAAAGATGGATCTGGTGCTTTGGTGGATGGGTTCAATCAGGTTGTATCCGGTACAGAAACCCTGAAAGATGGGATTAGTTCCGCAAGGGATGGTTCTGTCACCCTCCGGGATGGCATTGCACAAGCCGCTGATGGCTCTCAGGCTCTCGCTGATGGATTTAATCAAGTTGTTCCCGGTGTGGAATCATTGAAAAATGGAATTTATTCCGCAAGGGATGGCTCTGTCACTCTTCGGGATGGCATTGCACAGGCCGCTGATGGCTCTCAAGCTCTCGCTGATGGATTTAATCAAGTTGTTCCCGGTGCGGAATCATTGAAAAATGGAATCTATTCCGCAAGGGATGGCTCTATCACTCTCCGGGATGGCATTGCACAGACCGCTGATGGCTCTCAGGCTCTCGC
>DJXD01000128.1:0-22780 GCA_002449585.1 Ruminococcus sp. UBA7013
ATGCAGAATCCTACATCTGTACAGAGCCCCTATCCCGTGCAAAATCCTGCACCTATGCAGAGCCCCTATCCTGTGCAGAATCCTGCACCTATGCAGAGCCCCTATCCTGTGCAGAATCCTGCTTCCGTACCAAATCAGAATTTTTGATTATAAATTCCCTTCAGTCGTTTTCACGCTGAGGGGAATATTTTGATGATGATCAAAAAACCCGGCTCTGAAAAGAACCGGGTCAAAAAAGGAAAATTTGAATGAAGAAGCTTTTAAGATAAAATTATTATACAGGAATTTGTTGACAGGAAAAGCAAAAAGAGGTGATTATTTTCAGAAAAATCTGTGAAAGAATCATGATTTAATATTTTTGTTTCAATCCACGTCAAAGCATAATTCTGTCATTCACGAGTTTTGACAACTTCTGTCAAAGTTCGCATGTAACGGATACTAAAAATTTTAAGTGCTGAATGATTTGTCAGCACAACCTGCTATTTTTATTCTTATCAAGATGCTAACTATCTATAGTATAGTATACCATAACGATAGAAAAATGTCAAGTGGATTGCCTTCATGTCAGTGGGGATACCAATTCTTTCTATTTCCACTGTCGTTTGATCATGTCCACCACTTAAAGAAGCGAGGAATTTAATATTTTTGAAACATTTCAGAAACAGTTCTCAAAAATTTGGGTGTTATAATAAATGCAGAAATAGAACAGGAGGCATGATTATGAAAAGATCATTTATAGGTTTGATCAGTGCTGTGTTGGCTGTCTGCACACTGCTGACACCCTTCACTGCAGAAGCAGCCAAAAAAGAGAAAAAAAGAAAACCAGAATCCGCCATTTCCACAGAGTATGCACAGAAAAAACTGTTTGACAGAGATCAGGTGCATAAAATCAATCTGCTGATCAGTCAGGAAAATTGGAATACTATGATTCAGAATGCATTGCAGGAAGAATATGCTGTCTGTGATGTCGAAATTGATGGGGAATTGATCCAGAATGTTGCCATTCGTCCGAAAGGTAATTCTTCGCTGAAATCAATTAGCAATCAGGGAAGCAGTCATTTCAGTTTCAAGATTGAGTTTGATCATAATGATCCTGCTGTGACATATTACGGATTAGATAAATTATCACTGAATAATCTGGGACAAGATCCCAGTTGTATGAAAGATTTTATTGCATATCAGCTCATGAATGAAATGGGTGTAGCCGCACCGCTGTCGAGCTATGCAATATTGCAGAAGAACGGGGAAGATTTCGGGCTGTATCTGGCTGTGGAAGCCGTAGAAGATGCATTCTGTTACAGGAATTATGGAGAAGAGTATGGAAAGCTTTATAAACCTGATAGCTTTGCGATGGATAGTTTGCCCCTGAGTCATATGCTGGATTATGAAGAAGGTTCTTCGTTATGGGTAAATGAGAAAATTATGACGGGGGAATATTATGCCGATGCCACCCCCGGAAGTCGGGCAGATATTTTAGGGGCAATGCTGAATTCTGTCTTTCCGTCTGATATGACAAAAGTCGCCGCCCTGAATGATATGGGAGAGGATGTCAATGCTTATCAGGATCTTTGGGAGAAAGCTGTTTTCAAGATCAAGCAGGAGGATAAAGAAAGATTAGTTCAATCTATCCGGATGTTGAATTCTGATCAGGCTTTGTCTGTACTGGATGAGGATGCATTGCTGAATTATTTTGCTGTGCATAATTTTGTCAATAATTATGATGGCTATACAAGCATGTTTGTGCATAATTTTTATTTGCATGAAAAAGACGGGAAATTATCTCTTGTGCCATGGGATTATAATCTAGCATTTGGATCTTTTACTTATGAAACAGCTGTATCTAGTATTATTAACGCTGAAAGCGGCTTTGATCCTGTTCCTGATACTGGAAATGCAATGAATGTGAATCAGAATATGATTAATTATCCTATTGATACGCCTGTTTATAGTCAGAAAATAGAAGATCGTCCGCTGCTGAATGCTCTGCTTTCTGATTCGGATATGCTGGAGCAGTATCATAAACGCCTTGATGTGCTTCTGCAAACCTGCTTTGAAAATGGAAGCTATGCGGCATTGATCCAGCAGACATATGAAAATATTTATCCGTATGTCACACAAGGATTGACATTTTATTCTACAGAACAGTTTGAAAAAGGCGCACAGGCTATGCGAAAATATTGCCAATATCGGACAGAAAGTATCCGTGGCCAGCTCGATGGAAAAATTCCCTCCACCGCAGAAGGACAGAAAGAAAACCCGGAATCTCTCATTCAGCCGGATGATTTGAATCTGACAGATCTGACAGATTTCGGCTCACTTCTCCCGGCTTTGAATCAGGATACTGTTACTTCTATAATTCATGTATTTCTGAAAGATGATTTTGCTTATAATACCAAAGGAGCAGTAGATGCTATTCATTATTATAGCAAACATCCAGTGAAATTATTCAGCTGTTTTTCTGAACTCATGCAGATACAAGTGATCCGTGCTATGATCATGCCCAAGCTGATGCCGATTTTAATCGGAATAACAGCAATATGTATACTGATTCTGGTGTTGATCATTCGGAAAATTAGAAATAAAAAACAGCAGAAGCTGATCCCTGCGGATGCTGTCTGAATACGAAAGCCCTCCGTATTTAGCGGAGGGCTTTGCTTACATGCCTGGCATGTAAACACACACAAAGCCATTTTCTGTAAGAAGAAGAATATCATTATAGACAAGAAAATGTTTTTTGTCTACAGGCATGGAAAGATGATAATGACCGGAAAACCAGAATTTAAAATTCAATTTTTCGTCGATTTCATCAAAATAATCTGTCAGTTCATTGCGATTATACATTTCCCAGCCAAACATAGCAAGCTGTAAATGCTGTGGCAATGAATGGGTAATCACAATATCTGTTTTCCAGTCGACGGCTTCAAGGGCACGACGGCCTTTTTTCATTTCTGCGAAGCTTGGCATTTCATGCTTCCAGACAGAAACACCCCATTGGCGGAACGCTTTATCATGGCTTTCTGCACCACCAAATGCAAAAAACCGCTTTCCTTCTAATTCAAATACACTCCCTCGGCAAATATGAATAATATGTTCTGTAATTCTATGTACTTGGACACCATTCCATTCTGTGACCGGATAAGCCTCCAGCATGTCAAAATTTTCATGATTGCCATCAATCCATAATGTTGTCCATGGTTTATTTTCCAGCCAATTCAGCCACCATTTTTCACTTTTTGATCCATCCCACAGAAGACCAAAATCCCCGCAGATAATCATATAGTCATTTCTTGTGAGATCTTTCTGCATACGGAAACACCGTGCAGAAAATTTATGAATGTCATAATCCCCATGGATGTCTCCTGTAATAAAAATCATATTTAAGACTCCTTCCTGCTATCATGTTCTCATATTAATTATTATAACATAGAATGTAAAAAAAAGCAAGTCCGGCAGGATAAAAAATCAGGCTGGAACTATTGACATTTGCAGTCTTTTGTGGTAAGATTAAATTAGATTGCATCTCATGATGAACGGAGGAGCTATAGATGGGATTTTTTTCAAGAATTATTGATATTTTCAAATCCAATGTGAACGATCTGGTTGACCGTGCCGAAGATCCGGAAAAAATGGTAAAACAGATTATTGTAGATATGCAGGAAGAACTTGCTAAATCTACGCAGGCACTCGGAAAAGCGGTAGCCAGTGAACGGATTGCAGAAAAACAGTATAAAGAATCTATGCGGAAATCCGCTGACTGGGAAGCCAAGGCCAAAGCCGCCCTTGCTTCCGGTAATGTCGAATTAGCCAAAAAGGCACTTGCCAATAAAGTTAAGGCGGATGAAGAAATTAATGCTTATAAAGAAATGTATGAGACAATCTCAAATCAGACAGACGCAATCCGGGTACAAGTGGAAACTCTGAAATCAAAGCTTTCCGAAGCAAAAAGCCGTCAGGCCATGCTTATCGCCCGTGCGCAGATGGCCGAAACAAAGAAAAATTTGGCGCAGTCTGTCGGCAGTATTGATACTACCAGTTCTTATGATAAATTTAGCCGCATGGAAGAAAAAATTATCCAGAAAGAAGCCGAGGCCGATGCCGTCGCTGAACTCGCCGGAATCGCTGTTTCTAAAGATTATGAATCTTTTGAACAAATGCAGACAGATGCAAAAGTGGATGATGAGCTTCAGCGGTTAATGGCTGAAATGGGTCAGCTCAAACCAGCAGAAGGAGAATTATCCCTCGAAGAACAGATTGCTGCCGCTGAAGCCGCCGCTGAATTTGCTGTTGCCGAAGATGCCGACGGAGGATTATAATCAAGATTACATGACAGCCGCCATTGCCGCAATGCGGAGATGCGGCTGTTTTTGTTATATTTTACATGAGGAGGATTTAAAAATGCTTTCTGATATTGAAATTGCACAGGCTGCCGAAATGCGGCCAATTACGGAAATCGCCGGGGAATTGGGCATTGCTCCGGAAAAATTAGAACCGTATGGGCATTATAAAGCCAAAGTCACAGAGGAATTATTGAAAGAAACCGCCTGTCAGCCCGATGGAAAATTAATTCTTGTGACGGCGATTAATCCAACACCAGCCGGAGAAGGAAAAACAACTGTCAGTGTTGGATTAGGTCAGGCTATGGCCAAAATCGGAAAAAAGGCAGTGCTGGCACTTCGTGAGCCATCACTTGGGCCTGTATTCGGAATCAAGGGCGGTGCGGCCGGAGGCGGCTATTCTCAGGTCATCCCCATGGAAGATATTAATCTGCATTTCACCGGAGATATTCATGCCATGACAGCAGCTAATAATTTACTCTGTGCGCTTTTGGATAATCATATTCAGCAGGGAAATGCACTCAGAATTGACACCAGAAGAATATTATTCAAACGCTGTCTTGATATGAATGACAGAGCATTGAGAAATATTGTTATTGGAATGGGCGGAAAGATCAATGGTGTCCCCCGTGAGGATAGTTTTCAAATCACAGTAGCATCAGAAGTGATGGCAATTCTGTGTTTAGCGTCTGATCTGGCAGATCTGAAAGAAAGACTTGGAAATATTTTAGTGGCATATAATCTGGATAATGAGCCAGTATATGCAAAAGATTTGCAGGCACAGGGCGCAATGACGGCATTATTGAAAGATGCGCTCAAGCCGAATTTAGTGCAGACACTGGAGCATACACCTGTATTGATTCATGGAGGGCCTTTTGCTAATATTGCACATGGATGTAATTCTGTGAGAGCTACAAAATTAGCATTAAAATTAGGTGATTACTGCATTACAGAGGCAGGATTTGGCTCTGATCTGGGTGCAGAAAAGTTTTTTGATATTAAATGCAGATATGCCGGATTAAAGCCATCTTGTGTGGTATTAGTCGCAACGGCGAGAGCATTGAAATATAACGGCGGTGTGCCGAAGGCGGAAACGGCTAAACCTAATCCGGAAGCCCTGAAAAAAGGCATTGTCAATTTAGGTGTACATATTGAGAATATGCAGAAATATCATGTGCCGGTTGTGGTTGCACTGAATAAATTCTATACAGATACAGAGGAAGAATTGCAGATCATTGCAGAATATTGTCAGCAATTTGGAGTACAGACTTCTGTATGTGAGATTTTTGCCAAAGGCGGTGAAGGCGGCACAGATCTGGCTGAAAAAGTTTGTCAGATTGTGGATCATCAGGAATCAGAATTTCAAGTTCTGTATAATACAGATTTGTCACTGAAAGAAAAGATTCAGACGATTGCAACAGAAATTTATCGTGCCGATGGTGTCAAATATCTGTCAAAAGCAGAAAAGGCATTGAAAGAAATTGAAGCATTAGGCTATGGAAATCTGCCTGTGTGCATTGCAAAGACACAGTATTCTCTTTCTGATAATCCGGAATTATTAGGCAAGCCGGAAGGATTTCATATTACAGTCAGTGATGTGAGAGTATCTGCCGGGGCTGGCTTTGTGGTTGTTCTGACAGGCGATATTATGACAATGCCGGGTCTTCCGAAAGCACCGGCGGCATTAAAGATTGATTGTGATAATGATGGCCATATCAGCGGATTATTTTAATCATGATCAGAAAAGAATTTATAACATGTTCCCCGGAAGAAACAATTTTATTTGCGGAGAAGTTTGCAAAGCTTCTCCGTGCTGGGGATGTGATTGCATACGCCGGCGATCTGGGTGCAGGAAAGACAACATTCACAAGAGGATTAGCCGCCGGATTAGGAATAAAAGATCTGGTGACTTCTCCGACATTTGCATTGGTACATGTCTATGGTCAGCCGCCTTTGCAGTTATGCCATTTTGATATGTACAGGATCATAGATGAAACCGAACTGGAAACCACAGGCTTTTATGATTATGATCTGACAGAAAGCATTTTTGTAATAGAATGGTCAGAAAATATCAGAAATGCACTTCCGGAAAATGCGATTTTTCTGACATTGGAGCGCATTCATGATGAAGAACGCCGGATCATTCTGGAAATACAGGAGAGTGAACGCTTTGAAGATTTTAGGCCTTGACACATCCGGAAAAATGGCATCAGTGGCGGTTCTTGATACGGAAAAAAAGATTCTCCTCGGAGAACATACAGTTTATACAAGTCGGACACATTCACAGGTGATTATGCCTATGTGTAAGAATCTGCTGGAAGAATGCAATCTGACTGTGAAGGATGTGAATGGTTTTGCGGTAGCCGTAGGGCCTGGATCATATACAGGTTTACGGATCGGAATCGCAGCAGTGCAGGGGATGGCAATGGTAAATCATACACCTTGCAAAGGAATTTCCACCTTGGCGGCCATGGCGGCAAGAATCAGTAGTGAAGAATGGATTTTATCAGTCATGTATGCACGGGAGAATTTATTTTATTATGGCATTTATCAGCGGCATCATATGAATGATATGGGAACGCTTGGCACAGTAGAAGAGATTGCCGAACGGATCAGGGATTATGATAAGCTTATGCTTGTTGGTGATGGTGCTGAAAAATTCAGAGAACAATATGAACAGATCCAGAAATATCCGCCATGGCTGATATATTCGCCATATATTTTGAATTTACAATCAGCGGCAGGGGTATGCATGGCGGCGGCCTATGCAGATGACTGGGGCACAGCGGCTGATCTGACTGCAAGTTATTTGCAGGCCGTGCAGATCCAGAAGAAAAAGAATGATTTATAATGTCAGTGCTCACGATCAGGATATTATTATTAATTGCCTGTGCTGGACATGTGCTTTGCAGACAATGTGATAGCTGGCTTGCCTATTCGCCGAAGGGAAGATTTCAGTTCAGTGATCTGAAAGAAAATGATACTATGGCGGAATTCTTTGACGGTATGTCATTGAAGAATATTATTTTTTCAATGCTGTTCGGGGTGCTGGCTATGCTTATGTCAACATGTGGATATATTGGCCTTTCAGAATGGATCAGGCAGTTTTCTCCAGGCATGGGCTGGCTGATTCTGTTTTCCGGAATGACAGCCAATATCTGCGGAACGGCACATCATGTATTATGCGGAGTAGTAGAATGGTTTTATATCCAGATGAATCGCACAGAAAAAGCAAGAGAAATGGTTCTTGATTTTTTCAGGAAGACATCTATCACAATGTATGCCTGTTATATTCCGCTGATGATTTTCGGCATAGCCTTTTTTATTTTTATTATTACGGGGAAAGCAGATCTTCCGCAATGGGCAAGTATTTTTAATTGCATTCCGCTGTTTCTGATTCTGATGCCGTTCAAATTTGTCGGTTCTGGAAATATTGCGAATGCAGTCATGTTTCTGGGATTATTTTTCTTAATCAGCTAAAAATTTTGAATAACAGAAAGGCGTGAAAGAAATGATAGCAATCGGCTGTGATCATGCGGCAGTAGAATTAAAAAAAGCTGTCATGAAATATCTGGAAGAAAAGCAGATAGATTATATAGATCTGGGAACAGATGGTCAAACTTGTGATTATCCCGATATTGCAGAACAAGTTTGCAGAAAGATCATTTCCGGAGAAGCAGAAAAAGGCATTCTGCTTTGTGGAACAGGGATCGGAATGAGCATTGCTGCGAATAAAATCAAGGGGATTCGTGCCGCTGTATGCAGTGATGGTTTCTCTGTGAGATATACCAGAAAGCATAATAATGCAAATGTGCTTTGCATGGGTGCTCGTGTATTGGGTACAGGGCTGGCTCTGGAATTGACAGATATTTTTCTGGAAACAGAGTTTGAAGGCGGACGGCATCAACAGCGTATTGATAAAATTACAAAATTAGAATCTTAAATCCGGAGGGGTTTTATTATGGCTAAATTACATATGATTGAACATCCATTAGTACAGCATAAGATTTCTTTGATGCGTGATAAGAATACAGGTACAAAAGAATTCAGAGAATTGATGAATGAAACTGCAATGCTGATTTGCTATGAAGCTACCAAAGATCTGCCCTTGAAAGAGATCGAAATGGAAACGCCTTTGGGCATGGCAAGGACAAAAATCGTATCTGGCCGGAAGTTGGCAGTTGTACCAGTACTCCGTGCAGGATTGGGCATGATTGATGGCGTGACTTCTTTAGTACCTGCCGCCAAGATCGGACATATTGGAATGTTCCGTGATCCGGATACACATGATTCTGTAAAATATTACTGCAAATTGCCGGATGATATTGCAGAACGTGATGTGATCATGGTCGATCCAATGCTTGCAACAGGAAATACTGCCTGCTCTGCCTTGACTGAACTGAAAAAGGCCGGCGTGAAAAATATTAAATTTATGTGTATTCTGTGTTCTCCAGAAGGGGCTTCCCATCTGATCAAGACACACCCTGATGTAGATATTTATTGTGGCGCAATGGATGAAGGCCTGAATGAAGATAAATTTATTGTTCCGGGTCTCGGCGATGCAGGTGACAGAATTTTTGGGACAAAATAATTAGGAGTGATTTTATGATGAATAGTAATTATAAAATCTTTATTGATGCTGGTGCGGATCTTGATAAGAGATTTCTGGAATCCGGAGATGTGGAAATTTTGCCGATGGGCTATACCATGGGCAGCAAAGTGTTTGAATGGACAGGTTCTGAACCTGATGCTACTGCCAGAAAAATTTATGATAGTCAGCGCAATGGAGAATTGACCGAAACAATTTCTCTCAAACAAGAGGATTATAATCAGAAATTTGAGGGTATTGTTCGACATGGCTTAGGCGTGCTATATATTTCTATGTCAAGTGTGCTGTCTAAGTCTAATTATTATGCAAAAGAAACAAAACGTGCAATGCTTGATAAATATGGCAATGTTCCGTTTTATATCGTTGATTCGATGTCAGCAAGCGGGGGCGTTGGCATTATAATTGAACGTGCCATTTATAATAAACAGCGTGGCTATGCGCTGGAGCAGAATGCAGAAGAGATTGCCAGATTATCCGGTCATGTGAAAAGTTGGTTTTATGTCAATGATTTGGATTATCTCCGGCGTGATGGCAGAACTTCGGCAAGTAAATCTTTTGTAGGAACATTGTTAGGGATCAAGCCCATTCTTGAAATTTCCAGTGATGGCCAGCTTCGTCAGATTAATAAAGGCTTTGGGAAAAAGCGTGCCTGTGAAGTGCTGAAAGATTTATATTTCAGCAATGGCGGATCTGCGCCGGGCACATCTGTGTATATCACACATTCGGATGATTTTGAAAATGCAAATCTTCTCCGTGAATTGGTATTACAGCAGAATCCTAATGTGAATATCAAAATGCAGATGTTAACCCCGATCATTGGCGCACATACAGGCCCTGGCGTGATTACGATTCATCATTATAATGGCAATTAAAAATAATTGATGAACAAAAATGAAAATCAGACTTGTGAAGATGCAGAAGTCTGTATATCCTTCTGCAAAGAAATTATATCTGGAAGCATTTCCGCCGGAAGAGCAAGCACCATTTCTGATGCTTCTGTGGAAGTCAATGAAAAAAAGTGTAGATTTCTGGTCAATCTATGCAGGAAATCAATGGGCTGGATTTCTCTATATTGCGAATGATGCAAATTTATCTTATGTGTTTTATTTTGCAATCTGCCCAGAATATCGAGGGAAAGGAATCGGCAGTCAGGCATTGCAGGAAGCTCAGAGATATTATGCCGGACGAAAATTTTTTCTTGCAATCGAAAGATTAGATGAATATGCTGAAAATTATTCTGAACGTGTGAAACGAAAGCAGTTCTATCTTCGCAACGGTTTTCAGGATCTGCACAGACATGTGCAGGAGGGCTCTGTGATCTATGAATTATTAGGCATCGACGGAGAGGTATCAGCACAGGAATATCAAAAATTAATCCGGTCATATATCGGAAAATTTCTCTATAGATCTATCACAATGCAGGTAATAGATAAGTAAATTTCTGTTAACCTGTGATCTGCCTATTGACAAAACAGATTAGATATGTTATAATAAAATCAGCATGATGATCTATATCATGCATACCCTTATCATGAGCGGCTGAGGGAACAGACCCATAGAAGCCCGGCAACCTGACAATTTTCTGTTGATGGTGCTAAATTCTGCGGATTTTCCGGAAGATGAGGAATTAGAAAGATTCATTCACGGCATTCGGTCAAATCCGGATGCCGTTTTTTGATGTCGAATTTTATCAATATTTGGAGGTTATTAAGATGAAACGAGTATTTACTTCAGAATCCGTGACGGAAGGTCATCCAGATAAAATTTGTGATCAGATTTCTGATGCTGTTCTGGATGCGGTATTAGAACAAGATCCTTTTGGACGTGTTGCCTGTGAAACCGCTGTAACAACAGGAATGATCTTGTGTATGGGTGAGATTTCTACAAAAGCAAGAATTGATATTCCTAAGATTGCTCGTCAGGTGGTTGTGGATATTGGCTATGACCGGGCAAAATTTGGCTTCGATGGCCATACATGCAATGTATTGACAGCCATGGATGAACAGTCTCCTGATATTGCCATGGGCGTGAATGAAGCTTATGACAATCAGGCAACTGGTGCAGGAGATCAAGGCTTAATGTTTGGCTATGCCTGCAATGAAACACCAGAATTGATGCCCCTCCCGATTTCATTGGCACATCAGCTTTCTATGAAGCTGACAGAAGTCCGGAAAAATGGCACACTTCGCTATCTGAGACCGGACGGCAAGACACAAGTCACTGTAGAATATGATGAAAATCATAAGCCTGTCCGTGTGGATGCAATTGTTGTTTCCAGTCAGCATTCTCCTGAAATCAAGACACAGCAAATCCGGGAAGATCTGACAGAATTAGTGATCAATGCTGTGATTCCGGAAAATTGGATTGATCAGGATACTAAGATTTTTATCAATCCGACAGGGCGTTTTGTGGTCGGAGGGCCTCAGGGTGACAGCGGTCTGACAGGCAGAAAGATTATAGTGGATACTTATGGCGGATATGCACGGCATGGCGGCGGCGCATTCTCTGGCAAAGATCCGACAAAAGTCGATAGAAGTGCAGCTTATGCGGCAAGATATATTGCTAAAAATATTGTAGCGGCAAAGCTGGCCGATAAATGTGAAATTCAGCTTGCTTATGCGATTGGTGTGGCAAATCCGGTTTCGATCCGTGTGGATACGTTGGGAACAGGTAAAGCAGAAGAAGAAAAGCTTGCACAGGCTGTTGCAGATATATTCCAATTGACTCCGGACGGCATTATTGAGATGTTGAATCTGAGAAAGCCGCAGTATCGGAAATTAGCTGCATATGGGCATTTTGGCCGGGAAAATATCAATGTTGCATGGGAAAAGACAGATAAAATTCAGGCTTTGCTGGATGCTGTCAAGTAAGGAATTATATTATGACAAATTTGGAAACTAAATTCCTAGAGATTCAGAACAGATTGAAAGCACAGGTCACATGTGTAGATAGCTTTTCTTTGACGGATCTGAAAACGGCCGCCGGGGTAGATCTGGCTTATTGGAAACAGGATGATCAGGAATATGCAGTCTGCTGTATTGTGATACTGGATTATGAAACAGGAGAAATTTTAGAATCAAAGCAGTATCATGATCAGATCAAATGCCCCTATATGCCGGGTTTTCTGGCATTCCGGGAACTGCCCTTGATTCTGGAAACCGTGAAATTATTGGAGATCAAACCCGATCTATATGTATTTGATGGAAACGGTTATCTGCATCCGAGACATATGGGAATTGCAAGTCATGCAGGATTGTTGTTGAATCAGCCATCTATTGGAGTGGCAAAGACATATTATAAAGTCATGGATACGGATTATAAAGAACCAGATCAATCAGCTGGCAGTTATACAGATATTAGGATTCAGAATGAAGTTTATGGCCGTGTGCTAAGGACACATGACGGCGTGAAGCCAGTATTTTTATCAGTGGGAACAGGAATTGCATTGGATACGGCTATGAAGATTGTTCTGCATTTTGTAACAAAAGAAAGCCGTATTCCTGCGCCTACCCGTCTGGCGGATCTGGCAACGCATACGGCAAGAAGAGAATTATCAGGGAATTAAGATTCTGCTCCGGAGGCATCCGGGGCGGAATTTTTTTGGATCAGATCATGAATCTGTTGTTTCTGATCATTGATCAAAGCGGAAACAGCCTGATCGGGTTCAAATAGAGAAGAATAGCTATAAAATGCGATGCCGTCCGCATTTTCCAGCTCAGAAACAAATTCCAGCTGACGGGAGATCACGGTACTATCTGTAAGCCATTCGGATTTTCCTTTTCCAGCCCATTGATCAGAAAGGCCGATCTTGTATACACCAAGACCAATGACAAGCTCCGGAATAGTGACCAGATCCGCCCATGCTTGAGCAGTTTCGGCAAATGGACAGACGGCATTTTCAAAGCCATAATAAATTTGTGGAATGATCATATCACAGTAACCCGGTTCAGTACTCCATAATTTGACATCTGCATAAAGCTGATCATAATTGATCTGAAAGTTTCCCTGTGGGCTGATGCTGAAAATCATATCTGGATGATGTTCTTTCATGGTCTGATATAATAATTTGACCAGAGCAGAACAGTTTTGACGGCGGAATTCTGAAAGATCAGAAAGATTGCTTTCAGAAAAAGCTTGCTGATCAAATTCCGGGCTTGTGGTGGGATAGAAATAATCATCAATATGAATGCCATCGACATCATAATGATTAATAATTTCTGTAATGCCGTCCGCAATCAGCTGACGGACTTCTGAATAAGCAGGATTTAAATAATAACGGCCGTCTTGATTGACCAGATAACTGCCATTTTTCTGATCATACCATTGACGGAGCAGATATTTTTGATCCAGAGCAGAAATCTGTTGTTCTGTTTGTCCTCTCATGGGATTGATCCAGGCATGTGCGGAAAGATTTAGAGCATGTGCTTCTTCGAGCATGATGGCAAGAGGATCATAATTTTGTGTCAGATATGCCCCTTTTGGGAACAGATCGGATTGATAATAAGCATCACAATAAGCACGAACATGAAGAAAGACCGTATTCAGGCCAAAATCAGCGCAATTCTGAAAGGCTTGCCGGACGGTTTCACGGAACTGTGTTTCTGATCTGTCATGCATCCAGTGTTCATAAATCAAAAATGGAATCCAGACAGCACGGACGGGCGTTTTTTCTGTGACTTCTTCGAGGGTGTTTTCAAGATGCAGATGTGCAATTTGTTGGATATAATAATTTTGTTCAGGGGGAATCTGAGAATCACATCCGCACAGAAGCAGACAGCACAGAATAGGAATGATTAATTTTTGATTCATAGAATATGCCTTCTTTCATCTGGATTATTCTATGCAGGACAGGCCAGAATGATGACTTGTATATTATGAAAAAGTTTGCAGAAAATGTAAAAAAGCTCTTTCTTTTTTGGAATGATTATGTTATAATAAACATGTGTAACTATTGTTTAAAAGGAGTGATGACATGAATCGGTTTTTAGATGTCTTGCTTTCGTTCGCTTTGATTGCAGGAATCGGAGGAGGATGTTATTATTTATCCAGCACGGGCAAGCCGATTGATCAAAATCTTGATCCGGAGCAAATACCAGAAACAACACAAGCACCAGAACCATTTTTGATAGAACAGGATAATCAGGATATGTTCCGGGGGGATCTGATTCTTGTGAATCAGGATGCGGAATTTCATGGATTTGATGAAATAGAAGAACAGCTTGAGGTGCTCTTAACACAGAAACAGGATTGCCGGAGCTTCACTGTAACTGATGCAGATGTGAAAGTTTTGCCCAATGCCGGAGAACATCTGATTCAGCTGTTCAATGCTTTTTTTGAAGTAGAATTTGATGATAATATCATTGTGCGGAAAGGCTTCCGGACACTGGAACAGCAAAAGAATTTATATGAAAAATATGGAGGTGATGGCGGAAACGTCGCCAAGCCGGGACATAGTGATATGCATACAGGGCTATGTGTTGAACTGGATGTATCCGGCAGTGATTTCGATGGAACAGGTATTTATAGCTATATTCCGGAACACTGCGGAGAATATGGCTTGATTCTGCGCTATCCGGAAACTAAAGAAGAAATCACCGGAATGGCAGCCTCTCCCTGTTATTATCGCTATGTGGGCACACCCCATGCAGAATATATCATGCAGAATGGGCTTTGTCTGGAAGAATATATTGCTTTATTATATCAATATACCTATGACGGCGAACATCTGAAAATGACAGATCATGATGGAAAAGTTTATGAAATATATTATTATCCGGCGGATTTATCTCAAGATCATACAAGCATTCCTGTTCCGGAAGATTTGATTTATCATATATCTGGCAATAATATTGACGGGTTTATTATTACTGTAGAGACTGGAGAGGTAGAAGAAATAACAGAGCCAGAAACGGAAGAACTTACAGAAACTGCTATGCAGGCTTGATTTGTGAAATATGCATAAATTTTATGATGATTTGTGATAGATATCAACAAATCTGAAAAAGATCTTGCCATTTTGAACAGACTGTGTTATAATAAAAACAGAAAGCAGAGGTGATTTTATATGATTTGTCCGTATTGCCGGATGCAGCAACCACAGGAAAATCTGCCCAACTGTGTCAGATGTCACTATCCGCTGCAATCCAGACCACAGGGATTTTTTACAAAAAATAGTGTTGGTTTCTCCAAAGCGGATGCCTATGCCGCCCGACAGAATCAGGTCGCCCCTGCTCCACAACAGCAGAATGGGCTTCAAATGATGTATGATAGAGCCGGCAATCCGATCTATGTGCAAATGGTTTATGATCAAAATGGAAATCCGGCTTATGTGCAAATGCTTCCGCAGGTGGTCGGACAGGATGCTTATGGAAATCCAATGTATGCTATGGTAGCTGTTGGAAATCCCATTCCGATCCCACAGCCGCCACAGCCTTCCGGATCAGTACAGGTTGCTCCTCCGCAGAATGGCTATGCACAGCCACATGTGCAGTCAAGATATCTCCCAAAATCTTCTTATCTGAGCGGTGAAAGTATGCAGTATACTGCTCCTAAACCAGCACAAAATTTCATCAGCGGAGAAAATCCACAGTTCAGTGCTCCACAGAATCAGCCGCCCCCGCCTGTCCCTGTCATGCCACGTCCCGGAGAACAGCCCATTCAGACAACATCCGCCCCGGACAGGCCTGCTATTCGTGCGGCGGCAATTGCCTCTTCCATGTATGGCGATCAGCCCCCACAGGTTTCACAATCTTTCTTTGCAAGAGCACAGCAACAAAGAGCGGTTGCTGTGCCTGAACGAAATGGCTCTGTCTATGAAACGCCCATCAGTGCCGAGGAACTTCTGAATGAAGCAGATACTGCATTTCTCCCTTCAGATACGCCCGATGAAAGTGTTGTATTGGAACGCATTTTCAAAACCCGTCCGAAAGAATATCATATGAGCAATCTGGGACTGAAATCATCTGTTTTTTCCGTTCATGTCAAACCGGATGAGATCGCCAGCGCATCAGAAAGAACCATGTTTCAGACAACGCCGAAGCCTGTCATTGTCCAGCCGGAAGAGCCTGATACAATAGAAGCAATTCTAAAAAAAGAAATTCATATTAGAAAAAGCGCAAAGCCGAAAGAACCTCAGAAAATGCGCCCTGCCATTGTGGATGCAGATGAAATTTTTGGAGAAACCAGACGGCACAAGCCCGAAATGCTCAGTATCCGGATAGAAGGATCTGACAGTGATGTAGACAGAAAAATGGAAGAACTTCGCTATGGTGGGAAAAAATCAGTCCGATCTATGAAAACAGCAGAAGTCAAAGTTTCTTTGGAAGATATGCCGGATCAGGATGCCGCTCGCAGAGTCCGGGAAGATCAGGAATATGAATCTTATGAAGCAGCAGAGATTGAAAAAGCACTTGCACAGCTGAATCAGGGGATTTTCCCTAAAAAATGACAAATAGAAATTAATTTAAAAAAATGTTGACAAAAGATTTCTGATGTGCTATAATTATGTTAGTCTTAAAGAAAGGAGTCAGCATTTCGGGAGCTTTCCCCATGCAGAAAATACTTATGGCAGATGATAATAATAAAGCAAAAGAATTTGCTGCGGCTGGTGCGGAAAAAGCCGGCGGTTTCCTGAAAGAATTTAAGGAATTTGCATTAAAAGGGAATGTCATGGATATGGCAATTGGTGTAATCATCGGTGGTGCATTCCAGGATATTGTTACCGCATTGACAGAAAATTTCATCAATCCGATTATCGGGTGTATTGGTGGTACAGAAGTAAAAGGCAGAATCCCTCTGCCAGTAGAAGGGCAATATATCAATTATGGTGCGTTTTTGACTGCTGTGATTAATTTTATCATTATGGCGTTTGTGCTTTTCTTGTTGATGAAAGGTGTCCATTCTATTATGGAACTGGGCAAAAAGAAGGAAGCAGAAGCCGCAGAAACACCCCCTGAGCCTACAAAAGAAGAAGTTCTCCTTACGGAAATCCGTGATCTTCTGGCTGAACAGGCAAAAAAATCGTAAAATGCAAAGAACCGTTTTTCTGAAACGGTTCTTTTTTATTAAGCTTATTTTAAGATTCTTGTGCTAGGATAAATCTGTATGGAGAAAAATCATAAAATATGTTGACTTTTTGAGAATAATATGTTGAAATATAGTTAATAATTTATGAAAGGTGCTGATTGCTATGAAAGGCTTGCTGAAAAAATGCTTTGCTGGTGCATTGACTGCCGGAATGCTCCTGTCACAATGTGCGCTGATCCCTGCCAAAGCAGAAATTATTATACCTGATTTTTCTGAGTTGGGTGCAATCGGATCATATACACAATCACAAACACAGGAAATTGCTGCACAGATCTATGAAGGCTTGGCAAATCATGAGGAAAAATTTACAGTCAAACTCCGGAAATTTGATTATATAGGTATGATCTATATCTATCGTGCTGTTGTCGTGGGCTGGGAGGCCGGTGCAGGTGTGACACGAGACGCATCTAATTTCGGAGTCGGAAAAATTCAGAGTGGTTATCTTGAAATCGTTCCGGATTATGTCACAGAAGAAGATTATTATGATACTGTCATGAGTGAAGTGGACAGAATTGTTGCAACCGTGGATAACAGCTGGTCAGATGCTGAAAAAGCCCTGTATCTGCATGATTATATAGCATTATATTATAATTATGATAAGCAGGGGGAAACGGGAGATCTGCAATTTGTCCCCTATGGAATGCTGAAAAATGGAATCGGTGTATGTGAAGCCTATGCCCGGCTGTATAATATGCTTCTGCATCGGGTGGGGGTAAGTTCTGCCATGGTGCAGAGTGATTCTATGGCACATGCATGGAATTTGATCTGCCTGGATGGAAATTGGTATCATGTAGATGTTACTTGGGATGATACTAGATATTCCGCACATGCAGGGCTGGTTCAGCATGAAAATTTCCTCAAGACAACAGAGGAAATGTTAGAAACCGGTCATACAGATTCTGATGGATGGATATTGACTTATAATCAATCTGTAACAGAATTACCATCTTCTGATTTCTATCAAAATGGATTCTGGAATGATAGTATTGCAAGAATTCAGCGTTATCAAGATCAATGGCTTGTGATTCATGCAGATGGTACAACAGCATGGTTTGATCTATGTGATTATGATCCGGAAACAGGAACAGCAGAAGTCACGCATATTAATTCTTTAAATGTAGCATGGCCTGCTGGAGGGGGATCAATTTATACAACTACATATGTAGTTCCAGCTGTCGTGAATGGAGTGTTATATTATACAACGCCGACAGCGGTTTATGCTTGGAAGGGCTATGTTGAATATCAATTTGAGCTATCACCAGAACAGAAAGAAGAAGGCTATATTTATGGCTTATATGGAGAAGGAAATACGCTATATTATGATATTGCTGACAAGCCGAATAATGTTCCCTCGAATCGCTATGCATGGGAGATTCCAGAAGAGCAGGAAATGACCACTGCTGAAACGACAGAGACAACAATATCGACATCCACATCGACAACGACATCCACGTCCACGACGACGACAACAACATCCACATCGACGACGACAACATCGACATCCACAACGACGACAACAACATCCACATCCACGACAACAACAACCACTTCCGCCACGTCTGCCCCTGAAACCACAACAGAAACTTCTGTAGAAACTGCGCCTACTTTCTCAAATGGAGATATTAATCAGGATCAGGAAATTTCTGTTCTGGATGTGATTTTATTCAGGCAGTATCTGCATGGAAAAGTAGCTTTCTCAGAAGAAACCGCTACTCTTGCCGATCTGACACAGGACGGCAATATAAATATCTATGACTGGATTATGCTGAAATGCCTGCTTCTTGCACAAAGTTAAAAATACAGTCCGGCATTTGCCGGACTGCTTGCTTTTTCTTGTGATCTGTGTTATAATAAATCAGGCGTTGCGCTTCTTGTGAATGCTGTCCTCACTGATCTTGATCAGATTCAGCAAAGAAGATGAATATTCTGGATATGTCTGTGACAAAATAGAAGTAGTCAGATATAAAATTTCAGCGTCTTGTACACAGTCATTTGCACCGATCGGAATACCGCTGGAGGCCGCTTTGATATTTGCCTCATTCATGCTGACAATGGCACTAGCATCATCATTGGCAACCACTTTCGGCACGGAAAACAGCTTTTGATCATTGTGTGGATTGGCATTGTAAACAATCCGGAATAATTTATAAATATTCAGCATCAGATAAGAACTCATTTCTTTGATGAGTGTAATGCTGTGGGCTTTCTGTGCTAGGGAAAACAACAGACTGATGGAATTATTAATAATCTTTCTGTTAAATGCGACAACTTCGGGGCTAGGCATACTGTTATTCCCGTCATCATCGGGAATATCTTCAATAGAAATGGTTTTACCTTCGGGTTCTGGTGTTCGGCCAAGCAGATAATCACAGGATACGTTATAATAATCAGCGATCTTGACAAGAAAATCAAGTCCGCATTCACGGATACCCTTTTCATAATGGGATAATAATGCCTGTGAAATGCCTAGATCAGCGGCGGCTTTTTTTTGACTGATTTTTTTTTCTTTGCGCTGTAATGCGATGATTCTGGGGAAATCGGAATTCATTTTGGTTCGTTCTCCTCTCATGATGCTGGATTTTTAGATTGCTATTATTATTATAGTACAAATTATACTCATTGTAAAGTGTCAACTTGATGGAAAAAAACGTTTATTTTTTATGAAATCTTGTGAAAAAAGACGGATTTTTGTATTGATTTGTCAATTTTGGAATTCAGGAGGAACGAAAATGAAAGGGTATCATCTGAGTTTGTATCGTCATGGCCAAACAAAGGCCAATGAAGAAGGGATTTATATTGGAAATACAGATTTTCCGCTATCAGATAAAGGAGCAGTAGAATTAACGGGGAAAATGGATTTATATGAGTATCCGCATGTGCAGAGAGTTTACAGCAGTCCACTGATTCGATGCACAGAAACAGCGGAAATTCTGTTTCCTGATGTGCCATCTTATATGATTCCAGAGCTGAGAGAATTGAATTTTGGTGAATTTGAAGGGAAAAAAGCGGTCGATCTAGTTGGGCGTGAAGATTATCGGACATGGCTGAAAGGCGGCTCTCCTGATCTTAGACCTCCGGGAGGAGAAAGCGTAGAAGAATTATGCATCCGGAGTTATAAAGCATTATACAGGATTCTGCTGGATATGATGGAAAATGATCTTGCACATTGTGCCGTGATTACACATGCAGGTGTGATCAGCAATCTGCTGGCCTGTTTCGGATTGCCGAAAGTTTCGCCCAAAGAATTGCACTGTGAACCCGGAGAAGGATTTGAAATTTTGATGACTGCCCAGTTATGGCAGACAGCACAAGCTTTTGAAATTTTAGGCATGACTCCCTATTCCCGTAGCTGATTACATATCAGGAAGGGGAGGCTTTCAGATGAAAAGCAGAGAAATCATACAGTCAGGTAAAAAAAGAGGGATCATCCTGCTTTGTCCGGTAATAGGGGGGATTTTGAAACTGATGCAGCTGTTTTTGCTTCCGGAGAGAACACAGCGGATTTTATGGGAAATTCCTATATTCTGCATTATGACAGCGGTGATCTGCTATGTCTATGATTGGCTGGGGAAAGCGAACGGATTGGCCATGCATAGGATAGATTTGCAATTATGGAAGAAAGGACTTCATTTTTTTGGGATGCTGATGCTGATCCGTTTTTTGATGCTGATTCCGTTTATGCTCACATGTCTGTTGACAGTACAGGCATTCCGGCAGGGGATACTTGCGAATGATGCCGGAATCTGGCTGTTTTTGACAATACAGGGGATGACAGCAATTTTCTGGACGGGGGTATTATATTTAAAATTCTGTCTGGATCTTTTGCCTGTGCCGTTTTTATTTCTGGAAAATCCGGATTGCTCCCCATGGAAAGCTGTCATGCAGATGCTTCGCAGAAAGGAATTAACAGCATGATTTATTATACAGCAGATTTGCATCTGCATCATAAAAATATTTTGCATCTATGTGAAAGGCCTTTTGCAGATCTGGAGGAAATGCACAGGGTAATCAAAGCAAACTGGAATGCTGTCATCACAGATCAGGATGATGTATATATTATTGGAGATGTCTGTTTTGGATTTAATCAGGAAATCATGAATTTACTCCCATCACATTGACTCAGTTGATTAAATTAAATAATTTGATTTAGTTCATAAAAAATTTAGAATATAATGATTGACATTTCAGAAAAATTATGCTATACTAAATAAAGTCCGGTATCCGGATAAACGAATATGCGCAGAAGCGGAAGGTTGCTGGCGGTATGTCAGGGAATTTCCGTGGAGTATGTCCGGCCTTGAGCCGGTCGGCAAGGAATGACTGCACAGTATGTGCCATAAATGGGATCTTCTCACAGGAATTTCCCGACTGTGGTCTTGTGTGCGCTTTTGCCGGAATCTGTCCAAGATTGCCGGTTTTTGTATTTGGGTGTGCAGGATACACCCGGACAAGTGGATGCATTCCTGAATCACTGCGCCCCCCGTTTTATTCTATCAAGGAGGCGAACCTTAAAATGGCAGCAAGCGAAAAAACCAGAATCAAGATCAAGGGTTATGAACACGCAACTGTAGATGCCGCCGCTGCAAAAATCGTTGATGCAGCAAAAAGAAGCGGCGCAAGAGTTTCCGGTCCTATTCCGCTCCCTACAGAAAAAGAAATTGTGACCATTCTCCGTGCAGTTCATAAATATAAAGACAGCCGTGAACAGTTTGAACAGCGTACACATAAGCGTCTGATTGATGTGATTAACCCCACAAAGGCAACTATGGAAGCTCTTCAGAAACTGGAGCTCCCCGCAGGCGTTGACATCATGATGGAAGTCAATAAAAAATAAGCCTGCTTCCCAGCTGGAAACAGCTAGGTCATGTCGGATTTCCCGACCAATAACCATAAGGAGGAATTTCTCATGAAAAAAGGCATTATCGGCAAAAAAATCGGTATGACCCAGATTTTTGATGAAGATGGCAAGTTCATCCCCGTAACTGTCGTAGAAGCTGGCCCTTGTCAGGTCGTTCAGGTCAAAACACAGGCCAATGAAGGCTATGACGCTGTACAGCTCGGTTTCGGTGATAAAAAAGCCAACAAAGTCAATAAACCTGAAAAAGGTCATTTTGATAAAGCAAATGCCGGTTATAAGAAAACCCTGAAAGAATTTAAATTCGAAGACTGCAATCTGGAAACAGGAAGCTTGATCAAAGCAGATGTATTTGCTGCTGGCGATATTGTTGATGTATGCGGTACAAGCAAAGGTAAAGGCTATCAGGGTGCAATCAAGCGTCATAATCAGCACAGATTAAAAGAAACACACGGTACAGGCCCGGTACATCGTCAGTCTGGTTCTATGGGTGCATGTTCTTCCCCATCCAGAATTTATAAGGGTAAGGGCATGGCTGGCCATATGGGTGCTGAAAAAGTGACAGTTCAGAATCTGGAAATTGTCAAAGTAGATGCTGAAAATAATCTGATTGCTATCAAAGGCGCAATTCCGGGCCCGAAGGGCGGTATTGTGACAATTGTTGACAGCGTGAAGGCATAAGAAAGGAGGAAACGTAAATGGCAACTGTAAAAGTATTTGATATGACTGGTGCTGAAGTTTCTGAAACAGAACTTTCTGATGCAGTATTTGGCATTGAACCGAATGTTTCCGTTATGCATGCGGCTGTTGTGAATTATCTGGCAAACCAGAGACAGGGCACACAGTCCACTCTGACAAGAACAGAAGTCAGAGGCGGCGGAAGAAAGCCCTGGAGAC
>DJXD01000128.1:22841-66327 GCA_002449585.1 Ruminococcus sp. UBA7013
AGAAAGCCCTGGAGACAGAAGGGAACAGGCAATGCAAGACAGGGATCTATCAGAGCACCGCAGTGGAGACATGGCGGCGTTGCACTCGGCCCTAAGCCCAGAAGCTATAGATATACATTGAATAAGAAAGTTCGCAGACTGGCTATGAAATCTGCACTTTCTCAGAAAGTTCTCGAAGGAAATTTAATTGTTCTGGATACGCTCACTATGGATGAGTATAAAACCAAAACAATTGCTGCAATGCTGAAAGCTCTGAATGTAGAAAAGAAGGCTTTGCTTGTTACAGCAGATGCAGATCAGAAAGTGTATAAGAGTGCGTCAAATCTTCCTGGTGTGAAGACTGCACATGTAGGAACTTTGAATGTTTATGATATTCTGAACGGCGGTAAATTCATCGTTGCAAAGAATGCCATCGCTAAAATTGAGGAGGTATATGCATAATGAAAGCTCCCCAGGATATTATTATCAAGCCTATTATCACAGAGCAGAGTATGGACGGCCTGCCGACTGGAAAATATACATTCCAGGTTGCAAAAGATGCCAACAAGATTGAGATCAAGCAGGCAGTAGAAGCCCTGTTCAATGTAGAAGTGGTAAAAGTCAATACGCTCAACTGCCGTGGCAAGGATAAGAGAGTTGGCCGCTTTGTGGGAAAGACACCTGCATATAAAAAAGCGGTTGTGACGATCAATCAGAATCCGAATAAAGAAGGCACAAAGAAAGCGGATCAGAAGAAAGACAGAATTGAATTCTTCGACGGCATGTATTAATATAATTAATACTGTATGGGATATACTCCCGCAAAAAGTATGATTTAAGGAGAAAAAGCAAATGGCTATCAAGAATTACAAGCCAACGACTCCTTCCCGTCGTCAGATGTCTGTGACAGATTATTCTGTACTCAGCAAAACCGACCCGGAAAAGAGTCTGCTGGAGCCGCTGAAAAAGAAGAGCGGCAGAAACAGCTATGGCCGCATTACCATTCGGCACAGAGGCGGCGGAAATAGAAGAAAATACCGTGTGATTGATTTTAAGCGTGATAAAGAAGGAATGGACGCAAAAGTCCTCACACTGGAATATGATCCGAACAGAAGCGCATTTATCGCTTTGGTAGAATATGAAGACGGCGAAAAGCGTTATATCCTCGCTCCCGAAGGTCTCAAAGTCGGCGCAAAAATCCGTGCTGGTGAAGATGCTGACATCAAGCCGGGTAATGCTCTGAAGCTGGCTGATATTCCGGTTGGTGAATTTATCCATGCAATTGAATTATATCCCGGCAGAGGTGCACAGCTCGTAAGAAGCGCAGGCAATGTGGCTCAGCTGATGGGACGTGAAGGCGATTATGCTTTGATTCGTCTGCCTAGCGGTGAAATGAGAAAGATTTCTGTCAGATGCAAGGCAACTGTTGGCCAGGTTTCTAATATTGATCATCAGAATGTCAACTATGGCAAGGCAGGAAGAAAACGCCATATGGGTTGGAGACCTACTGTTCGTGGTTCTGTTATGAACCCCTGCGATCATCCACATGGTGGTGGTGAAGGTAAATCCCCGGTTGGTCGTCCTGGCCCTGTAACTCCATGGGGCAAGCCTGCTCTTGGTTATAAAACAAGAAAATCTCACAACCGTACAGATAAATATATCGTAAAACGCCGCAACGGCAAATAATCAGAAAGGAGAATTATCATGAGCAGAAGCATTAAAAAAGGCCCTTATGTACAGGAAGTTCTCCTCAAGAGAGTCATTGCCATGAATGAAGCCGGTGAGAAGAAAGTGCTCAAAACATGGAGCAGATCTTCCACAATCTTCCCGGATTTCGTAGGCCACACGTTCGCTGTACATGACGGAAGAAAACACGTTCCGGTTTATGTGACAGAAGATATGGTTGGTCATAAGCTTGGCGAATTTGCCCCGACAAGAACTTTCAAAGGTCATGCCGGTTCTAAAACGTCCAACAATGGCAAGAAGTAATTGGGAAGGAGGAATTGAACGATGGAAGCTAAAGCAACACTGAGCAATGTCCGCATCTCTCCCAGAAAAGTACAGATTGTACTGGACTTAATCAGAAATCAGCCCACTGAAAAGGCTCTTGCTACCCTTCGTCTGACACCGAAGGCCGCAAGCCCTATTTTGGAAAAGCTTTTAAAATCCGCAATTGCGAATGCAGATAATAATTATGGCATGAATAAAGATCAGCTTTATGTAGCAGAATGCTATGCCGCACCTGGTCCGATTATGAAGCGCATCATGCCGAGAGCACAGGGCAGAGCATACCGGATTCTGAAAAGAACTTCACATATCACAATTGTACTGAAAGAAAAAGAAGACTAATCCCTGAGGAGGTTGACTATGGGTCAGAAAGTAAATCCGCACGGTCTCCGTGTTGGTGTGATTAAAGAATGGGATTCCCGCTGGTATGCCAAAAAGGCTGATTTCGGCAATATGCTGGTTGAAGATTATAATATCAGAAATTATATCCTGAAAACACTCAAGCCGATGGGCGTTCCTCGTGTGGAAATTGAGCGTTTTGCAGAAGATAAAGTAAGAATCCACATTCATTGCGCTAAGCCCGGCCTTGTAATCGGCCGTAACGGCGTGGAAATTGAAAAGCTGAAAGAACAGCTTCAGAAAATGATGAAGAAGCAGGTTTCTATTAATATTATCGAAATCAAGCTTCCTGATATGGATGCTCAGCTGGTAGCTGAAAAAATTGCACAGGATCTGGAAAACAGAATTTCCTTCCGTCGTGCGATGAAGCAGGGCATCAGCAGAGCCATGAGACTCAATGCCAAGGGAATCAAAGTCATGGTTTCCGGCAGACTCGCAGGTGCAGAAATTGCTCGCTCTGAAAGCTATCATGAGGGTACAATTCCGCTCCAGACCATCAGAGCCGATATTGACTATGGTTTTGCAGAAGCAGATACCACTTATGGTAAGCTGGGCGTAAAAGTCTGGATCTATAAAGGCGAAGTGCTGAAAGGTGATGCTGCTGCAAAGAAACCTGCAAAGACAAGCAGACCTCGCCCCGAAGGTAACAGATCCGGCGGCGGCAATGATAAGCCCGGCGGACGTGGCGGCCGTAGAAACAGAAATAATGGTTTCCGTGGTGAGAACAGAAAAGCCTATGATAAGGCTCGCAGCGCAAAAAGAGAAGGAGGAAATGACTAATGCTTCTTCCAAAGAGAGTAAAATATCGTAGAGTACACAGAGGCCGCCTCACTGGCAAGGCCTACAGAGGCAACACTGTCACATACGGTGATTACGGCCTCCAGGCACTCGAACCGGCTTGGATCACTTCCAATCAGATCGAATCCGCCCGTATTGCAATGACCAGATATATCAAGAGAGGTGGTCAGGTGTGGATCAAGATTTTCCCTGACAAGCCAATCACAGAAAAACCTGCTGAAACCCGAATGGGTTCAGGTAAAGGTTCTCCGGAATATTGGGTAGCCGTTGTAAAACCTGGCAGAGTGCTGTTTGAGATCAAAGGCGTACCGGAAGAAACCGCAAGAGAGGCAATGCGTCTTGCTATGCACAAACTGCCGATCAAGTGCAAATTTGTTGCAAAAGAAACCGCTGCCGATGAAACAGAAGGAGGAGAGACTGCATGAAAGCAACAGAAATCAGAGAGATGACTGTCGAAGAAATGAATCTGAAGCTCGTCAGCCTCAAAGAAGAACTTTTTGCCCTCCGTTTCCAGCTTGCGGCCAATAAGCTGGAAAGTACTGCTAAAGTGAAAGCTGTCAAGAAAGACATTGCACGTGTGAAAACCTGCCTGCGTGAGGCTGAACTTGCACAGAGTGCTAAGTAAGATTTAGGAGGAACAAGCTGTGGCTGAAAGAAATCTGAGAAAGACAAGAACCGGCCTGGTTGTCAGCGACAAAATGGACAAAACTGTTGTTGTTGCTATTATCGACAATGTAAAGCATCCGTTATATAAGAAAATCATCAAGAGAACTGTTCGCCTGAAAGCACATGATGAAAACAACGAATGCAGAGTCGGTGACCGTGTGTCAGTTATGGAAACCCGTCCGCTCTCTAAAGATAAGAGATGGCGAGTTGTCAATATTATTGAAAAGGCGAAGTAATTCAATAAGTAACACCTGAGAGGAGGAGCGCATCTATGATCCAGATGCAGACTTATCTGAAAGTTGCAGACAACACCGGCGCAAAAGAGCTGATGTGCATCAGAGTACTGGGCGGCACACGCAGAAGATATGCAAATATTGGTGATGTTGTTGTAGCGTCTGTAAAAAAAGCAACACCCGGCGGCGTGGTGAAAAAAGGCGACGTTGTCAAGGCTGTTATTGTACGCAGCGCAAAGGGTCTGAGAAGAGAAGACGGCACTTATATCCGTTTTGATGAAAATGCCGCTGTCATTATCAGAGAAGACAAAAACCCGAGAGGAACTCGTATCTTCGGGCCGGTAGCAAGAGAACTCCGTGAAAAAGATTATATGAAGATTCTCTCTCTTGCGCCGGAAGTTCTGTAAGGAGGAAGCCGGAATGAGCAGCAAACTGCATGTTAAGAAGGGTGATACTGTCATTCTGCGCACTGGTGCAGACGAATACAAGTATAAAGACCCCAGAAAAAAAGAAGAAGGCCGCCGCACTGCAAAAGTCGTTGAAGTTAGCCCGAAAGAAGGAAAAGTCATCGTGGAAGGCTTTAACATGGTCACAAAGCACGTTAAGCCCATGGCAATGGGACAGTCTGGAACAGTTGTAAGAGCTGAGGCTGCTGTCTATGCTTCCAAGGTGCAGCTGGTGTGCCCGAAATGCGGCAAGCCCACCAGAATTGGCCATGTCTTTGAAGAAAAGACAAAAGACGGCCAGACCAAAAAAATCAAGCTCCGCCAGTGCAAAAAGTGCGGTGCGTCTTTTGAATAAGTAAGGAGAAACGAGAAATGGCAAGATTAAAAGAACAGTATGTCAGCACCGTTGCTCCTGCATTGATGCAGAAATTCAGCTATAAAAGCGTGATGCAGATTCCAAAGCTGGATAAAGTAGTCATCAACGTTGGTGCTGGTGAAGCAAAGGACAATTCCAAAGTCATTGATGCCATCATGAATGATCTGGCAGCCATCACAGGACAGAAGCCGGTTGTATGCCGTGCTAAAAAATCTGTTGCAAACTTCAAACTGCGTGAAGGAATGCCAATCGGTGTAAAAGTAACCCTTCGGGGAGACAGAATGTATGACTTTGTTGACAAGCTTTTCAACGTTGCATTCCCCCGTGTCCGTGACTTCAGAGGTATCAACGGTAATTCTTTTGACGGACGTGGCAATTATTCCACTGGTATCAAAGAACAGCTGATTTTCCCTGAAATTGAATATGATAAGATTGACAAAGTCCGGGGCATGGACATCAATTTCATCACAACCGCACAGACGGATGAAGAAGCCAAGGAACTGCTGAAGCTCCTGGGTGCGCCGTTTGCTGACTGAGGGAGGACATATCCATGGCAAAGAAAGCAATGATCAACAAGCAGCAGAGAACCCCGAAGTACTCTACCAGAGCATATAGCAGATGCAAGATCTGCGGAAGACCCCACGCTTATCTGAGAAAGTACGGCATCTGCCGTATCTGCTTCAGAGAGCTGGCAAATGATGGTCAGATTCCGGGCGTTAAGAAGGCAAGCTGGTAAAAAATAAAAGGAGGGCATTGGTATGCAAATTTCAGATACCATCGCAGACCTGCTGACGAGAATCCGTAATGCAAGTACTGCGAAACATCCCACAGTGGATATTCCTGCGTCCAATGTGAAGAAAGCCATTACCCAGATTCTGGCAGATGAAGGATATATTAAGGGCTTTCAGATCGTAGAAGATGACAAGCAGGGAATTATCAGAGTCACTCTGAAATATACAGACAGCAGAACTCCGGTGATTTCCGGCCTGCGGAGAGTTTCCAAGCCGGGTCTGCGAATTTATGCAAGCTGCGAGGATATGCCGGAAGTCCGCAAAGGGCTGGGCATTGCCATCGTATCCACATCAAAGGGCATTATGACCGACAAGAAAGCAAGAGCGGAACATGTCGGCGGTGAAGTGCTCGCATACATCTGGTAAGGAGGAATAGTCATGTCAAGAATTGGCAAGCTGCCGATTACTGTTCCTGCCGGTGTAGAAGTCAAGGTGGAAGATAATTTTGTAACAGTAAAAGGCGCAAAGGGCACACTGAGCCAGCAGTTTTCCAAAGAGCTGGGAATCAAGCTGGAAGATGGTGTAATTACAGTAACAAGGCCGTCTGATGACAAGAGACACAGAAGTCTGCACGGACTGACAAGAAGCCTGATTCATAACATGGTAGAGGGTGTTGTCAATGGCTACAGCAAGACGCTGGAAGTAGATGGTGTTGGTTATCGTGTGGCAAAGCAGGGGAAAAATCTTGTCATGAATCTGGGATTTTCCCATCAGGTCATTGTTCCGGAAACGGATGATATTCAGATTGATGTACCAGCACCCAACCAGATTATTATCAAAGGCATTGACAAACAGAAAGTAGGTCAGTTTGCGGCAGAAGTCCGTGAAAAGAGACCACCTGAACCCTATAAAGGCAAGGGAATTCACTATCAGGGTGAACATATTATCCGCAAGGAAGGCAAGGCCGGCAAGGGCAAAAAATAATTGAAAGGAGTAAACGGCGATGATTAAAAAATTTGACAGCAGTAAGGCACGTCAGAAGAGACATGCCCGTGTGCGTAGAAAGATTTCCGGAACTCCTGAAGTTCCACGCCTGTGTGTATTCAGAAGTGCCAAGCATATTTATGCACAGATTATTGATGATGTCAATCAGGTAACACTGGCAAGTGCTTCCAGCATGACAAAAGATTTTGATGCAAACGGCGGCAATATGGAAGGTGCAAAGAAAGTCGGCGAACTGGTGGCAAAGGCTGCCGCTGACAAGGGCATCAAAGATGTCGTTTTCGACAGAGGCGGTTATTTGTATCATGGCAGAGTGCAGGCTCTGGCAGAAGCAGCCCGTGAAAACGGCCTGAATTTCTGAGAGAACAGGAGGGAACACGATTGGCTAATTATGAGGCAAAGGATACAGAATATCTTGAAAAAGTAGTTCATATTAACAGAGTATCCAAAACCGTAAAAGGCGGACGCATCATGAAGTTCTCCGCACTGGTAGTAGTCGGCGACGGCAAAGGAACGGTAGGCTTTGGGATGGGCAAATCCAGCGAAGTACCGGACGCAATCCGCAAAGGCATTGAAGATGCAAAGAAAAATATGGTAAAAATCCCGCTGAAGGGTACAACCATTCCACATGAGATTGTTGGCAAGTTTGGCGCAGGTGAGGTACTGATGAGACCGGCTGCACCTGGTACTGGTGTGATTGCCGGCGGCCCTGTGCGTGCTGTGATTGAAGTGGCAGGCATTAAAGATATCAGAACAAAATCATTGCGTTCTAATAATCCGTGCAATGTTGTAAGAGCTACCATTGCAGGGCTGACAGGATGCACAACAGCAGAAGAAGTTGCTGCAAAGCGTGGCAAGACTGTGAAAGAGATTCTGGGTTAAGGAGGGTGCAGATCATGAAGAAGATTACACTCGTGAAAAGTCTCATCGGCTGTAAAAAAGATCAGATTGAGACAGCCAAGGCACTTGGTCTGAAAAAGATTGGTGATGTGACAACACAGCCCGACAATCCCTGTACAGCAGGCAAAATTCATAAAATTATTCATCTGATTAAAGTAGAAGAAGCATAAGAGCAAGGAGGGCTACATCATGCAGATTCATGAACTCGTACCGGCTCCGGATTCCAACAAGCCCGTTAAGCGTGTAGGCCGTGGCCATGGTTCAGGCAACGGCAAGACCGCCGGCAAAGGCCATAAGGGTCAGAAAGCACGTTCCGGCGGCGGTGTCAGAATCGGATTTGAAGGCGGTCAGATGCCGCTTGCAAGAAGAATTCCGAAGAGAGGCTTCAATAATATTTTTGCAAAGACATATGCAGTGGTCAATGTGGGAGATCTGAACAAGTTCACAGAAGGCACTGTTGTTGACACAGAACTGCTCTGCGCCAGCGGTTTGGTAAAGAAAGTTTGTGACGGCGTAAAAATTCTTGGCGACGGTGAATTGAACGTCAAGCTGACAGTAAAAGCAGCAAAGTTCACAAAATCCGCCCTTGAAAAAATTGAAAAGGCAGGCGGGAAAGCTGAGGTGAACTGAATTGTTTCAGACACTCAAGAATGCCTGGAGCGTACCGGAGATTAGAAAGAAATTTATCTATACGCTCATCATGATTATTATTTTCCGCATTGGCGGTGCAATTACCGTTCCGTTCCTGTCACTGGCAGCAGTGCAGGAATGGATGGATACCAATGCAACGGATGGTAATTTTCTGGAATATTTAAATATTTTGACCGGCGGACAGTTGTCAAAAGCAACCGTGTTTTCTCTGTCGATCACGCCATATATTAATTCATCAATTATTATTCAGCTTTTGACTTATGCACTTCCTCCGCTGGAGCGATTGCAGGAAGAGGGAGAGGAAGGCCGAAAGATTTTAAATAAGATTACGGCATATGTTGCGCTGTTTCTAGCGGTGTTCATGTCAGTGGCTTATTACCTGACATTGAAAAATAGTGCAGGAGCAGTAAAATATACTTCCGGAGCATATGGCTGGTTTGCAGCGATTGTAATTATTGCCTGTTTCACAGCAGGTGCAAGCTTTGTTGTATGGATGGGCAATAGAATCAATGACAAAGGCATTGGAAATGGCGTTTCTATCCTGCTGTTTGCTGGTATCGTTGCCAGATTCCCCACGGATGTGGGTACATTGTGGGCTCTCTTCCAGATGGACAATGCAAAATATTTCTTTGTAGATATTTTTATCCTGCTGATGTTTGTATTCATGATCGGCTTTATTGTCTTCATGAACGAGGCAGAACGGAGAATCCCCATTCAATATTCCAGACGTGTTGTAGGTCGGAAACAGTACGGCGGCCAAAGTACGTATATTCCTGTTAAAATTTGCATGAGCGGCGTAATGCCTATTATCTTTGCAATGTCGTTCATGTCCCTGCCAAGCACAATCAGCCTGTTCATCAAGCCGGTGGATGCAGCTGATCTTGAAACGGCAACCGGCGGCCAGAGATTTTATTATCATTTTGTTGAATTTTTTAAAACAACCAGCTGGGGTTATGCAATTTTATATCTTGTGCTGATTATTGCGTTTAATTATTTCTATGTTGCAATGCAATATGATCCGGTGACAATTGCGAATAATCTTCGTCAAAGCAATGGTGGCATTCCGGGAATCAGACCCGGCAAGCCTACGGAAGAATATATTCACAGAGTATTGTCTAAGATTACTCTCGTAGGCGCAATATTTCTAGGAATTATTGCCATCTTGCCGATTGCATTGGGCTGGTTTGATGCAAGTCTGCGTTCATTGTCCATGGGCGGCACATCGATCCTGATCGTTGTGAGTGTTGCTCTGGAAACCGCAAGAACTCTGGAATCTCAGCTGATGATGAATCATCATCCGGGATTTTTAAGATAAGGAGAGCAATTTATGAATTTGATTTTACTCGGTGCGCCCGGCGCAGGCAAGGGCACACAGGCAGAAGCCATTTCTGAAGCTCTGAACATTCCGCAGATTTCTACTGGTAATATGCTTAGAGAAGCTGTGAAAAACGGCACAGAATATGGTTTGAAGGCGAAAGCTGTCATGGAAGCTGGCGGACTTGTGTCAGATGATATTGTCATTGGCATCCTGAAAGATCGCATTGCACAGGAAGATGCACAGAATGGATTTATCCTGGACGGCTTTCCGAGAACAGTTCCTCAGGCAGAAGCCCTTGACAAAATGGGGGTACAGATCGACAAAGTTGTTGAAATTTTTGTCCCGGATGAAACGATCAAAGAACGTGTTTCCGGCCGTAGAGTCTGCGAAGGCTGCGGCGCATCGTATCATGTGCAGTATAAGCCTTCTAAAACAGAAGGAATCTGCGATAAATGCGGCGCAAAAACTGTGATCCGTAAGGATGATCAGCCTGAAACCGTCATTTCTCGCCTCGAAACTTATCATAAAGAAACAGAACCCATTAAGGACTATTACAAAAAACAGGGCAAACTGGATACTGTAATTGGTCAGGAAGAAGTCGCTGATACGAAAAAGCTGACACTCAAAGCTGTGGGGGCTGTGACAGAATGAGTATTACAATTAAATCTAAGACAGATCTGGAAAAAATGCGCATTGCCGGCAAAATTGCCGGTACTGCCTGCCATCTGGCAGGCCGTGCATTAGAACCAGGGATGACAACAAAAGCCGTTGACAAGATCGTACATGATTATATCGTGAGTCAGGGTGCTGTTCCCTCCTTTTTGGGATATGGCGGTTTTCCCGGTAGTGCCTGCGTCTCTGTCAATGAGGAAGTCATTCATGGCATCCCAGGTTCACGCAAAATCAAAAACGGTGATATCGTCAGCATTGATGTCGGTGCTTATATTAACGGATTTCATGGTGATACCTGCTATACTTTCCCGGTCGGCAAAATCTCCCCGGAAGCACAGGAGCTTTTGAATGTTACAAATGCTTCCCTTTATGAAGGCATCAAAGCAGCAGTAGTTGGTGCTCATCTTTCCGAAGTTTCCGGAGCAGTCGAGAAATATTGCGCTTCCAGAGGTTATGGTATTGTCCGTGAATACTGCGGCCATGGTATCGGCAGAGATCTGCATGAATCTCCTGAAGTGCCGAATTATGTTCAGGCCGGCAGAAAAGGAATTCGCCTTCAGGCTGGTATGTGCATCTGCATCGAGCCTATGATTAATCTGAAAGGCGATGCAATCCGGGTGGCAAAAGATGGCTGGACTGTCCGCACCAAGAGCGGCAGCCTTTCCGCACATTTTGAACATGCAATTGCCATTACCGAAAATGGTGCTGTCATCCTGACAGAACCCGAACTGTGATGCAGTTACAAAATGGCAGGATTGTCTGCGCCGCCGCAGGCAAGGAAAAAAATCAGTTCTATTTGATTATCCGGCAGGATGAAAATTTTGTCTATCTTGCCGACGGCAGACACAGAACACTCGAAAAGCCGAAGCGCAAAAATCCAAAACATGTCCGCCCTACTAAAACTTTGCTTTCACTACAGGACATGACAAATAAATCCCTGCGCCGGTTTCTGCATGAGTATCAGGAGGAGAATAGATTTGTCTAAAGAAGATTTGATTGAAGTAGAAGGCGTTGTGCTGGAAGCACTCCCGAATGCTAATTTCCGGGTGGAGCTTCCAAATAAGCACGTCATTTTAGCCCATGTTTCCGGCAAGTTGCGCATGAATTATATCCGCATCGTGCCAGGTGATAAAGTCAAAATTGAAATGTCGCCTTATGATCTGACAAAAGGCCGCATTACATGGAGAGCCAAGTAACCCCAAAACCCCAAGGAGGTAATTTTCATGAAAGTAAGACCTTCGGTAAAACCGATTTGCGAAAAATGCAAAGTCATCAAGCGCAAGGGAAAAGTCATGGTGATCTGTGAAAATCCCAAGCATAAACAGCGTCAGGGCTGATTTTAAAGCATTGAGAGGTGAATTCAGAAAATGGCAAGAATTTCAGGTGTTGACCTGCCCAAGGAAAAAAGAGTCGAAATCGGTCTGACATATATTTACGGCATCGGCCGCTCTACAGCAGACAAGATTCTCGAAGCAACCGGCATTAATCCGGATACCAGAGTGAAAGATCTGACAGAAAAAGATGTTGCAAAACTGCGTGATTATATTGACGCAAATGTCACCGTAGAAGGCGATCTCCGTCGTGAGGTGGCACTGAACATTAAGAGACTGATCGAAATCGGCTGCTATAGAGGCGTACGCCACAGAAAGGGTCTGCCGGTAAGAGGCCAGCGTACCAAGACAAATGCAAGAACTCGCAAAGGCCCGGCTAAGACTATCGCAAACAAGAAGAAATAAGGGAAGGTGAATTCTTTTGGCACAGAAAGGTAAGAAAGTGACAACTGTCCGCCGCCGCAGAGAACGCAAGAATATTGAAAACGGCGCAGTACACATTAAGTCTACATT
The DNA here is from genome assembly GCA_002449585.1 of Ruminococcus sp. UBA7013. Taxonomy (GTDB): domain Bacteria; phylum Bacillota; class Clostridia; order Oscillospirales; family Ruminococcaceae; genus UBA3855. The sequence goes on from DJXD01000128.1 coordinate 34,864, forward strand.
TAATAATACACTTGTGACAATTACAGACACACAGGGCAACACCATTTCCTGGGCAAGCGCAGGCGGTCTCGGTTTCCGTGGTTCGAGAAAATCAACCCCGTTTGCCGCACAGACAGCCGCTGAAACTGCCGCAAAAGCAGCTATGGAACATGGCCTGAAAAGTGTAGAAGTCTATGTAAAAGGCCCCGGAAGCGGCCGAGAAGCAGCAATTCGTGCATTGCAGACCGTTGGCCTGGAAGTCCGTATGATCAAAGACGTGACCCCCATCCCGCATAACGGATGCCGCCCACCCAAGAGAAGACGTGTCTGATAAGGAGGTTATCTTAACATGGCAGTAAATAAAGACCCGATTCTGAAAAGATGCAGATACCTGGGAATCAGCCCCGCAGTTATGGGCATTGATAAGAAATCTAAACGCAATCCCAACGCCAACAGCCGGAAAAAAGTTTCAGAATATGGCACACAGCTGAAAGAAAAACAGAAGCTGAAATTTATCTATGGCGTAATGGAAAAGCCCTTCCGTCATTATTTTGAACTGGCTGAAAAAATGGAAGGCAAGGCCGGTGATAATCTGATCACCCTGCTGGAATCCAGATTGGATAATGTTGCGTTCCGCATGGGTCTGGCAACTACCAGACGTGAGGCAAGATTGCTGGTTACTCATGGCCATTTTACCGTAAATGGCAAACGTGTAGATATTCCATCTTACAGAGTTTCCGCTGGTGATGAAATCGCTCTTGCTGAAAATAGCAGAACAAGCACCCTGTTCAAAGGCAATGACCAGGCAGCTGGCATTCTTGAAAAAACACAAAGCAGAACAACACCGCTGTGGCTGGAAACTAGCAGCGATAAGTTTTCCGCAAAAGTGACCAGACTTCCCAATCCGTCTGATATTGACTATGAAGCAGAAACACACCTGATTGTCGAACTGTACTCCAAATAATGCGTAATTGCCTGCGGATCAGTTCAATAATACAAGTAATTACGAAATAGGAGGGTCTATATGCTTGAAAGAATAGAGAAGCCGGAAATTATTCCAGAAGACCTGAGGCCAGATGGAAAATACGGAAAATTCGTTCTGTCACCTCTGGAGCGTGGCTATGGCACAACCCTTGGAAACAGTCTCCGGCGTGTGCTCCTGTCCTCCATCCCTGGCGTTGCTGTGAATTTTGTTAAAATTGACGGCGTACATCATGAACTTTCCACAATTCCGGGTGTGAAAGAAGATGTCACAGAAATTATTCTGAGCCTGAAAGGGCTGACGGCAAAGCTCTACGGGGAAGGACCAAAAACACTGTTGATTAATGCAGAAGGTGAATGTGAAGTCACTGCCAATGATATTGAAAATGATTCAGAAGTGGTGATTTTGAATCCTGGAATGCATATTGCAACACTGGGAAAAGATGCAAAGCTTCACATGGAAATCACGATTGACAGAGGCAGAGGCTACGTTTCCGCAGAACGCAATAAACAGCAGATCCAGGATATGCCGATTGATGTGATTGCTGTAGACAGCATTTATACTCCTGTTTTGAAGGTGAATTATACTGTAGAGAACACACGTCTCGGACAGGTCACCGACTATGACAAGCTGACAATAGAAGTGTGGACAGACGGAACTGTTTCCGCAAAAGAAGCTTTGTCACAGGCAGCCAATCTCCTCAACGAGCACCTGAGACTGTTCGTCGATTTATCAGACGAAGCATGTATTCCTGAAGTACTCGTCGAGAAAGACGACAAGGGCAAGGAAAAAATCCTTGAGATGACCATTGAGGAACTTGACTTGTCGGTACGTTCATTTAATTGTCTGAAACGTGCCGGCATAAATACCGTAGATGATTTAATTAACAAGTCCGAGGAAGAAATGATGAAAGTGCGTAATCTGGGGAAGAAGTCTTTTGATGAAGTAAAAGAAAAGCTTCAGTCACTGGGATTTGACCTGTCATCTGAGGAAGATTGAAGGACGCACAGAAAATGAATTTTCGCAAAGGAGTGAAGACAGATGCCGAGAAAACTGGGCAGAACCACTGCACACAGAACTGCAATGCTTCGAGCAATGGTGACTTTCCTGCTGGAAAATGGTCAGGTGGAAACTACCGTGACAAGAGCCAAGGAAGTCCGCAGTGTGGCTGAAAAGATGATTACATTGGGCAAAAATACTGACCTGCACAGCAAGCGTCAGGTATATGCTTATATCACAAAAGAAGATGTTGCAAAGAAGCTGTTTGACGAGATTTCTCCGAAATATGCAGACCGCAACGGCGGCTACACACAGATTATTAAAACAGGCCCTCGCCGGGGCGATGCTGCTGAAATGGCAATTATCAAGCTGGCTGATTAAGGGATAATGATGCATGGCAGGAAACTGCCATGTATTTTTTTCTAAAAGGGGGAGGATTTATGAAAAGAATCAGAAAAAGTTTTGAAACTGTTAATTTTTTATTTGCGCTGCTGCTTCTAGTATCTGCTAATATTCTGATGGGTGTGATTTTGATCCCCATCCAGCATAGATGCAGCTGTTTTAGTAATATCCAGCATTCTTTGACGGATTTGTATCCGCATGGCTCTTGATGACTGATACATGAGATGAAGACACTGACAGCAGAAGATGAAAATACTGAAAAATATCAAACGGCATTGCAGACGCTGAAACTATTTCAGGATAATATTGAATTAGAGTATATTTATGCAATTAATATTAAAGAAAATGAAAATTTTAGTATTTTGATAGATCCCATTACAGAAAATCCGGGAAAAATCGGCGATTCTGTGGTTGCAACGCCTGCATTGAAAACAGCTGCCGCTGGAGAATCGGCAGTGGATAAAAAGCCTTATCAGGATGAATGGGGAAGATTTTACTCGGCTTATACACCTGTATTTGATTCAGATGGAAATGTTGCCGTGATTGTTGCTTTAGATTGCAGTGCAGAATGGTTTGAAAAAGAAACAAGCAAGAATGTTGCGGCCATCGTGATCGTTAGCTTGATTTCATTGATATTGGGTATTTTTCTTTCTATTGCCATATCTGCCAAGACACAAAGAAGATTTGAGACAATCCGGCAGGAAATGCGAGATCTGAATGGAGAATTTAATGACTTGAATCAACTTATGATGCGTGGATCTATTCAGAAATTGGATGCCATTACAGATGAAGGACAACGAGAACTCCTGAAAACACTGGCTTCCGGTGAAACATATGGAACAAGTGAACAGGAAGATGAAATTTCAGAGATCGGCAATAATCTGCATTCTATGCAGTATCAGCTAAAAAGATATATCGGATTTATCTATTCGCAGACTTATGTAGATGAAATGACAGGCGTAGGAAATAAAGCCGCCTATCAGGTGACAATCCGGAATCTGGAGCAGAATATTGAAGAGCATACAGCCGAATTTTCTGTTGCTTTTTTTGATCTGAATGAGTTGAAAGCGATTAATACAAATTATGGATTTGAACAAGGGGATGCCCTCATGCTTGCAACAGCGGCCATTCTGAAAGAGGTTTTTGAACAAAAGAATGTGTATCGTATTGCAAGTGATGAATTTATTGTTGTGTTGGATCATAATTCTGTGCTGGATATGACCACAAAATTAGATAAGACAGAAACTGAAATCCGGAAATATAATATGGCTCATGCAGATGCACCGCCGCTTTCTATCGCAAAAGGTTTCTGCACCTATCAGCCGGAATGCTATGAGCATTATAGACAAGTATTCATCCGTGCAGAGGCCAATATGAGAAAAGATAAGGAAGAATATTACAGAATTAAACAATGGGGAGAATAATAAAACCCCGTCCGGAAGGACGGGGCTTTTCTGATCAGCCACGTTTTTTATTATCATTGTCAATGCCTTTGCGCCAAAGATTGGAGAGTTTCTGCGATCTTCTCATTTCTGAAACAGATGCTGATACAGATTGATACAGCATGTCTGTGCCTTGCTCATCCGCAAGATAATTCACGGAACGTTCAGCAGGAATGCCCATTTTTGCGCCTTCTGTGACAGCATCCATATTTGCACCGATGAAAATAAATTCCCAGCCCTGCGCCTTTTTCTCTTCAATCATAGATTTGATTTTTTCATGTGTATAGCGTCGGCTTGCATTTTCCAAACCATCTGTAATGATCACAAACATGGTATTATCCGGCACATCTTCTTTCCGGATATATTTGTGAATTTGGGTAATATGTGCAATTGTGTTTCCGACAGCATCCAGCAGGGCAGTATTGCCACGGACAATATAATCTTTATTTGTCAGTGGCTGAATTTCTTTGATAGAAATTCGATCATGCAGTGTTTGCATTTCATGATCAAACAGAATTGTAGTCACGAGTGCATCGCCTTGTTCCTGCTTCTGCTTGTCGATCATGCTATTGAATCCGCCAATGGTGTCTTTTTCCAGACCATGCATAGAGCCGCTTCGATCCAGAATAAAAACAAGTTCAGTGATTTGATTCATGAAAACGCCTCCTTTTTTATTATTATAGCATAAAGATCTGAAAAATCAAGTAGATTTATAAAAAATTGTATAGAATGTACAAATCACACCAAGGCTTTTTCACAGATTTCACAAAGAGATTGACTTTTTCGAAGAAAAGCGATATAATGAAAAAAACAAATAGGAGGTTTTTTTATGCCGGAATATCAGGATATTTATGATATTCATCGAAATCTGACCGGGAGAAAAATACAGAGAGGATTGCCCCGGAAAGCGGATGAATTTATTTTGGTCGTGCATTTGTTATTATTTGATCAGCAGGGAAGATTTCTCGTGCAAAAACGTGTGAAACATAAAGCAAGCTGGCCGGATATGTGGGATATTTCTCTTGGGGGAATCGCTCAGGCAGGTGATGACAGCCGCTCGGCTGTGACCCGTGAAGCACAGGAAGAATTAGGACTGCATCTTGATTTCACAGAAGAAGAACCGATTTTTTCATTTCGAAATCGAAATATTTTTGATGATTACTGGATAGCACAAATTCATTCTGAAAATTTGGAATTAAAATTGCAGCCAGAAGAAGTGCAGGCTGTCCGCTGGGTGACAAAAAATGAATGGCTGGCATTATTGCAAACACATCAGGTTATTCCCTATTCTTTTCAATGGATATTGTTTGATCTGTATGAGAGACAGTTCCCCGGCACAAGATTATTCCCGTTCGGAGATCCGGAAGAAATCCGGGGAGTTGTTTTCGATATGGATGGATTATTGCTCGATACAGAACGCATCTGTGACAGAACTTGGACACAGGCCGCTGAACAGATCGGATTTACAGATGTTGAATTTGCAAAACGTGCCTGCATTGGACTGAATGAAGCCGATACTAGAGCATTTTTTGAAAATCGCTATGGATCAGCGTTTGATTATGATCAATTTCGATCATTGGCAAGAAAACTCACAAAAGAAGAGCTGGAAAAGCAGATTCCTGTCAAAGAAGGCGCAGAGGAAATATTGAAATTTTTCAAAGAAAAAGGGCTATTGCTGGCAGTGGCAAGTTCTACAAGAGAAATCACTGTGAGGGCACAGCTCGAAAAAGCTGGATTACTCAGATATTTTGATGCTGTCATTACCGGTGATATGGTGACGCATGGAAAGCCTGATCCGGAAATTTTCATAAAAGCTTGTGATGTCTTGCATCTTCCGCCTGAAACATGCCTTGCCTTTGAGGATTCTCTGAATGGAATCCGGAGCGCATTCCGTGCAAAAATGTATCCGGTGCATGTGCCCGATATTCAGCCCGAAGGTCAGGAGACAATCGCAATGAGCTGGAAAAAATATGATTCTTTGACAGAAGCAAGAAAAGCATTGGAAAATAGATTTAGATAAACTATGAATTGATTTCAAACAAGTCCTGATTTTAAAAAAATTTACATATTTTCGTAAAATAAATTAGCTGAAATCTGTTGACAGATGAGAAATTTACTTGTATAATTAAATCAGAATGAAGATTTTTCAGATAGAATTATATTTAAGGGGGAATTTTCCATGAAGAAGAATCACGCCGGAAGAATCGCAGCGGCAGCATCTGCATTTGTGCTGACAGCCGCCGGGCTGAATTTCTTCCCGCAGGAAATCGAAACAAAGGCCGCATCTCTGACCGGTCAGGATGCGAAAAGCATTACTTCTCAGATGGTAATCGGCTGGAATCTCGGAAATACGCTGGATTGCAGCAATACAGGCCTGAATAGTACAGATGCTCCTAAAAAATTTGCTACCAAATGGGGCAATCCTGAACCAACTCAGGAATTATTTACAACTGTCAAGAATGCTGGCTTTAATACCGTCAGAATCCCGACAACTTGGTATGAACATCTGGAATATGATGAATCTAGTCAGATGTATGTTATCAATGATACATGGATGGATTATGTCAAGCAAACAGTGGATTATGCCTATAATCAGGGTATGTTTGTCATTCTGAATGTACATCATGAAGACTGGGTAAATGCAAGTGTATTCACAGATGATACTTATAGCGTCGCCGCTAAGAAAATGGGCGATATCTGGACACAGATTTCTACAGAATTTGCAGATTATGATCAGCATTTGATCTTTGAAGGGATGAATGAACCCCGTCAGACCGGAAACCCCAATGTCAGTGAATGGGGCGATGGTACAGAAGATGGCGGCTATACTTCAAAATATATTAATGATCTCAATGCTGTATTTGTGAATACTGTCAGAGGACAAGGCTCTGCTGCCAATCAGGAAAGATTGCTGATGCTTCCAGGCTATTGTGCATCATCCAGCACAAAATCCATCAGAAATATTGAAATTCCTGCTAATGCCGGAAATGTAGCTTTGTCAGTACATGCCTATCTGCCGTATTATTTCACAATGGCAAATGATGAAAAGGCAAACCATGAATTCCCCGGCCAGAGCGGATGGGGCGAGGTTTATGCCGATTCTCTGACAACATTCTTCAATGATATGAAAGCCATTTCTGATGAGAAAAATGCACCGATTATTATCGGCGAATTCAGCGCATCTGATTTTAATAATACAGAATCCCGTGTCAACTGGGCAAAGGATTACCTGACAAAGGCAAAAGCTGCCGGAATTCCGTGCGTATTGTGGGATAACAATGTAATTGGTTCAGGTGATTTTAATAATGGCGAAGCGCATGGCTATGTGTATCGTTTGACAAATACATGGTATGATGCATCTGCTCCGGTAATTGAGGCAATGATGGGCGTTTATGGTATTACGCCGGATCTGCCTAAGTATGAAGAATATGTATCTCCGGACTTCAGCTGGTCAAATGTGAAGATTGGCAGTGACTGGGTAGAGATTTATAAATCTTCTGCTGGTATGGAGCTGAAAGCATGGGATCCTGCTCCTTTGGGTAACTGGAAAAACTATGTTAATGAAAATTATGACTTTGTCATGTTTTATCAGAATGCAGACGATCCTGCATTAGTAATGCAGGCCAGCTCTAAAGATGAAGAGCATAGTTGGAGATATGTCGATCCAACCGGCGATAGTGATAGTGATTTTATGGCTCGCTTTACATATGAGGATATTCTCAAAGCGATTGATGGCGCTTTCACGGTGGATGAAGCAGATGACATGTATATGAGCGCAAGAATGAATGATGTCAAGATCTATGGCATTTTCGCCGTTCCGAAGAACAGCCAGCCAGAAGAAACAACAGAACCTGATACTACTGTTGTGGATGATTTCCGGAAGGGTGATGTCAATACAGATGGACAGGTTTCTATTCTGGATGTTGTGACATTACAGAAATATTTGCTTGGCTATAGTGGAATCATCAATCTGAATTATAATGCAGATATGAATGATGATAATGTATTGAATATTTATGATCTGGTTCTGCTGAAAAAAGCAATTCTGAATGCAAGAGGTTAATCACATAAAAATGCCCCCGGTATCGGGGGCAATTTTTAATAGCAGAGAGTTAATTTTTTCTGTCCAGATCGAAATCAAGATTTTCATCCGGGATTTTGGCATAATAAAATGTTCCGTCATTCATCTTGATCACAACACCAGCAGAGATTGCATAATCTGTTTTATAATATGTGAATATGGTTTTTCCGGGTGAGGAAAGCGGATACTGAGATTGTAAATTTAGATCTGTGAACGGATTTGCATCCGTTTTTCTTAGAATATATGTGCGGAAACGTTCTTTATAATCAGCCGTATAATATACAAAAGTTAGATGCATCTTGTCATAGTCTACAAAAATAGAATTATGATGCAGTGGCAACCCCATTAGCTGATAGATGCTTTTATGATCATAAGAAATAATATCTTCCGCCTGTGCATAATAGCGATGAACAAAAACACGATCAATCCGGTTTCTGACATAATCACCTGAGAGAATCAGAAAGCCAAGCATTCCGGATAAAACAGCATATAGCAAAGTACGGCCGATTTTGATCGGAACAGGACTTCCCAGATGATTACTATTAGAGATCAATACAGCACAAATTAGATAGATCAGAAATGCAGGAATCAATGCAGCGATGATAGCAGTGATTGATAATTGCATGGAAATAAAGCCCATCAGAAGCAGAACCGCCAATGTAACATAAATCACAATAAATATAATAACTAGAGATAAAATTTTTGTAATCACAGAGAAAATAGAATTCATAAATTCACCATGTCCATGTTTTGAAGAGATCTAATTTTTTTGCAGGCTCATCAGGATGTTCTGCATGATAACGATTTTTATATTCAGAATAAGATGCGATGCCAATTAAAGTGATTCCAGCTAAAAACAGATATGCTCCCCAATGCAGAGATGTCCAGAATTTCCAGGTCAATTTGATTGTCATGAGTACAAGAACCGAAAAACCTAGCGTAAACCAGCGTAGTTTTTTGAAGAAAAAGCTCCCGGCCAGAATGCTAAAGCTAAATAACATCATCAGAATAGCATCAGATGCATTTCCAAAGCTCAGACTTGCAAATAATAAGCATAATGTTGTGAAGCAATACATTCCAAATCTTGCCTTGTGAATTCGTTCTTTATAGCTCTCCGGAAGAATCCAGAGTAATGACAGGATAAATAAATGCATCGGGAATAAATATAATAATATCTGCAATGTTTTCATATCTGAATGACGAAGTTCCATAAATACATCAAATGGATCATTGATGTTATGAAAGAAAATGCTCAGGCAGGCAAATGCAGAAGCGGATACAAGGGGCTTATAAGGGCTGTTTACTCTGCCAAGATACAGCAGGGAATAACATGCCAGAAACAGACAAGTCAGAATAGAAGGATACCAGTCAATTGTGAATGCTGCCCCAAAAATGGGCAAAATACCCATAATCAGCGGCCAATCCGTCTGTACCATGCCATTCTCACGGATGCGGAATTGAGGAACAAGCAGCCGACCCATTCCAGCATAGATGGCTAATAAAATCAGATAACAGAAAAATTGTGCGGCTGGGCTGTCAAGCTCTTCTCCGATCATGACATTAAACATCAGAAACAGCATGAAAAGCTGAGGAATGCATCCGGTATTGTGCAGTTTTCGGCAGAAGGCCGCAGAAAAAATGATCAGAGGGAAGCATAATAAAAATTCAGCACTGGTGTTGGAATCATTCAGAATATAGAAACAACAGATCACAGAAATCAAAACGGAGATCGTCTCAAGATAAGGAATTGTGTTCTGTGTCCGGAAATGTCTCCGGAAAAAGAAGACTTCCGCTAGATATAGAATTGTCAGCATCAGGAAAGAAAGTACCCATGCAATAGAGATTTCTGTAACCAGATTGAGAGAAGCACAGCAGGAAACTGTTAGAAAGGCGATGAATGTCAATGCACAATAAGTTTCAAGCAGAAATCTTTCTGTGATATGTGCATAGATCAAACCGCTTAACATTCCGGCAGTGCAAAGCCAGAAAAGCAGGATATGCGGATAATCAAAATTCAGAAATAAGATGCTACAGCATGTGCCGATGGAAACCGCCAACGGCCATAATTTTTTTCTGATAAATGCTTGTATCAGAAGTAGCAGGGAAGCCATCACCAGCAGGAGCGCAATGAGATTGCTTTGTGTATTGATCGCATCAAGCACTAATGTAAATACAAGCATCAGATGCAGGGCAAGCATTTTGGAATCTGATGACAGCGCATTTTTCTGGATCTTGGTGAAAAAGAAGCCGATCAGGAGACAAAGATATAAAATAATCATGAAGCTGTGAATTTTCTCCAGACTGATCGGCACACAGATCAGCAAGACAGGAACTGTAAAAATCATTCCGGCATTGCCATAAGTTTCTTTCAATTCCGGGCGCAGTTTGGGCATATTCCGGAGACTCATCAAGAGCAGGGCTGTCATGCCACAGGTAAACAGAAAATTTTCAAATGAAAAGAAATCATAATGCACATAAAATCCAAAGTCTTCCGGAAGCAGTTTCGGAATCTGAGAAAAGGCCATACAAAGACTCATCACAGAACCAAATACACCAATATGAAATTTGTGGGAAATAAATCTGGAATTGCAGAATAAAACTGCGGTGATGAAAGATAATATCATTGCGGCAAGTTTTGCATCAGAAGAAACGACCCTCAGCAAAAAAGCCGTCATGATATTGACAAAATATAAATAACTTGGAATCGCCTTTGCAACATGGGGCTTGTCATGTTTCCTGAGAAATAATTCACATAAAATAGAGGCTGTCACGGCGAAAGCGGTGCAGAAAATGCCGGATAATGCTGTCTGTAAAATATAATAATCAGAATCAATGCACTGCATGATCAAGAAATTGCTCAAGGAGCACCATGTTCCAAATAATCCGGCCAATGACATCCATACAAGAAAGCCGCTTTGATATTTTCTCTGCCCGAAGAATGTGCAGGCTGAAAAGCTCATGCAGATGATGGATAACAGCAGATAACCTCCATCTCCCTGAAAGGAAAACCATGATCCGAATAATTGAAATGCGCCAATCCCGGCAATTCCCAGCGGCAGAAAGATACATCCAAGAATGAAAAAGGCCAAGCCTGTCCGATGCAGACGGAATATTTTATCTGCTAGGGCGTTTGCACTGAATGCGATCACACTCGCAGATAATAGACCACATGCCCGAAGAACATCAGGAAGCATGTTCCAGGTATTTGTTAAAAAGATAATTCCGCCCAGAAACAGGAACAGCACCCCGGCAATTAATAATAATGGAATGGGATTAAAAGGCTTTTTTGGCTTTTGCATCTGCACAGGCGGCGGATCATAATAAATTTTCGGTCTGTCAGATGTATTTGAATTTGATTTCTCATAAAGATTTGAGTAATCATAATCATTTTGATTCATAAAAATACCCCCTCTGAATTTGTTATTAGTTAGTACGCCTGAGAGGGGGAAAAATTACGGAAAAATCTGCACAAAAATAAAATATGATTTTTGTGCAAAAAAACAAAAGCAGGAAATATTCCTGCTTTTGTAATGATTAATCATGAACGATAACCGGGAGACCGTCTTCAATTTCAGAGTAAAGATGTTTTGCCTGTGACCAGCGCATATTGAGACAGCCGTGTGAACCGTTGTACATATAGATGCTTCCGCCGTATGCACCACGGGAAAGATCATGAAAGCCACAGCCAAGATAATTAAACGGCATCCAATAATCCACCCATTGCTCATAGCCTTGAATGGCATAAGTGCCAAGTACAACACCAGCGGCATGACCAACGATTTTGCAAACGCCACGAGGTGTGCGGCGGCTGGACATGGTTTCTGTACCAGAAACAACATCATAATCCATAATAACCTCATTATTGCGATAATACCAGAAATGTTGAGCGGAAATATCTACTTCAATATATGTTGTACCAATATCATCCGTCTTTCTGGTGTAGCCCTTGCCCCAATCTGTATAAACAGGTTCAACCACAACCGGCTGGCCATCCTGGATAAGATTTAGAATCTGTGCAACAGTGGCTTTCTGATTGATCTGCCAGCCGTAGCAGCTCGCACTTGTCCAAGGCACTGTAATCCAGCCATCAAGAGTGGCATAGAATTCATGATCTTTGCCATATGTGTCCGTTTCATCCGCCATTTGAGAGACAAATTCCGCAACGGCATCCTGATCAACAGGAATTTCATGGCCGGATGTTGTGACAAAAGAGCCGTCATCTTTTTTGAGAAGCCAGCTAATAATTGTATCACTATCAAGATATTTCTTTCTGTCATCGAAATCAAACGTGATATTGCAGTTGGCAAAGCGATTATAAATTTCCAGATCAGGCTGTAGATCCTGTTCCGTTACTTTTGCCCGGAATTGTTCATAACAGCCGGATTCTTCCATGTTGATTGTACTTTTTCCGGCTTCCAGCTGTGCCATGACATATTTAATCAGCATATCAGAATCAAACTGATCACCGAGGGTTTCGGGGATGATTTCAAACTGACCGGAATCGGATCTTACAATTTTGGCATTCTGAGACGTTTCAGAACCCCAGTTATGATTTTGAATAATTGCCCGAAGATCATCAGGCGAATAGGTGTAGTCATATTTGACAGCATATTCTGAACTGTTGAATAATTTGGAAACCCAGTTAAAATTGCCTTCATTGGCGGCCTGATCAAGAGAACCTGTTGGGATGGTATAAGCGGCTTTAAAATCCTGAGCCGGGAAGATGACTTCCTCACCCTTGGGTGTGATCAGAGTTAAGTCTTTGACTTCTTTTTCTTCCAGCAGAGCATTGTGTGCTTCTTCCGTGGTCATGCCGTCAACGGCAAGGGAATTGATATAAGTGTGAGGGAGAAATTTATCTTGATAATTAATTGCTCCGATGAAGTAGCTCAGAATCAGAAGACCTGCGACGGATACACCTACCATTGCACCGGTACGGGCGGCACGATTTTTTTTTCTGACGATGGCTTTTTTCTTGCCGGAAGATTTTTTCTTAACAGGGGCGGCTTCTTTGGGATGGGATTCAGGAGCAGGCACAGCAGGCTCTGTTTCTTCTATAGCAGGGACTTTTTTCGTCTGAGCATTTTCATCCGGAAGGGCTTCCTGTATTTCCTGTGGGGGTTCTGATTCAGGTATTTCAGATCGTTCTGCTACGGCAACCGCTGCGGGGGCGGCATTCATGGCAGGAACAGGGGGCGGCACTTCTTCAGGGGGAGCAGAGACTTCAAACTCTTCCTGTACAGGGGGATTTTCAGCCGGAACGGGCTGGGGTTCTTCTGCTGTTTCGATCTGAGAAGCGGCCATTGCTGCACGGATTTTTTCCATTCTTTGCTTCTGGATTTCAGCAATTTTTTTCTGTATATCAGATTCTGTTTCTGGATCAGCTTCCGGAGTGGGAGGTTGTTCTTCTGCATGTATCAGCGTATCCTCCAGGGGTTCAGCTGCGCCGACAGCTTCCAGCACTTCTGCGCCGGTCATCTTGGAAGCATCCAGTTTTTCCATTGCTTTACGGTTTTTCTTGGCTTTGTTTCTTGACAAAATGCCTCAGTCCTTTCTGATTGTTCTAAGTATGTCAGCCGCTGGGCGGCTGTGATCATCTTTGTTCTAATCTTAGTATAACATATTATTTCAGACAAGGAAATGAAAAATCAATTACAATTTGATAACAATCCGTTGTCTTTTGGTTAAAAATATGCCATTGCAGAATGTCTCTGAAATCATTATATCCTATTTTTGAAAAGAAGTCAAGAGAATCTGCTAAAAAAATATGGCAAAAAAAAAGAATCGCAGAAATCAAGGAAAATCAGCAGACTGGAAATGAATTGACAGTTTTCCGGAAATATGCTATACTGATAAATAGAAAGGAGTTTTGCACATGGAAATTTTTTCATCAGCAGAAATATTATTGCCAGATGTGAAAGATCTGTCCGCTTGGGCGGTGATTGCATGTGATCAGTTTACCAGTGATGCTGATTATTGGAAAGAAACGGAACGGCTTACAGGTGATGCGCCTTCAGCATTGCATTTGATTCTTCCGGAAATTTTTTTAGAAACGCCGGATATGAAAAAACGCATTGAAAAAATTCATGCATGTATGGAGGAATATTTAAAAAATCATGTTTTCCGGTCGTATCCGGATACGATGATTTATACAGAGCGGATACAAAGTGATCAGGTGCTGAGAACGGGTGTCATCGGAAAGATTGATCTGGAGGCTTATGACTATCATGAAGGCAGTGTTTCACCAATACGGGCAACAGAGGCCACTGTGCTGGATCGGATTCCGCCAAGAATGCAGATCAGGGAACATGCATGTCTGGAGCTGCCGCATATTATGATTTTAATTGATGATCCGGGAGATACTGTAATTGGCGGATGTATGGAACAGAAAACAGAGATGGAACAGCTTTATGATACGGATCTGATGCAGGGCGGCGGACATGTGACCGGCTGGCGGATGAATCAGGCACAGCAGGCGGCATTTCAGGCAAGATTGCAAAAACTGTTTTCTGAAACAGGAGATTTAAAAATTGCCATGGGTGATGGAAATCATTCGCTGGCAACAGCAAAAGCTTGTTATGAAGCATTGAAAAAAGCGCATCCGGAACAGGATTTTTCAAATCATCCAGCAAGATATGCATTAGCTGAACTGGTCAATCTGCATAGCCCTGCATTGCAGTTTGAAGCGATTCACAGAGTTGTAACACAGACAGATACAGCGGATTTATGGAAAGAAATTTCTGATACACTGGCATTGTCAGAAATTCCGGCAGAGCAGAGTTTGATTGCTGTCAGAAATCAGCAGAAAAAGAAATATTATATCCATCAAACATTTTCAAGTCTTGCGGTGGGCAGTCTGCAAACGGCTCTTGACAAGTATTTGAAAAATCATCCCGGAAAAATGGATTATATTCATGGTGCAGAAAATGCTGAACATCTCGCAAATCAGCCGGATGGTATTGCTTTTCTGCTTCCGGATATGAATAAAAAAGAGCTGTTTCCAGCGGTTTCTCAATCCGGCGCACTTCCGAGAAAGACGTTTTCCCTTGGCCATGCCCGTGATAAACGCTATTATATCGAAGCCAGAAAAATCCGGTAAGCAGATTTTTTAGAAAAATTTAAAAAAACACTTGATTTTTATGCAGATCTATGTTATAATATTTATTGTAAAAGAATGTGAAAAGGCCGGACATCCGTCTGGTCTTTCCTTTTGCAGAACAAGAAAGGCGGAAGATCAATATGAAACTCAAGAAATTTGGCAGCACAGAACAGAAAATCTATGATCTGGTATTTCCTTTGATTACAGATCTGGGCTATCTGATCTGGGATGTGCGCTATGAAAAAGAAGGTGCTTCCTGGTATCTTCGCATTTTTATCGACAGCGAAACAGATACAATCAGCATTCAGGATTGTGAAAAAGTTACTGCTCCTGTCAGTGATCTGCTGGATGAAAAAGATCCGATTTCACAAGGCTATATTTTGGAAATCAGTTCTCCGGGACTGGAAGCGGATCTAATCCGGGAAAGTCATTTTGATGCCTGCATTGGCTGTGAAGTGCGTGTATGTGGTTTCCGCCCGTTTTCTGATGGCAGCCGTGAGCTGATTGGGGTACTGGAGGACTGGAATAAAGAAAATGTCATGCTCCGCACCTCGCAGGGAGATTTGCTGGAACTGCCGTTTTCTGCCCTGACTTATGTCAGACTGTATTTTGATTTTAATTAATTTTGGAGGCGTTTGAAAAAAATGGACAGCAAGTTTTTTGATATTCTGACGGAACTCGGTACAGAAAATACGCTCGATTCTCAGGCAATGATTGAAACTGTCAAGGCCGCTATGCAGAAATCTGTGATTCGTATGTATCCGGAATGTAAAGACAAAGAAGTCGTTCATGTGGAAATTGATCCCCAGCAGAGAAGCTTTGATATATTCCTGCATCAGAAAGTCGTAGATTATGAACCTGAAAATCATACGGAAATTTATATTGACGAAGCCAGAACGATCAATCCAGCCGCAATGGTCGGGGATTATGTGGAGCATAGATTAGATATTTCAAAATTTAGCCGCTCTTCTGCCCAGTCTGCCAAACAGTCTATTAAGGGCGATCTCAGAGAAATCAGCCGCAAACGGATTCTTGGCAAGTTTGAAAAGAAAGAAAAAACCATTATTACTGCTACTGTGATGCAGGTAGAACCGGGGAGAGGTGCTGCAACACTTATGTATGATAATACAGAATTATATCTGCTCCGGCAGGAACAAATTCCCGGCGAAATTCTGACAGAAGGCACACCCCTCAAAGTCTATATCAGCGCAATTGTGAATAAAAATAAAAAGCCGATTATTAAGCTTTCTCGTGTGCATAAAGATTTTGTCAGACAGCTGTTTGCTCTCGAAGTGCCTGAAATTCATGACGGCATTGTCGAAATTAAAAGCATATCCAGAGAGGCCGGAATCCGGTCTAAAATTGCAGTTACTTCCAAAGATCCGAATGTGGATGCAATCGGCTCTTGCATCGGTGCGAAACATTCCCGAATTTCTGCTGTTGTGCATGAGCTGAACGGCGAAAAAATTGATATTGTTCCCTATAGCGATAAACCGGAAGAATTTATTGCCAATGCATTGCTCCCTGCAAAAGTGCTGAAAGTGATTATTCCTGATCCGGAAGAACAAGCATGTACTGTTATCGTTCCAGCAGATCAGCTTTCCCTTGCGATTGGAAATAAAGGTCAGAATGCTAAGCTTGCCGCTAAACTGACAGAGTATAAAATAGATATTAAGCCGGAAAGCATACAGCCAGCAGAAGAACCAGAAGCATTGGAAGAAACAGCGGCGGCTGAGGAAGCATGATGCAGAAAAAAATACCTATGCGCATGTGTGCCGGCTGTCATGAAAATAAGCCTAAGAAAGAATTAATCCGGGTGGTCAGATCGCCGGAAGGAGAGATTTCTCTGGATCTGAAAGGGAAAAAGCCCGGCCGTGGTGCATATTTATGCCCATCTGTGAATTGTCTGACACTTGCCAGAAAAAAGCGCAGTCTGGAAAGAAGTTTTTCCTGCCAGATTCAGCCGGAAATCTATGAGGTGATGCTGCATGTCTTATCAGAAATTGACCGGAATTCTTAGTATCTGCCGGAAAGCCGGAAAAATGATTTTTGGATTTGCCCTCACAAAAGAAGCTTTGCTTGCTGGAACAGTGGCCGGTGTTCTGACAGCTTCAGATCTTTCTGTTAAAACATGCAAAGAAGTGAATTATTATTGCCAAAAACAAAAAATTCCTGTATGCAGCATTCCGCTGACGATTTCAGAAATTGGCATGATAACAGGTCGTTCTGCTGGAGTGATTGCTGTTTCAGATAAAGGATTTTTTGACAGGATATATCAGCTCTGCCAAAATACAGAGCTATCAGATTAGGAGGAAATTGCCTATGACAAAGAAAATCAAAATGACAGAAGCTGCAAAAGATTTGCAGATTTCTGCAAAAGAACTGGTTGCTTTTCTGGAAAAGCATCTCAATGTAAAAAAACATACAGGTTCTACGATTTCAGAACGTGAGCTGAATCTTGCGCTGGAATATTACAGCCAGCAGAGTCATGTCGGGAGTTTTGATGATTATTTTGCAAATGGTGTTCGTCCGGGTACGGAAAAGCCGAAAAGAGAGCCACGGCAGAGAAGACAGCCAGAACCCGAAAAGAAAGCACCAGAAGTAACAGAGAAAGCCCCGGAAACTGCCGCCACTTCTAAAGAATCTACACCCGGAAGAAGAAAAAGAGAAGATAAACGCCGTGCTAAAACGCCACAAGTGCATGGTGAAAAAACACGCCTCGGCGGTGTTGTGGGTACGGAAAAAATGGAAAGCACGGAAAAACGCCGTACGGTTGATACCAGAGGAAGCTATGTCGAACTGGATAAATATAACGAACGTTATGAACAGATCGCTCCCACAGATAGAAGAAAAGAAAATTATTCTACTAAGAAACAGAAAATTAATCAGAAATCTGCCCAGCGTGGAAAGAAAAACGGCGGTAAAAAACAGGAGACAGAAGCACAGAGATTAAACCGCTTGGAACTCGAACGTGCCAGAAAACAACAGCTCAAAGTGAAAATCCCGGATATGATTCAGGTCGGAGAACTCGCAAGCCGCCTGAAAGTCAATGTTTCCAAAGTGATCGGGAAATTGATGGGGCTGGGTGTCATGGCCAGCATTAACGAAGAAATTGATTTTGATACAGCTGCATTGGTTTCCGAAGAACTCGGCGCAAAAGTAGAAAAAGAAGTGATCATGACAATCGAAGAACGGCTAATTGAATCTGAAGAAGCAGATGAAGAAAATCAACAGCCACGTCCCCCCGTTGTCGTTGTCATGGGTCATGTCGATCACGGAAAAACTTCTATTCTTGATAGAATTCGTCATGCCAATGTCACAGCTTCTGAGGCCGGAGGCATTACGCAGCATATCGGTGCTTATCAGGTTAAGCATAATGGGCAAGTGATCACATTCCTGGATACTCCTGGTCATGAAGCTTTTACGTCCATGAGAGCCAGAGGGGCAAATATTACTGATATTGCTGTGCTGGTTGTTGCCGCTGATGATGGAATTATGCCGCAGACAATCGAATCTATTAATCATGCCAAAGCCGCAGGCGTTTCTGTGATTGTTGCAATTAATAAGATGGATAAAGAAGCTGCTGATCCGGATAGAGTATTGCAGCAGCTGACAGAATACGGCCTTGTATGCGAACAATGGGGCGGTGATACGATCTGTATTCCTGTATCTGCTAAAACAGGAGAAGGAATTGAGGATCTGCTGGAGAATATTTTATTAGTCGCTGAAGTAAAAGAATTAACTGCTAATCCTGATAGACTCGCTAAAGGTACTGTGATTGAAGCCCGACTTGATAAAGGAAAAGGCACAATTGCAACATTGTTAGTTCAGAAAGGTACTCTGCATACAGGAGATATTATTATTGCAGGAACATCTGTCGGAAGAGTGCGAGTGATGACAAATTATAAAGGCGCAGTTGTGAAGGAAGCAGGCCCTTCTGTTCCTGTGGAAATTACTGGTCTGGATGAAGTGCCCAGCGCAGGTGATATTTTCGATGCTGTCGAAGATGAACGCCTTGCAAAAGAATTGGTAGAACAGAGAAAGCATGAAGCCAAAGAAGCTCTGTTCCAGAATAGTTCCCATAAATTAACGCTGGATAATTTATTCAGCCAGATCGCAGAAGGCGAAACGAAAGAATTGCCCATCATTGTCAAGGCAGATGTGCAGGGCAGTGCCGAAGCTGTGAAAACTTCTCTGGAAAAGCTCTCAAATGATGAGGTGCGTGTAAAAGTCATTCATAGTGCCGTCGGAGCTGTCAAGGAAAGTGATGTCATGCTTGCAAATGCTTCTAATGCTATTATTGTAGGCTTCAAT
This sequence comes from Ruminococcus sp. UBA7013, assembly GCA_002449585.1. Lineage (GTDB taxonomy): Bacteria > Bacillota > Clostridia > Oscillospirales > Ruminococcaceae > UBA3855. The sequence continues at coordinate 54,162 of DJXD01000128.1, forward strand.
GTCAGACCGGATAACGGTGCAGCAGAAAGTGCCGCAAGAGATGGTGTAGATATTCGCCTGTATCGTGTCATTTATGACGCTATTGAAGAAATCTCTACGGCGATGAAGGGTATGCTTGCGCCGAAATATAGAGAAGTGATTCTTGGAAAAGCAGAAGTTCGTCAGGTATATAAAATTTCTAATGTCGGAACAGTTGCCGGAAGCTATATTCTGGAAGGCAAATTAACACGTCAGTGTCAGATTCGAATTGTCCGGGATGGAATTATTGTTGCTGATGATCATGTTGCAGGACTTCAAAGATTTAAAGATGCTGTCAAAGAAGTGGCCAGCGGCTATGAATGCGGCATCAGTCTTGAAAAATTTAATGATATTAAAGTCGGGGATATTTTTGAAGCCTATATTATGGAGGAATATCAGCCCGAATAATTTCGGAGGGATTTTATGGAATATACCAGAATGCGCACCAAAGACATGCTTCAGTATTGTGATGAAGCACTTGCTTGGGAAGAGTTCGGCCCCGTGGATATTTTCTTTTTTGAATCTGTGAAAAGAATTCTGCTCGGACAGTGTCCGGTGGAGGATACGGAACAAGAGCCGGATGAACTGGCAGAAGTTCCATCACCCATTCCAGCAGAGGAATTGCTGGAATATGATGAAAATTGTCAGAAGCTTGGAGAATGCATTACAGAAGAAACTTTTTTTGAAAACAGTGATTCTTATCAGATGACAGAAGAATCCAGCAGAAAGGAATAAGATATGCCTGGTTTTAAGAACAGCCGTATGGCTGAGGATATTCACAGAGAATTGACAGATATTTTCCGGCAGGTTAAAGATCCCCGTGTGAGTCAGATGATTTCTATTGTCCGGGTGGAACTGGCTGGGGATGGATCTCACTGCAAAGTTTATGTCTCTAGTCTGAAAGGAATGGAAGATACAAAACAATCTGTCAAAGGTCTGAAAAGTGCGGCCGGCTTTATCCGGCGGGAATTATTTGCCCGTCTGAAAATGCGTAAAAGTCCGGAACTGGTATTCATTGCGGATGATTCCATTGCAAGGGGCGCAGAAGTAACAAAAAAGCTGGATGCAATGCATTTTACAGAAACAGAGGTGGATGCAGATGAGCAGGGGGATTAATATTTCAGAAACGGCAGAACTGCTCAGAAATTGTGAAGATGCTTATATTTTAATTCACATGAATCCGGACGGGGATTGTATAGGATCAGGATATTCTTTACAGGCAGTACTGAAACAGTTGGGGATCAGATCAAGAGTGATCTGCCCTGATCCCATTCCGGAACGGTTTCATTTTCTGCTCCCGGAAGAGCCGGAAGAAGAATTCCCTGCAAAATATGTGATCGCTGTAGATTGCGCAGATGAAAAGCGTTTTGGCATACTGGAACAGGATTATGCCGGAAAAGTTCAGCTTTGCATTGATCATCATATTTCTAATAATGGATATGCAAAGCATTTATTAGTCGAGCCAGATGCTTCTTCTGCCTGTGAGGTGCTGTATAAAGTTTATAGATTCATGCAGGTGAAGTTTACAAAGCAGATTGCAGAATGCATTTATACAGGCATGGCAACGGATACCGGATGTTTTAAATTCAGCTGTACTGGTGCAGATACGCATATTTTCACAGCTGAGATCATGAGAGAGTTCCCGGAAATCAGATATGATTTGATTAACAGAAAGATGTTCGATGTCAAAACACCCGGAAGAATCCGGGCGGAAATGGTGATGCTGAGTCAGATGGAATATCATCTTGAAAATCAATGCACACTGATCTGGGTGACAAAAACAATCTGTCAGGAAAATCAGATCAATGATAAAGATCTCGAAGGCTTGACAAGTCTGCCCCTCCAGCCGTCCGGCGTAGAGGTCGGCGTGACGCTCCGGGAACAGGATAATGGATTTTACAGAGTTTCTATGCGGTCAACAGATAAAGTCAATGTTTCAGAAATCTGTCAGAAATTCGGCGGCGGCGGACATATCCGTGCTGCTGGTTGTCAGATCCCCGGAACAGCCGAAGAAGTCCGGAAAAAAGTGCTGGATGCCGTCCGGGAGGCGTTATGAATGGGATTCTCTGTATTGATAAGCCTGCCGGATTTACGTCTTTTGATGTCATTGCAAAATTAAGAGGAATTTTGAAAATGCGCCGTCTGGGTCATGCAGGAACGCTTGATCCGATGGCCACCGGCGTACTTCCGGTATTTGTCGGATATGCTACAAAAGCGTGCGGAATGCTTCCCGAAGAGGATAAATGCTATTTGGCCGGCTTCCAGCTTGGACAGGTGACGAATACACAGGACTGCACCGGGAAAATTCTGGAAACACATGAGGCTTCCGGATGGATAAAATCCACTGTCCGGGATGCCTTCCCATGTGGTGAGATCATGCAGATCCCCCCTATGTATTCCGCTGTTTCTGTCAATGGAAAACGGCTTTATGAATTGGCAAGACAGGGAAAAGAAATTCAACGGCAGGCAAGACCTGCCACGGTCAGCCTATATGATTTTGATTTTGATCCGGATACTGGAACAGGATCAGCAGAGATTAAATGCAGTAAAGGAACTTATATTCGCACACTGATTCATGATATGGGTCAGGCTCTTGGATGTGGTGCTGTCATGACAAGCCTAAGACGTACTCAGGCCGCAGGATTCTGCCTGAAAGATTGCCATACGCTTGAAGAAGTTCAACAACTCGCACAACAAAACCGGATTTCTGAAATAATAATTCCAATTGCAGAAGTATTTTCTGATCTGCCCGAAATCCGGCTGAATCCGGAACAAACAACATGTTATAGACATGGAGTAAAATTAGAATTGACACAGCTGCAAAGCCAGTTGCTTCCAGAGCAGGAAAGATATGCTGTTTATGGTGATCCGGATGGATTTTTAGGAACGGCTCTGACAGATAGGGAAAATGGCTGTCTCAGAATTGAAAGAAATCTTTGCGAACCGAGAGAGGTGACAGCATGAAGAAAACCGCAGTTGCATTAGGCGTTTTTGATGGTGTGCATATCGGACACAGAGCGGTATTGCAGGCGGTGCATCAGATCCAAGGCTGTACACCCGGAGCATGTACATTTGTGACAGAGCATATGATGATGCAGAAACATGCATCAGGCTATTTATATTCTTCCGGATTGAAACAGGAAATGCTGAAACGGCTGGGCATGGAATTGATCTATATGCCGGAATTTTCTGAAATCAGAAACATGACAGGATGGGAATTTGCAAAACAGATTTTGCATGAAAATCTGCATGTGGAACATGTTTTCTGTGGGAAAAATTTTCGTTTTGGGGCAGGTGCTTCCTGTGATGTGCAGGATCTTGAAAAATTTGGATCAGAATTTGCATTTCAGGTGCATGTGATTGATGAAGTACAGAAAGATGGTATTCTGGTTTCTTCTACAGCGATCCGGAAATTTGTAGTAAATGGCGAAATAGAAAAAGCAGGTGCATTTCTGGGTGAGCCGTATCAGATCCGGCAAGAGGTCACACATGGTGCACAGCTTGGGCGAACAATTGGATTTCCGACGATCAATCAAGAATTTGCAGAAGGTCAGCTTGTACCAAAATTCGGGGTATATGCTTCTGAAACAGAAACGTCTGAAGGAAAATTTGCATCTCTGACAAACATCGGCAGAAAACCGACTGTTGATTATCAGGGTGTTCCCCTGGCGGAAACGTATTTGAAACAATTTTCTGGTGATCTCTATGGGAAAATCGTGACAGTGAAATTATTGAGATATATCAGGCCGGAAATTAGATTTTCTTCTCTGGGGGATCTTGTCAGACAGATGACAAAAGATTTACAATCCTGAATTTTCTTACATCTGTCACATGTCTGACACATTGTGATAGTATAGTATATCTTAGAAATAATAAAGAGAGGAGATCTCCTCATGATAGAAGTCAGAAATTTGACAAAGCATTATGGTGATAAGAAAGCAGTGAATGATATTAGTTTTACGGTCAATGATGGTGAAATTTTAGGCTTTCTAGGGCCAAATGGTGCAGGAAAATCAACGACGATGAATATGCTAACCGGGTATATTTCATCTACATCAGGACAAGCATTGATCAATGGTGTGGATATTTTGGAAGATCCCATTAAGGCAAAATCATTTATTGGCTATCTCCCTGAAATTCCGCCGCTTTATGTGGATATGACAGTGCATTCTTATCTGAATTTTGTGTTTGATCTGAAAAAATGCAAGCTGCCTCGGCGGTCACATCTGAAAGATGTTTTGACATTGTGTAAAATTATTGATGTAGAAAACAGATTGATCAAGAATTTATCAAAGGGCTATAAACAGCGTGTTGGACTGGCACAGGCTTTAATCGGGAATCCCCCTGTGCTAATTCTGGATGAGCCAACAGTGGGACTTGATCCGAAACAGATGGTAGAAATCAGGACGCTGATCAAACGGCTTGGGAAAAATCATACAGTGATATTATCCTCTCATATTTTGAGCGAGATTCAGGCAGTGTGTGACAGAGTGATTATTATTAATCATGGTGTGGTTGCGGCAAATGATACAGCAACAAATCTGTCGAACAAAGTGACGACGGATCATAGAATCATGGCAAGAATTGACGGAGAACGGGCGGAAATTCTACAGGCAATCCGGGCATTGAACGGGATTAAATATATCCGTGCAGATATGGAACGAGAGCCGGGAATTTATGAGTATGAGATAGAAGCAGAACAGGGTATTGATATTCGAAGAGATATTAATCAGATCTGCCGGGCGCATGAATGGGATATTCTGACCCTCCGGACAATGGAAATGACATTGGAAGATATTTTCCTGAAGATCACAATGGGTGAAAATATTCAGATACAGAAGGGAGCAGGCAAATAATGGGCGCTATTTATCGGAGAGAAGTAGGAGCGTTTTTTACGTCCAGCATTGCCTATATATTTCTGGCAGTGTTCTATATTTTTTCAGGCTTGTTTTTTTCGCTGAATAATATTTCAGCCGGATCAACAGACTTATCTTTTGTGTTTTCAACTATGTTTTTTATGAGCATTTTTCTGATTCCGATTCTGACTATGAAATTATTCAGTGAAGAGAAGAAACAGCGGACAGAACAGGGACTTTTGACTGCTCCAGTTTCATTGACTGGCATCGTGTTGGGAAAATATTTTGCTGCGCTGACAATGTATGTGATTGCTGTCAGCATTGTATTTATTTATGGGTTGATTTTAAGTTTATATGGTACAGTGGCATGGCTTACGCTGCTTTCTAATTATCTGGCTGTTTTATTAGTAGGAGCAGCTTTTATTGCAATCGGCCTGTTTGTGTCATCATTGACAGAAAATCAAGTTGCCGCAGCAGTCGGGGGGATTATCTGTCTGGCGATGCTGTTTTTGATTGATGTGATTGCATCTTTTGTGAAAATCAGTTGGTTGCAAGGCTTTTTATATGATTTGTCATTCTATACAAGATATTATGAATTTACCTGTGGTATTTTTAATCTTTCCAGTGTGTTGTTTTATCTCAGCACAGCAGTGTTGTTTAATTTTTTCACTGTGAGAGTATTTGAAAAACGCCGCTGGAGTTAAGGAGTGCAGATGATGGCAGAACAAAAAAAAGAAAAGCCGGAAAAGAAGAAATTAAGTGCGGCTGCTTTGAAAAAGCTGAAATATGGCGGAATTTCTACAGCGATTACTTGCATTGTCGTTGCGGTTGTGATCGTGCTTAATATTCTCGTCAGTGTGCTGGTGGAAAAATATCCGCTGAAGCTGGATCTTACAGAAGATGCAAAATTTGAAATCTCAGAAGAGAGTATTAATTATCTGAAAAATCTGGATCAAAATGTGAATTTTACGGTTTTGATGGCAGAAAGTAATTTTCAGACCAGTAGTGAATCACTCAAGATGGTTTCTGAAATTTTATCAAGATATACGCAATATACAGATAAAATTAGCCTGAGTTATATTGATCCGGCTACAAATCCGGATATTGTCAGCAAATATCAGTCTGATTATTCCGGTTCTCTTACAGAAGGGGATATTGTGATTTCAAATGCAGATGAATCGGATGGATTAAAATTAAGAGTTGTCAGCATCGGAAATTTATTTGATTATGATCAGCAGAAATATATGCAGTATTATTATTATGGCGTGGGAACGCTGGAGGACTGCATCACAGGCTTTTCCGGAGAACAGAATCTGACTTCCGCCCTGATGTATGTCACAGATGCTGATCCGGTTTCTGTGGGGCTGATCGCTCTGGCAAACGGCCAGCCGATTTATAATATGCAATATAGCGGCGGCGGTGTCAATGCCCTGGCGAATACACTTATCCGGAATGGATATGATGTGACACAGGTAGATTTATATCAGGATGAAATCAGCACGGAAAAATATGATATGCTGATCCTCCCTGCACCCGTGAATGATCTGACTGCCAACGGAATTGATACGCTTTCAGCATTCCTGTTCAATGATGGGAAGTATAGCAAAGATTTAATTTATATTGCAGATTTTACCCAGTCTAGTACCCCCAAGCTGAATGAATTTCTGGAAACATGGGGAATTCAGGTGACAAATAATATTGCTATGGAAAGTGATCCTAATACAGCACAGCAAGTATCATTGTCTATTAATACAGGAAGTGCTGTCGCCGTGCCTGTTGCTTCCATTCAGGAAGATACTTACAGCGCAGGAATTCCTAACAAGGCACTCCCGATTGCTGCCCCCCTGTGCCGTGTGATTCATCTGTTATGGGATTCCAAAACTAGCGGTATCACAACAGCATTATTAAAAACTTCTGATTCTGTTTATCTGAATCAAATGGGACAGAAAACAGAAAATGCAGATACGACTTCTGTCGGTGCGCAGACCATTGCGGCAATTTCTTCCAGACGTAATATTGATAATAATATTACTTATGAGAGTAATATCATGGTACTGGGTTCTATGCTCCTGTGTGATGCTAATCTGATGAGTGATGCATCTTATAATAATGCTTCTTATCTGATCACAGCAGTGAATAACATGGCCGGAAAAGGGGATAATCTTGTCATTGCATCGAAAAATATGACAAAAGAGAAAATTACAATCACAACTGCCGGCGTTCGGGGCATTCACCTGTTTATCTTTGCCATTCCAAGTGCAGTGATCGCCGTGGGTATATGGGTATTCCTGAGGAGAAGAAACAAATGAGTGAACAGCAAGAATCTGAAATCCAAGAAGAAACAGAGGCCGGAAAAGATACATTCTTTTCTGATGCCCCCATCCCTGTACAGGAAGTACAGAAAAAAGGCATGTCTAAAAATATCAAAGGCCTGATTGCCGCTGTTGCCGCTCTGCTCGTTGTCGGATGCGCATTGACAATTGTCATCCTGACAAATCAGAATGAGGAGCATACCAGTTCAATTGATGTCAGCAGTCTGGCAAATGAATTTTTAGATGATGAAGAAAAATCAATTCTGATCAATCCGGAAAAAGCCGAAGATGTAAAAGAAGTTCAGATTGCAAATGCAGATCAGTTCACCGTCTGTCTGCAATCTGAAGCAACAGAAGAAACAAAAGCAGTCTATACGATCAAGGGCTATGAAGATATGATACTGGATACAGGTCTGCTTTCTACGCTTGTGAATAATGGCAGTGAACTCTCCGCATTACAGCTGATTGAAGAAAATGCCGAAAATCTGGATAAGTATGGATTGGAGAATCCTGCCGCACGTGTCAAATTATCATATCAGGACGGAAATGATTTTTCGTTTTCTGTTGGAAATGTCTCCCCTATGGATAGCTCACAGAATTATTGTGAAGCAAATGGAAATGTCTATCTTGTCAAATCATCTTTGATGGCGAATTATCAGAAATCCGCTATTGAATTTGTTTCAAAGACCATTCTGGAAAAGCCAGCGGATGATAATTATCCAATAGTAGAATCTCTTCGCATTGAACGGGAAAATCTGGATTATGATATTTATATGGAATATGCCTATGATGTTGCAGAAGATACTTCTGTTGGAGGGACGGCCGCAACCCATGCCATGAAAGAACCTGTATTTTCTTATCTGAATGTAGAAAAATCAGCAGATGTGACAAATGGCATGTTTGGCCTGACAGCTGTCGAGATCAGCAAGATCCGCCCCACAGAAGAGGATCTTTCCGCCGCCGGAATGGATGCACCTTTCTGCACAGTTACTATGTGTTGTGATGACGGAAATCAATATATTCTGCATTTTGGAAATCAGTATACGACACAAAACGGAACAGAAGCATATTATACTTATCTGGAAGGGACAAATATGCTCTATGGTGTCGCCCTGACAAGAGCCGTCTGGACAACGGTTCAGCCCGGAGATATTACTTCTGCCAATATTTTTGGTACAAATGTCTGGAATATCGCAACGCTTGACGTTTCCGGAAACGGCCAAGAACTTCATTTCGTCGGTGAAGGTGATCGGGATACTTATACAGTCACTAAAAACGGCGAACCCTGCGACAAAGAACGCTTTCGGTTATTATATAAATTCTTCCTGTATATCTACGGCGAAGAATTATATATTGATGCCCAAATCCCCCAAAAAGATCCCGATGCGGAAGTGCATCTTACCACACAGGATGGAAAAGATGATTATACTATTGCTTTCTATAAGCTGACAGATCTGAATTCTGTGATCACGGTCAATGGCACACCAACTTATAAAATTCGTACTTCCTGTATTGATACGATCTGGCATAATATCGAAATTTTTGATGATCCTGAACAAGAATTTACAATGACATGGCAATAATGCCAATCAGAAAGGAGTTTGCTTTATGACTTATAAAAATTATCCAGTTGTCCGCAAGGGCAATGAAATGTATTATGGCTATATGAGTGATCCCACAGTGGTTTATCTGAAACTCGAACAGCAGGAAAAAATGCATGGAATTACAACCGCTAAAAAAGTAGAATTTTATCTCATGTCCACAGATATTGAAAATCCAAAGCCGCCGCTCCAGAGAGCAGAACGGGAAAATCTCTATGAAGCACTGGATGTAGCTGCCGAATGGCTCAACCGTGCCAATCAGAAAGAGGCCTGATGATGAAGAAAAAATTAATCCTGCTCTGCATGACTGCCGCCCTGCTCCTGACCGGATGCGGCGCAAAATCAGAGATTGATGCCCCTGCCCCTGCCGCACAGGTCGAAAATAATGCTTCTGCGGATCAGAATGCCGGAGAATCTGTGACAGATGGGCAGTCGATTATTATCACACTGTATCCGGATACAGCTCCCATCACTTGTGATAATTTTGAAACACTCGTAAATCAGGGCTTTTATAACGGTCTGACATTTCACAGAGTCGTAGATAATTTTATGGCGCAGGGGGGCGATCCCCTGGGGACAGGATCGGGCGGATCGGATCATAAAATCAAAGGGGAATTTGCTTCTAATGATGTTGAAAATAATTTATCACATCAGCGGGGTGTGGTTTCCATGGCCAGAAGCAGTGACCCTGATAGTGCTTCATCACAGTTTTTTATTTGTTATACAGACTGTTCTTTTTTAGATGGCAATTATGCGGCATTCGGCCTTGTGACACAGGGAATGGAAGTCGTAGATGATTTTTTGCAGGTGCAGAGATCTCTTGGCGGTGATGGTGCTGTTTCCAGTCCAAACACGCCAATTGTCATGAAAGAGGTCAAAATGATAGATCCGGATTCTGATGGAAATCCCCGTGTTGAAATTATCATGGATGATTTTCTGAACTAATTTTGATACAAGTGAACTGCTTTTTTCTGCAAAGCAGTTCCTTTTTTTTTGAAATTATCTTGTATTTTTTACAAAAATATGCTATGCTAATATTATGAGAAATATTTACAAAGGAGGATGCATTATGAAATTAAAAAAATTGATTGCTGTATTATCTGCGCTGTGCATGATGTGTGCGGCTCTGCCCGTGACAGAAAAAACTGTTCCTGATTCCATGCCAATCACTGCCAATGCAGAAGATACAGAATACACAGAAGGTATCTATGCAGGTATGAAATATAGGAAATATGCAGATCATGTTGAAATTACTGGCCATACGGATGATCTGCCGTCAAAAGTGATCATTCCGTCTGAAATTGATGGTTTGCCTGTGACGAGTATCGGAGAGTGGGCATTTTGTGGATGTTCCGGCTTGACCTCTGTGACAATTCCGGATAGTGTGACGAGTATCGGAGAGTGGGCATTTTATTGATGTTCCAGCTTGACTTCTGTGACAATTTCGGATGGCGTGATAAGTATCGGCTGTTATGCATTTTGTGAATGTTCCGGCTTGACTTCCGTGACAATTCCGAATGGTGTGTATATCGGAGCGTATGCATTTAGTGGATGTTCCGGCTTGACTTCCGTGACAATTCCAGATGGTGTGTGGATCACAGATGATGCATTTTCTGGCTGTTCCAGTTTGACTTCCGTGACAATTCCAGAGAGTGTGACAAAGATTGAAGCCTATTCTTTTCAGGACTGTAAAAATCTTTCTTCTGTTACGATTTTAAATCCGGATTGTACCATTGAAGAAAAACCACAACAAATGGGCTGGAGTACCAATAATACAGATCCTAATACCTTTGAACTCTATGCGCTGGTTTATGTACCTACTACATTTACAAATGGTTGGGCAAATATGACTTTCTCATTTGATTGGGCAAATAAATCAAATGAGTTTAAAAGAAATGATTATGAACCTGTTACTATAGGGAGTGGTTATTTTAACGGCACATTTTATGGTTATAAGGGTTCTACTACAGAGAAATATGCCAACAACCCACGAAAGCCTTGTATTCCTTCCGAATATCAGTCAAAATTTGTAGCTCTGGATGCTGAATCAGAAACACAGCCCCCGACACAACCGCCAACGGAAGAACCAACCGAACCCCCGACACAACCACCAACGGAAGAGCCAACCGAACCACCAACACAGCCCCCGACACAACCACCAACGGAAGAACCAACTGAACCGCCGACACAGCCCCCCACTCAGCCCCCAACAGATCCGCCTGCACCCTCCGGAAGTCAATTTATTTCCGGCGGTGATAACTGGAGCTTTTCAAATTCCTCTTCTAATTTCGGAACTACTTATTTCATAGAGAAACCTTATTTATCAGAACTCCTGAGAGGATTAACCGGTACTGAAAAATATGCAGTTTATAAGGCACAAACAAGCAGATGGGGCGGTTCTTGTTATGGGATGGCGTTGACATCTATACTGGCTTCCAATCATATTTTACAGCCGTCTGCTTATCAGGGCAACGCCAATTTTCTGCATGATATTTCCGCACCGCCTACCAATGATGTGAAATCCTTGATTAATTATTATTATCTGCTTCAGGCGACGGATACGATTCAGAAACAGATTCGGGCGGCACAATGGCAGGCAGAACAGAAAAAAATCAAGAATCTGATCAGCTGTGTAGAAGATGGTTCACCCACATTGCTTTCTTATTATGGCGATAATTGGGGCGGGCATGCGGTAGTAGCGTATGGTGTGGAATATGGGACATATTCCAAGAATGGCAAGGCCTATAACGGGAAAATTCTGACTTATGATAATAATAGAATTGATTATGATGAAGACTATTGTCTGTTTTTCAATACATCTAATTGGTCGTGGACGATTCCGCATTATGGATTAGATTCACAGAGAAACAGCAGATTAGGATTAATTTCAGATGATATTAGTCTGTTGAATCATCACGGCTATCTGAGTGGCACAGCGGCATACAATACAGCAGAGGATGATATGGAATATATTGCCATGTTAGATGCTGGAAAACTGGGCGGAGATTATTCATTCAACAGGCGTACGCCGGTCGCTGTAGCCAGTCAGCAGTAAATCAGTGTGAAGTCGAGAAGAGATTGCAGACAAACCTGTTGTAACCGTGGGACGCACGGAGTTAGCTTGTTTATGCTTAGTACACTGGTACTATCGAGCAAGAACCAAACCCGTTGGCGAGGGAGGAAGCCCCCGCCTCTTTAGGCGGGGGAGGATGTCACATCCTCTGGCTCTGAGTTTCAGATTTTGAATGATATTGTTTGTGCCTTCCAGAATCACATTGGTATACTTGAAACACCACTTTCCAAGTTTTTTCATGGCTTGAAAATCAAAAATAGCAAAAAACAGATGTCAAATCAGTCTCAGAATGGCTTTTGAGACCAC
>DJXD01000056.1 GCA_002449585.1 Ruminococcus sp. UBA7013
TGATAATAATGGTATGCTGGTTGATCAGTGCACAAATAGATCGAAATTCTGAAAAGCATGTCGAAAAAGATCGAAAAATGATGATAATAATGGTATGCTGGTTGATCAGTGCACAAATGGATCGAATTTCTGAAAAATATGTCGAAAAAGATCGAAAAATGAAAAAAAGGCGATGCGCCTGAATATCGCAGATTTTTAAATTTTTGTGAACTTTTCTGAAATATGGTACAGAGCTGTACCATAATGCTCCGAAAAATGATGATTATAAAGGAGGGATTTTGATGGCAGAAAAGAAAAGCTTCGTCATGTATTTTGACATGGAAAAGCAATTTGAAATGCTTTCAGATGCAAAGGCTGGTAAGCTGATCAAAGCGCTGATGAAATATGCAAGATGTAAGGAAATACCTGCGTTTCATGATGGTATGCTGGAAATGGCATTTAGCTTTATCAGCACACAGATTGATAGAGATTCTGAAAAGTATGCCGAAACATGTCGAAAAAGATCGGAATATGGAAAAAAAGGCGGTGCGCCTAAAGGAAACACAAATGCAAGCAAACGCTTGAAAAAACAAGCAAAACAAGCTGATACTGATATTGATAATGATAATGATATTGATATTGATACTGATAATGATACTGATACTGATACTGATACTGATATTGATAATGATACGGATACTGATGAAATATCAGGGGAAGTATCCCCCGAACCCCCTCTTATATTGGAGGATCATATTTCAAAATCATCAAAGAAAAAAACGCTCAAAACCGTAATCGAGAATTATACCCAAAATCAGGAACTTGTTTCTGCTTTATTGGATTTCTCTGAAATGCGCTCTAAAATGAAAAAACCCCTCACGATCCGAGCATTAAAGCTTAGTCTGGATCAATTAGATCAGATCGCTGGCTCAGAACAAGAAAAAATAGCTTGTGTTGATCAATCCGTTCAAAGAGGATGGCAGACTTTTTATCCCATCCAAAATAATCATCAAAAAGGAGATATGACAAATGCAGGAATCAAACCAGATCCAAGACATCCAAAACCATTCTGAAAAAGCATCTGCTCTGGATTGGTTAATCATGGCGATCCCCCCTAATGTGGAAATCCCAGATCTCTTTTTCGAAACGCTCAAAAAAGCCAAAAATATGACACCAGAACAATTTACGCAATGGCAATGTGATCGCTATAATGAACAGCCCGGTAAAGATTCTACTGGCATAAAATGCGAAATCTGCCATAATAAAGGCTATATTGCCTTTGTTGATGCTGAGGGAAATGAATGCACTAGAAAATGCGCCTGCTGGAAAGCAAGGCAAACTATCTTAGAGATCCAAAGCGTGGGACTTGGAAAGCAACTCGAAAAATGTAAATTCGAAAACTTCCAGACAGATCAGCCTTTCAGAAAGATCATGCTTGAATATGCAATGAAATATTTGCAATCCTCAGGAGAAACATGGTTTTTCATCGGCGGTCAATCTGGATGCGGAAAAACGCATTTATGCACAGCAATTTGCTATCATCTCATTCAGCAGGACAGACATGTGAAATATATGCGCTGGCGAGATGATATTTATCATATTTTAGAATCTTATCGCTATAAAGCAGATCTCTATGCAGATTTTATGCAGGCGATCAGAAATTATGATATTTTATATATTGATGATTTCCTGAAAACCAGTACAGCAATAGATGCATCCGGCGAAACCAAACAGGAAAACGGTGTTGATCTTCCCTCACAACCCAACAATGCAGAATTGGCCATTGCTTATGAAATCATCAATGCACGGGAGCAGGCCGGGAAAAAGACCATCATTTCTAGTGAACATCATTCGGGAGAAATTTCCCGATATGATGCCGCTATTGGGGGACGGATTAAAGCCAATGCCGGAAAAGGCACATTTACAGTCAATATTGCAAGATATCCGGAAAGAGATTTCCGTGTCTTTGATAAAGAAGATGCGATTTAGACACAAATCTTGATCTGATAGGCTTCCAGCCAATAATCCAGCTGGATAAAATAGGCGATCGTCTGGGGTTTCGTCATCAATTGGCCATAAAATTGAATCGGATCATTCCCATATATCAGATTTTCTAATGCTTCTTTGCGAATGATTTTTAAAATAGGCGCATCTGGCTTGGCAATGCGATCTTCCAGCAATTTGCTCACAGTTGTTAAATAATGCGGATGATGGGTTTTCGGATACGGACTTTTCTTTCTCCATAAGATCCTTTCCGGCAAATAGTCTTTCATCGCTTCCCGAAGTAAGCCCTTTTCATAGCCTTGATATTCTTTCCATTCCCATGGGATATTATATAAATACTGCGCAATTCGATGATCACAGAACGGCACACGCACCTCTAGAGAATGCCACATGCTCATTCTATCTTTACGATCCAGAAGGGTTTGCATGAACCAATCTAGATGTAAACGCATCATTTCTTTCATGCGCTTTTCTGTATCTGATTCTTGATCAAGCAAAGCGGTTCTTGCAAGGGTTGCCTGATAGGCCTGATCCATATCCTTTCGCTGTTCTAATAATTCCCGGATTTCAGGCCTAGCAAAAGCAAGCCGATCCGCAATATTCTGCGACCATGGGAAACCATAGGCAGAGCGGATTTCCGGGTCTCGATACCATGGATAACCCCCAAATAATTCATCTGCGCATTCGCCTGATAATGCAACTGTGACATGCGCTTTGATCTCTTTGCAGAAGGCTAATAAAGAAGCATCGACATCGGCCATTCCGGGGAGATCTCTGGCATGGACGGCATCAAAAAGCGCATTGGCTAGTTGAGCCGTATTTAATATCGTCCAATGATGTTCTGCTTGCAAATACGCCTGCATTTCCCGGATGAATACGGGATCACTATTCGGCTGGAATTTACTTTTCTGAAAATATTTATCATTATCCAGATAATCCACAGAGAACGTATGCAGAATACGGCCTTGTTTGGCGAATTCACGGGCAGCGACGGAAGAGATCAGGCTAGAATCCAATCCGCCGGATAGAAACGTCCCAATGGGGACATCAGAAATCAGCTGTCTTTGAATGGCATCTGTGAGGAGAAAGCGGACATGTTCCACCGTCTGCTGAAAATTTTCCGTATGTTCACGGGCTTCTAATTCCCAATATTGAGAGATCATCAGGCCATGCTGTTTGGTAAAGCTTGCCGCATGCGCCGGAAGGATCTCTTTCATGTTCCGGAATACCCCACAGCCAGGCGTTCTCCCCGGTGCAAATAAAATAACTTGGCTGATGCCATTGCTATCTATCTCATGGGGAACAGCCGGATGCGCAAGAATCGCTTTTAATTCTGATCCAAAAATCAGCTGATTCCCGGATTGATAATAAAATAATGGCTTCACGCCGATTCGATCTCTAGCTAAAAATAAACGCTGTTTCCGTTCTTCCCAGATCGCAAATGCAAAAATGCCATTGAAATGATGCAGACAATCTGCGCCATAATGCGCATAGGCTTGTAAGACGACTTCTGTATCACAATGGGTTTTGAGTTCACAGCCTTCTTTCCGGAGCTGTGCCGCAATCTCAGCTGTATTATATAATTCCCCATTATAGATAATATCATAAATTTCCTGCCCATCTGTATATTGCATCGGCTGGCGGCCATATTCCGGATCAATAATGGCTAATCTTGTATGAAGCAGAGCCGCATGTTTTGTGATATGCATGCCATTTTGATCCATCCCACGGCGGAGAATCGCTGTTTGCATGGCCTTGAAAATCGCTGTCTGTTCAGAAATATCTTGATCAAAATCAATCACGCCTGCAATTCCACACATAAAAAATTCCCTCCAAATCGAATTTCTATAGTTTATGCAGGGAAACATAAAAATATCCCTGCTCGAAAGCAGGGATGATAAATTAATCTTCATGAATCTTTGCACGAATGATCTTTCTGGATGCCGTTTTTGGGAATTCTTTCTCACGGATCACAAGACGAGCCACACGCTTTGCAGGGGGATATTTATCATTGATCTGATCAATCTTTGCTTGAATTTCAGATCTGATATCATCAGAGAGATAATCCGGATTCGGAAATACTTCTGCTACGAGCTGATTCTCTTCCGCATAGATCACAATTTCTTTCACAGGCGCAAAGTAAGAATATTCATTTTCTAATTCTTCCGGAGAAACATTTTCCCCATTGGCAAGAATAATTAAATTCTTCTTCCGGCCAGTGATGAATAAATAGCCGTCTTCATCTTTATAGCCAAGATCTCCCGTTCTGAGAAATCCATCCTCGGTGAAAGCATTGGCCGTTTCTTCCGGATTGTGATAATAACCCATCATGACAGATTTACTCTTGACTTGAATTTCACCATCATCGGCGATTCTTACCACACAGCCCGGCACGATCTCCCCGACAGATGCCGGCTTTGGACAATTCTTGATCCCGGTACAGATCCGGGGGGAACACTCTGTCATACCATAACCCTGTGCGATATCAATGCCAAATTCTTTGAAGCCTTGAATGATTTCCGGGCTGAGATATGCTCCGCCTGTATAAATTACTTCAAAATTTTCTCCAAAAATATCCTTGCCGATCGCTAATTTATCCGGATTGGTTTCACTCATCTGCTTCATGCGATTCAGAAGAGATGCCGCAATCATAGGAACGATATCTAATAACTGAGGCTTGAATAATTTCAGATTCTTGATTATTCTCATCATAGAATCATTCACGCAAACCACTCGGCCGAACCAGAGTGTGCATAAAATATCACAGGTGAAACAGAAAATATGATGAATCGGCAAGACAGACATCTTGATTCCGCCGATCTCGCCCGGATAACAAGTTGTATTATCAATCAAATTGGCATTGCTGAGCATAACGCCCTTGCTAAGTCCGGTTGTCCCTGATGTGAACAGAATCGCCGCTAATTCTTCCGGCTTTGTCATGCCAGATGGGATTTTCCCAGCATTTTCAGCGATCAGATCGCCCAGATATAACATATTTTCTGATCTCTCAAACAGATGAATATAATATTTCACCTTCGGGCAAAGCTGTTTGAACTGCTCCAGTTCAGAAGCATGTCTTTCCTCTAAAAATACAACCTGGCTATCAGAACGATTGATTTCATCAGCGATTTTATCAATAGGATTCCCCACATCCAGCGGAACGGAAACATGATTGCCAGCCTGAATGCCAAACCATGCGCACAGATAGGCATAGCTAGTAGAGCCGATTAATGCGGCATGAATTTTCTGATCCGGGAATTGCTGTTGCATCCAGAAGCCTAAGCTATCACAATCAGAACGAAATTGATGATAGCTTTTATCTTCTAATTTTCTATGAACGATCTCCCGGACAAATGGTTGTTCTCCAAAGCGTTCATCTGCATCATATAACAGCTCTTTCAGCGTAGTGACTTCTCTCATGTGGCCATTTCCTCAAAATAAGCAAGCAGTTCGCCAACCGTCTTTTTCTTCACAGCAATGGCTTCTTCGATTTCGATAGCAAAAGCATCTTCTGCATCGCCCAGCATAGAGATAAAATCATAAGAATTAAACCCCAGATCTTCCGAAAAACGGGAATCTTCTTCAATCTCTTCCGGGTCAATTTCTACATACTGACAAATCATGTCTTTTAATTTCTCAAACATAAAAAATCCTCCATCAAATTAAGTCATATCAATAATTTCCTGAATGGTTTTATTCGGGTTTTCAATACTTCTGAATAATACTCTGCCTGTGAAATAATACAAGAATTCGATCTCTTCGGGCGTTGCCACATCTGTTTGATAGCCGAAATAGAAATTCAAACCGCCATCACCTGCACGATGCATAGCAGTGATATACATAGGCATCGGCTGACGGCCACTCGTATACCATCTACTTTTGAAGGGAATATTTTTCAGATAGGGAACAAGATTCTTGGCACTGGCTGGCTGATAAGTAAAAGCAACGCTTTCATATCCAGCACCAGCAGGCAGATGATATTTCACTCTCTGTTCATAATATAATTTCAGCGTGGAATAATCGGCATGGAGAAACATCTCTTGCTGTTCTTTATCAATCAGCGTCATAGATTCCAGAACAGTTTTAGAATTATCAATCACTGTCCGGAGCGGGAAGCAATGCATTCGTGCGCCACCACATTTTTTATGTAAAATCGTAGATCTGCGACTGACAAAATTCTTGATCGTGATATCTGTTTCGTTATGATTAAATTTAGAAAGCACTGTCCGGATCGCATGAAGAATCACAACGCTAGGCGGAAAGCCATTTTCTTTGGCGAAATCCAGTATTTTATTAGTAGATTCTACATTTAATTCATACACGATTGTATTTCCAGCTGCCCCAGGTGCATCGAGAGTATACCATCTCTGATTTTCATTTCCACTTTCCTGACGTGCCTGCATCAGACGGCCAAAGCCTGTATAATCCGTATACATGGGTTCAGGTTCTTCTAATTTCTTATGCCAATAGGCCATATCACGGGCTTGCTTTTTACTGCCTTCATAGGCAAGATCTTTCTGAATGGATTCAATATAAGATGTCATAGGGGAAGGATAAGGCATATTATGCATCAGATAGCAATAAATCGCCATAACATCCTTTGTAAATGCGATCACAGAAGCCGAATCCATGCAGACATGATGCACATTCAGATAATAGCCATTATAGCCATTTGGCATAGAGACAATCACAATCCGGCACAATTCTCCCCGATAAGTATCAAAGGGCTGAGATGTCCATTTTTTCAATACTTCATGCGCTTTTTCTTCTTCCCAATCTGAGAAATCATAATATTCAAAAAAATGATTTTTATAGGGCATAAAATACTGCCAGAGCTCACCTGTTTCCGGATCTTGCCATAGACGCATACGCATCGTTTCACAGCGTTCGATTGCTCGGTTCAGAGCTTCCCGGAGAGCCGCAACATTCATTTTGAACTGGAAAAACTGTCCTGTTCCGATGTTGACAATCTCATGTGTGGGGCTGAGTTGCAGTGTATACATATGTACCATCTGCGCAGGGGTCAG
Organism: Ruminococcus sp. UBA7013; assembly: GCA_002449585.1. GTDB lineage: Bacteria > Bacillota > Clostridia > Oscillospirales > Ruminococcaceae > UBA3855. The sequence goes on from DJXD01000056.1 coordinate 7,011, forward strand.
GGGATAGCATTCACGCTTGATGCCGCCGATAATTTTCTCCATAAGAAACCTCCATCATGATTGATTCACCCTTTCAGGCTATCATCATTTTAGCATATTTCTGACAGCTTGTCAAGCGCTTTTTGGGATTTTTCACAAAAATATTTTTTTGTTGACAATATCGCATGAATATGCTATAATATTTATTATAATCAAAAATCAGGAATGGAAGATTGCCATGAATATTGAAAAACAAAAATCAGCCCCAGTCTATGAAGCATTGGAGCGTTTCCGGAAACAACGGGTTGTGCCGTTTGATGTTCCCGGTCATAAAAGAGGTCGGGGCAATCCCGAACTTGTGAAACTCTTGGGAGAACAATGTGTGAGCTTAGATGTCAATTCTATGAAGCCATTGGATAATTTATGTCATCCGGTTTCGGTGATCTATGAAGCCGAACAGCTGGCAGCGGATGCCTTTGGCGCAGCATATGCTTATTTTATGGTAGGGGGGACAACTTCCGCCGTGCAAAGCATGGTGCTGACCGCTTGCAAAGCAGGTGATAAAATCATTCTTCCTCGAAATGTGCATAGAAGTGTGATCAATGCGCTGGTATTATGCGGCGCAGAACCTGTTTATGTCAATCCGGAAATGGATTCTCATATTGGCATTGCCTTGGGTATGGAAGTAGCACAAGTAGAAAAAGCGATTCTTGCCAATCCTGACGCAACAGCAGTATTTGTAAATAATCCTACTTATTATGGCATCTGCTCCGATCTGCGCTCTATTGTCAGAATTGCACATGAACATCATATGCTTGTGCTGGTAGATGAAGCCCATGGAACACATTTATATTTTCATGAAAAACTCCCCGTTTCCGCCATGGAAGCCGGGGCAGATATGGCCGCTGTTTCTATGCATAAATCCGGCGGAAGTCTCACACAAAGCTCCCTGCTATTGCTGAATCAATCTATGAATACACGCTATGTAGAGCAGATTATTAATTTAACCCAGACCACAAGCGCATCTTATTTATTATTATCCAGTCTGGATATTTCCCGGAGAAATCTGGCATTGCGTGGACATCAATCTTTTGAAAAAGTCGCTAATATGGCCGAATATGCCCGTGAAGAAATTAATTCCATCGGAGGTTATTATGCCTATGGAAAAGAGCTTGTCAATGGCGGTAGTATTTTCGATTATGACGTGACAAAATTATCTGTCTATACTCGTGATATCGGCCTGACGGGAATTGAAGTCTATGACCTGCTTCGGGATGAATATGATATTCAGATCGAATTCGGCGATATTGGAAATATTTTAGCATATATCTCGATTGGGGATCGAATTCAAGATATTGAGCGATTAGTAGGCGCATTAGAAGATATTAAGCGATTATTTTCAAGAGATATTTCCGGCCTGCATAGTGCGGAATATATCACGCCGATCGTCGCCACTACGCCCCAGAAAGCATTTTATTCTGAAAAAGAACTCGTTCCGATCCGGGAAACTGCCGGGCGGATCTGCGGTGAATTTGTCATGTGCTATCCCCCAGGTATCCCCATTCTTGCGCCTGGCGAGATGATCACAAAAGAAATTATTGATTATACGCTATATTCCAAAGAAAAAGGCTGTTCTATGCAGGGCTTTGAAGATGGTACGCTCGAACGTCTCAATGTCCTCAAAGAAAATTAAAATAAAGGAGGTTGAAATTTATGGATTTCTGGTTTTCTGAAATGCATACCCATAATGTCAAGATGTCTATCCGTGTGGAAAAACAATTATTTTCCGGTGTCAGCGATTTTCAGCGAATTGATGTTTTCGAATCCGAAGAATTCGGCAGATTTCTTACCTCAGATGGCAGTGTCATTTTCTCTGAAAAAGATGAATTCACTTATGATGAAATGATCGTTCATGTCCCGATGGCTGTGCATCCTAATGTCAAAAAAGTGCTTGTGATCGGCGGAGGGGATGGCGGTGTTGCCCGTGAATTATCTTATTATCAAGAAATTGCATCTATTGATGTTGTCGAGCCGGATGCATTATTTGTAAAAGTCTGTCAGGAATTTTTCCCCGATAATGCCCGGGGATTAGATGATCCCCGTGTACAAGTCTATTATAGAGATGGCCTGCGCTTCCTGAGAGGAAAACAGGATGAATATGATTTAATCATCAATGATAGCACAGATCCATTAGGCCATACAGCAGGATTATTCACAAAAGAATTTTATGGAAGCTGTTATAAAGCATTACATGATGATGGCATCATGGTGTATCAACATGGCAGTCCGTTTTTTGATGAAGATGAGGAAACCTGTCGGGCGATGCATAGAAAAGCATATAAAAGCTTTCCGATCAGTCGAGTATATCAAGCGCATATTCCAACATGTCCGTCAGGATATTGGCTATTTGGATTTGCATCTAAAAAATATCATCCTCTGCATGATCTGAATGCGCAGAGATGGAAGGCAAGAAAGCTCAAAACATGGTATTATACAACTAATTTGCATATGGGAGCGTTCATGCTTCCTAAATATGTAGAAGATCTTCTTGAGGAAGAAGAACAGAAAAATAAATAAGGGGATGCTATTATGATATGATCTATACGCTGTAGATAGCGGCCTGAAAGGTCTTGCCTTTTTTGGGCTTTTAGAAGATGTTGCATCAGCATTTGAAAAAAAGTAGATTTGCTTGATATATCGCAAATAGCGCATGAATCAGAAATAGATCATGAAATAACAAAAACAGGGGTATTGATTTATAAATTTAATTAAGAAGGAGTTTGCATTATGAAGTTATTAGTCATTGGATGCGGCGGCGTTGCCACTGTTGCCATTCATAAATGCTGTCAGAATCCGATTTTTACGGAAATCTGCATTGCAAGCCGTACCGTTTCCAAATGTGAAGCATTAGCAGAAAAATTGGCATCGAAAACAAATGCAAAGCTGACTACTGCCAAAGTAGATGCCGATAGCATAGAATCATTGACCGCATTGATGAAGGCATTCCAGCCTCATACTGTCTTGAATGTAGCTTTGCCTTATCAAGATCTTACTATTATGGATGCCTGTCTTGCATGCGGTGCGAATTATGTGGATACCGCCAATTATGAAGCAGAAAATACAGATGATCCCACTTGGCGTGAAATCTATGAAAAACGCTGTCAGGAAAAAGGCTTCACAGCTTATTTTGATTATTCTTGGCAGTGGGCGTATCAGGATAAATTCAAGAAGGCCGGATTGATAGCATTATTAGGCACTGGCTTTGATCCCGGTGTGACAAGCGTTTTCACAGCCTATGCGCTGAAACATTATTTTGATGAGATTCATTATATTGATATTCTGGATTGCAATGGCGGAGATCATGGGTATCCGTTCGCCACTAATTTTAATCCGGAGATCAATCTCCGGGAAGTTTCTGCCAATGGATCATATTGGGAAAATGGCCGATGGATCGAGACAAAGCCGATGGAGATCAAGAGAGAATATGATTTCGATGGCGTAGGCCGGAAAGAGATGTATTTATTGCATCATGAAGAGATTGAATCTCTGGCCAAGAACATTCCGAATGTAAAGCGGATCAGATTTTTCATGACATTTGGGCAAAGCTATCTGACACATATGAATTGTTTGCAAAATGTGGGCATGTTGAGCACAACACCAGTAGAATTTGAAGGGCATGAGATCGTGCCGATTCAATTTCTGAAAGCATTACTGCCTGATCCGGCATCATTAGGGGAGCGGACAGTAGGAAAGACAAATATCGGTTGCATTTTCACGGGCATCAAAGATGGCAAAGAAAAGAACCTATCTATTTATAATATCTGTGATCATCAGGAAGCCTATCAAGAAACGGGATTGCAGGCGATTTCTTATACAACAGGCGTTCCGGCGATGATCGGTACAGCCTTGATTGCTTCGGGCATCTGGAATGGCGCAGGGGTATTCAATGTAGAGGAATTTGATCCTGATCCTTATATGGATATGCTGAATCAATACGGTTTGCCATGGCAAGTGAATGAAAATCCGGTATTGGTAGACTGATATGCAGAAGATAGCAAAAGCAATGGCTGGCGTACAGCATACGCCGGCCTATGTGCTTGATGAGGAAACATTAATTTCCAATCTGGAAATATTAAAATCTGTGCAGGAGCGATCAGGCTGTAAAATATTATTAGCGCAGAAAGCGTTTTCTATGTTTCATGTATATCCGCTCATTTCTGAATATTTAGCAGGAACGACCGCAAGCGGATTATATGAAGCAAGACTTGGACGGGAATATTTTCCGGGGGAGGTGCATGTTTTTTCCCCTGCATATAAGCCCGAAGAGATGCAATATTTAATCACAATTGCCGATCATATTATATTTAATTCGCTGAATCAGCTGGAAAAATATAGAGATCTTTGTGCTGGGAAAAGCATAGGATTAAGAATCAATCCGGAATGCTCCACGCAGGAGACAGCAATTTATGATCCATGCGCACGGGGTTCACGGCTAGGGGTGATAAGGGATCAGCTGGATCATTTCCCGGATATTGATGGCTTGCATTTTCATACGCTTTGTGAGCAGAATGCGGATGCGCTTGCGATTACGCTCAAAGCGGTAGAAGAAAAATTTGGTTCTTATCTGCATCAATGCAAATGGGTGAATTTTGGCGGTGGTCATCATATCACAAGACCGGATTATGATATTGATTTATTAATAAAATTAATTCGAGAGTTTTCAGAAAAATATCAAGTGCAGGTATATCTTGAACCGGGGGAAGCCATCGCACTCAATGCTGGATATTTGATCACAGAAATTATGGATATTGTGGAAAATCATGAAAGCAAGATATTAATTTTAGATGCATCAGCGGCGTGCCATATGCCGGATGTGTTAGAAATGCCGTATAGACCGCCATTATTGGCATCAGGCCAGCCAGGGGAAAAGGCCTATGATTATAGATTATCTTCTTGCACATGTCTGGCTGGTGATATCATTGGGGATTATAGCTTTGATCAGAATATGCAAATCGGGGATCGGCTGTGTTTTCTGGATATGATGATATATTCCATGGTGAAGAATAATACATTCAATGGAATGCCCCTTCCGGATATTGGAATTTTGCATACAGATGGAAGCTATGAAGTGATTAAAAAATTTGATTATGCTGATTTCAAGGAGCGATTATCATGAGAACACCCAAACAAGATGGTTTTCATATGCCTGCGGAATTTGCACCGCATGCCGGAACAATCATGATTTTCCCAGAGCGTCCGGGCTCATGGCCTTATGATGCAGAACCTGCTTTGCAAAGTTTGATTCCGATCTGGAAAGCGATCACACAGGAAGAAAATTTATATTTGCTGGTCAGTGATAGAAACGATCAGAAAGCCTTGTCTATTCTGAAAGAAAATAATCTTGATCAAGTGCATTTGTTACAGATAGATCAAAATGATGCATGGGCGAGGGATACTGCGCCTATATTTGTGATCAATCAAGAGAAGACAGAAATCAGGGGGATTGACTGGAGATTTAATGCATGGGGTGGGGATTATGACGGATTATATGCTGATTGGGAAGCGGATAATCAATTAGCTGGTGCATTCTGCGCTGCAATGCAAATTCCCTGTTATGATGCCCAGCATTTTGTATTAGAAGGCGGTTCGATTCATGCAGATGGGCAAGGCAATCTGATGACAACAGAAGCCTGTTTATTCAGTCCGGGCAGAAATCCGGATCTGACAAAATCGCAGATCGAAGCGATATTATGCGAATATCTGGGAGCGGATCATGTAATCTGGCTGCCAAGGGGCATTTTCAATGATGAGACAAATGAGCATATAGATAATATCTGCGCATTTATCCGGCCGGGTGAAGTTGTCCTTGCATGGACGGATGATAAAAATGATCCGCAATATGCCTTATCAAACGCCTGTCTTTCGGTGCTGGAGCATGAAAACATTCGAGTGCATAAGCTTCCGATTCCGGAACATCCGATCTGTATCACAGAGCATGATCTAAAAGGCTATGTTTTTGAACCGGGGGAAGATGTCCGGGAAATCGGGGAAAGATTAGCGGCATCTTATGTGAATTTTTATTTCACAAACAGATCTGTATTATTACCGCAATTCGGCGGAGAAAATGCCAAAAGTGATGAAACCGCCGTTAGCATTTTGCAATCACTCTGTCCGGATAGAACTATTATTCCGATTCCGGCAAGAAATTTGCTTTTAGGCGGCGGAAATATCCATTGCCTGACACAGCAGATTCCATATTTTTTAGGGGGGAAACTCTAAATGATCATAGCCGCAATTCAAATGCATTGCACAGAACAGATTCAGGAAAATATTGCCCATGCGGAAATATTAGTTCGAAATGCCGTCGATCAGGGGGCAAATGTGATAGTATTACCAGAATTATTTGAACGCCAATATTTTTGCCAAGAACGCAGATATGCCTATTATCAATTTGCAAAACCTGTGCAGGAAAATGATGCTGTCCGGCATTTTCAGAAAATTTGCAAAGCATTTAAACTTGTCATGCCGATCAGCTTTTATGAAAAAGAGGGCAATATATTATATAATTCCGTCGCCATGATCAATGCCGATGGGAATATTCTAGGCGTATATAGAAAAACACATATTCCGGATGATCATTTCTATCAGGAGAAATTTTATTTTACGCCGGGAAATACGGGATTTAAAATCTGGAATACGGCATATGGCCGGATAGGGGTGGGGATCTGTTGGGATCAATGGTTTCCGGAAGCGGCCAGAGCGATGACATTACAAGGCGCACAGTTATTATGTTATCCGACAGCGATCGGATCAGAGCCGATTTTGAATTGTGATAGTATGCCGCATTGGTGCAGATGCATGCAGGGACATGCGGCCGCTAATATCATCCCGGTGATTGCCGCCAATCGCTATGGATTAGAAACGGTAGATCCCTGCACGGAAAATGCAGGACAGAAATCAAGTTTGCAATTTTATGGCTCTTCGTTCATTACAGATGAAACAGGGGCATTATTATGCCAGGCAGATCGGGAAGGCGATGCTGTTTTGACAGCAGAATTAGATCTTTCTAAAATAGATACTGCTCGTCTGGAATGGGGATTATTTCGTGATAGAAGGCCGGATTGCTATCTTGCTATTACGCATGAATCAAAAAACTGCTGAAACATCAGCAGTTTTTTTTAGTCTATCAGCATGGCAATGATCGCATTGGAAATCATAAAGCCTTTTGGTGTGAGTGCAAGATTCCCTTCTGCTGTCAGGCGCATATACTGCCGTTCGGTGAGCAGATCGGCTTTGATCTGTGCTTTCCGACTGAGCATCTCCGGCGGAATGCCCTTTACTGTCCGCAAGGCAAGCATGATTTTTTCTGATGGATCACAGGCCTGTTCAGAAATCGTGATTTCTTTTTGCATGGCTTCCTGACAGAATAGATCTATATGATTAGCAATATAAAATCTTCTGTTTTGTAGGCAGGAATGCGCCCCCGTGCCAATGCCTAAATAATCAGCGCATGTCCAATATTTTAAATTATGCCTGCTTTCATAGCCAGGCTTGGCAAAGCTGGAAATTTCATATTGATAGATCCCAGCTGATTCTAATTTTTGCACTGTCTGCAAATAGCGATCCGCAACGGTATCATCATCAGGAAGATGCTCCAGAATTGCCGGATTTTCTGCAAAAGGCGTATGCTCTTCTATCTGTAATAAATAGGCGGAAACATGCGTAATAGGCTGATGGATCAAGATTTCAAGCGTTTCTGATAAAAGCATTTCTGTTTGCTCAGGAAGCGCAAGAATCAGATCACAGGAAATATTTTCAAATCCAGCATTGACAGCGGCATGAATGATTTTGCAATTCTCTTTGACAGTATGCGTCCGGCCTAATAATTGCAATTGAGAATCAGAAAAACTCTGTATGCCGATCGAAAGCCGATTGATTCCGGCAAGATATAGATCATGCAGATAAGTTTCCTGATTTCTTGCCGGATTGATTTCAAGCGTGATTTCCGGATGAGATAAATTAAAATATTCTCTGCATGTGGTAAGCATAGCATGAATCTGTTCGGCAGATAATAAAGATGGTGTGCCACCGCCAAAATAAATAGTATCCACAGGATCAGAAATCTGATTTGCATAGGCTTTCAGATTCCGGATCACGGCATTGACATATGCCTGCACTGTATTTTTCTGATAGGGGACTGAAAAAAAATCACAGTAAGGGCATTTCCGGGCGCAGAATGGAATATGAATATAAATGCCTATCATCGCATTTTCCGGATCGGGGGGACAAGATCCCCGAAAAACATCTTGAAAATAAAGCTGATCACAAGACTAGCAATAATAATTCCCCCAATGATCAGACTGCTTTGTAATTTCATAGACCAGTCAAATTTGAAATAAATTATTAATATGATAATAAAGGCGATCAGAGAAATTACAGCATCAAAATAAATAGCTTCCATGCCATTACAGCAACGTTTCCCACAATTAGGGCAGGGCTTTCCCATTCCTCGATAAGATCCGGCAAAGGCTTTCTGTAATGGCGTAAATGATTTTTCTCCGCAGTGGGGGCATGCAAATTTCATGAAATCACCTCTTTATTCATCAAGTTTGAGCACACTCATAAAGGCCTCTTGTGGAACTTCTACTGTTCCTAGCTGACGCATGCGCTTTTTGCCTTCTTTCTGTTTTTCCAGCAATTTTTTCTTTCGAGTGATATCACCGCCATAGCATTTGGCTAATACATCTTTCCGCATGGCCTTGACCGTTTCCCGTGCAATAATCTTTCCGCCAACAGCGGCCTGTATAGGGACTTCAAATAATTGCCGAGGAATATTTTCTTTCAGCTTTTCAGCGATCTTTCTGGCTCGGCCATAGGCTTTATCTGTATGAATAATAAAGCTTAATGCATCCACCATTTCGCCATTTAATAAAATATCCAGCTTGACAAGCTTCGAAGGCGCATACCCCATGAATTCATAATCAAAAGACGCATAACCTTTGGTTCTGGATTTGAGCGCATCAAAGAAATCATAAACAATTTCATTCAAGGGGAGTTCATATTTTAAAGTAACTCTAGTATCATCCAGATATTGCATATCTTTGAAGATTCCTCTTCGATCCTGACAAAGATCCATCACATTACCGACATATTCAGAAGGAACAAGAATATCTGCTTTCACAATGGGCTCTTCTGCGAGTGCCAATACAGAAGGATCGGGATAATTAGTCGGATTATCAATATATTGCACTGTGCCATCTGTGAGGGTGACTTTATAAATAACAGAAGGGGCAGTAGTGACAAGATCAAGATGATATTCTCTTTCTAATCTTTCCTGAATAATTTCCATATGCAGCAGGCCAAGGAAACCGCATCGGAAGCCGAACCCTAATGCAATAGAAGTTTCCGGCTCGAATGATAAAGCGGCATCATTGAGCTGTAATTTTTCAAGGGCATCCCGGAGATCACCATATTTTGCGCCATCGGCCGGATAAATGCCAGAGAATACCATAGGATTCACTTTTCGATAGCCCGGAAGTGCTTCCTCACAGGGATATTCTTTCAATGTTACCGTATCGCCAACCTGCGTATCACCAATACTCTTGATAGATGCGGCAATATAGCCAACTTCGCCGGCGGAAAGCTCACCAGTATTGACAAGCTGATCTGTTGTCATATAACCAGTTTCTGTGACAGTAAAATCTGCTCCGGTAGCCATCAGATGAATCATATCTCCTGTCCGGACAGTACCATCTTTCACTCTTACATAGATAATCACGCCTTTATAAGAATCATAATAGCTATCAAAAATTAAAGCTTTGAGAGGTGCATTCGGATCTGCTTTCGGGGCAGGAATATCCGAAACGATTTTTTCAAGCACTTCTTCGACATTTGTTCCCAATTTAGCAGAAATCCGGGGGGCATCCATCGCAGGAATCCCAATAATATCCTCGACTTCCTGGCATACTTTTTCCGGCTGTGCTGATGGCAGATCAATTTTATTGACAACGGGCACAACTTCGAGATCATGCTCAATAGCTAAATAAGTATTTGCCAATGTCTGCGCTTCAATCCCTTGTGAAGCATCTATAATTAAAATCGCACCTTCACAGGCGGCCAAAGATCTGGATACTTCATAATTAAAATCCACATGGCCGGGCGTATCAATCAGATTGAAAATATAAGTCTGTCCATCATTGGCCTGATAATTCAGCCGGACAGCTCTGGCTTTGATCGTGATCCCTCGTTCTCTTTCCAGATCCATATTATCCAGAATCTGCTGTTCCATATCTCTCTCAGCCACGGTTCTTGTTTTTTCAAGAATTCGATCCGCAAGAGTAGATTTTCCATGATCAATATGTGCAATGATACAGAAATTTCTGATATATTCTGAATTCAAACTACATTCCTCCGTTTTCATGATATAATTCATTATAGCATAGATTTTCAGAAAAGTAAAGCATTTCAGACAAAAAAAGAAGAGACAACATGTCTCTTCATGCGGAAACTGTCAAATCTTCCAGAACACAGCCGTTTTCAAATTTTCGTAAATTGCATTCTGTGCATTTCCGGAAGGCCGCAAATAATTGCAATGCCTTTTCCGGATCGCCGTATACTTTCCAGCAGCCTGTGCATTTGCAAGGCGCATGCTTCATAAAACCGGCTACATCTTCCGGCGGATAGCCCAGAAATAAGCCGATCTCATGCGGAAATTCTTTTTCTGTATGAATTCTCTGCTTTAGCTTTGCAATGCATTGATAAATATCTGGATTCTGATAGCCTTGTTGCTTTAAAATCTGGCATACCGCACAACAATCAAAATCTTGTTTTAATCTTTCCGGCCGATAGACATAAATTAATGCACGTTGCTTTTCATATTGCAAAGGAATCACTCTGACCCCCTTTTGTGAAAGCCGATGATTGAATTGACGGATCTCTTGATATAAAGCTTCTTTTGTTGGGTATTCGCACCCGAATAAATTTCCTGTTTTTAATCCGGCAAGTGTAGGAGAGCAATGCCGGATGAGCGTTTCTTCTGACATATTAGCAAATATGTTCCGCTAAAATATTTTTTAATGCAGAGGCGGAACTTGTATGTGATCGAACGACTACCGTCTCTTTTTTGGTAGAATGCAGTGCCAGCCGGATCATTTTATGAGAAGCTGTCCCAGTGAATAATACTAGTAAATCAGGAGATCCTATTTTATCTTTTAATCCGTCATGCATCTGCGTGAATACTTTTGCTCGACATTTGTAAGATTTACAAATTTCTTTATATTGCCGGGTCATGCAATCATTTCCCCCTACGATTACGATACTCATAAAAATCAATCCTTTCTTTTGTTTTTTATATTATACACAAAAAGAAAGGCTTTTTCTACTCCAAAAGAGATAAAAAAAGCTCCAAAAAGACATTTGATTAAATCACTGATAAAAACAGGATTTTATAAAAATAAAGCATAAAATCTATGCTATCTTTCCAAACGGACACTTTCGATAGGCAAATTTTTATGACTGCGAAAATCTCTAGGGGTCATGCCCATCACAGAGCGAAATGCTTTTGAAAATTTACTGCCGTTATCATAACCGCATTCCCCGGCAATATCCAGCACTGTCCGATCTGTTTCCTGCAAAAGCCTTGCGGCAGATAACATTTTTTGCGTGCGGACATAAGAATAAACAGAATCGCCGTATACATTCCGAAAACTTTTCTTGATCTGCGTCGGAGACACTTGAAAGCGAATTGCCAGCTCTTCGATCGTAATATGCTGATTCATGTTAGCACAAACATAACTGCATACTGCTTTTGCAAGGCGCACCTGTGATTGTGGACAGCTGTGCAATTCTGCCTGAGATGCTCTTTCATCCAGACTGCTCAGGAATAAAAGCAGTTCCAGAACTTTGATTTTCAAATAGCCTTTCCGGATGCTTTCCGGAACAGTGTATAATTCTGAAAAAATATGTTCCAGGCTTTCTGTCGAACGGATGATAAAACATTCTTGTTTCGCACAAAATTTTTGCATGAGCTGATGCGGCTCAACATTGACATCATCCAGAAAACAGGAAAGACAACGAGGTGCTTTTTCCGGATCAATGATAATAGAAATGCCATGATAATGATTTGTAGGGAAAAATGCTTCTGTGCCATCCTCTGCATTTCGGCTGACGGACATATCCCCGGCGGAAAGATAATAATATTGCTGGCCTATTTTATGCTCATAACGCCCTTCCCGACAATGATTAATTTCTAATAATATTTTCTGTTCCGGAGAAGAATATTCATAATGATGCATATGTACATCTTTATAAATCAGCTTGATGCCGGGGAATACTTCATATTCTGTCAGGAGCATTTGCCCGGTATCACTGCCGATTTCATAGACAATGCAACTATTTTCTTGTGATAAAATTTTTTGTGCCATTTGCAAAACCCCCTTTTTGACTTCTCATTGCTTTCATCATAGCATATTTTGTGACGTCCTCCCCCGCCTA
>DJXD01000063.1:0-2923 GCA_002449585.1 Ruminococcus sp. UBA7013
ACTCAGACATAAATGTGAGAAAACCGTTACTGACAGAAAAGGCACTCACACGTATCTTGAAAAGTTAAGATAGCAGGTTTTACTGTCTAATCGTACAGTATGTAAAATCTTAAGCGTAAAATCCAGATTTTTGTGAGAAAACCACAGACACTCACAATTACATCAGAGTATATCTTTGGTGTAAGGGGCGTTGTCAACCGCCCCACGATGTCGGGTCAGTCTGCTGTATATCAGCGTTCTAAAGAGGTAGGAGATTTGAAATCGTCTGCACTACCGGATACTGACAAGCCCCCGTCTCTTAGGCGGTGGGTAGTTGACAACAAAATCCTTTCCAATAAAATAAAAATACTCTCATCCTATATTATCAGGACGAGAGATAATTTCCCGTGTTGCCACCTGATTTACTGCTAAAAGCAGTCACTCAGCGTTCACATACATGAACTTTCTGCTTAACGCACAGAATACGGCGCACCTACTGACTAAAAAAGCGTTCAGATTACTGCTCAGAAGTGTTATTCATGACGGCTCTGTTATGCAGATTCCAGCGGCCTGCACTCTCTGGAAACGAATTCCGGCATTACTTCTCTTCATCATTGCATTTCATAACAAATATTATAGCATATTACTTCTGAAATGTCAAGTATTTTTATTGATTTTTTGTTTTCAGCGCACCTGCTGGAAGACTGATTTTCTGAGGGTCAAGGCCTGCTGTCTGACAGAAATGCTGAAATAGATTCCATGCTGTCTGTTCATGAGGTGTTCCCTTCTTGATGGCATAGGCATCTTTCAGAATCTGAGCAGCTTCTTCATCCAGCAGAAAGCGGAACTGACTGCTTCCCCAAACCATATTAGATGTATTTTCACAATGATAATAATTCCAGAATCGCATTTTTCTAGTTTCCTGTTCCGTAAAATGCAGTCTGTAAATTGGCTGAAGTGAGATAACACCATCACAAGTAATGGGGTCATTGGACTTATAGATATCATCAATCAGGAACAGTCCGAAAATAACTCGATCTTTTTCATATGTCCGGATTTCAGGGCTTTTGGGAGGGAATAATGTTGTCAAAATGCAAAGTTTTCCGATCCGTGCGCTTACAATTTTTCTATCTGCACCAGCTGCCCAGTCATTGAGAACACCACATTCTCTACATGCCTGCCAGCCAGAAACATAATCATTTTTCATCTGTTCATAAAGATCTGAACGCTTGGTATCATGATAGTTTCTGCATGGAGAGGTCTGGTTTCTTTTTTTGCAGCCTTCTTTTGCATTACACCAGATATCCCGATTTTCTTTCACATGCCATGCAATATTTTCAGGTGAACAGATTCCCCGGAAACCAATATAATCTGCACATTTTCCGCCATCACAATAATTATATCTGAAAACAATATTTCCTGCTTCACATCTTTGTTGATTCAGTTTTTTCATATCATCACTCCTTATGAATTTAGTATATCATATTTTTTAGAATTTTTCAAGTAATTTTTAACAATTTTGAAATGATAGCAAAACTTTTCCCCTGCCTACACAGACAGGGGATTTTGATTATTCTATTAAAGCTCATCTTCTGGATCATTTGGAATATCCTGCGCATCTGTATAAATTGGGGGAGGGGGTGCAGTAGCAGGCGGCTGTGTGACAACAGGCGGTTTTGTTGCAACAGGTTCAGGATCTGTATAGACAGGAGGAGGCGGCGCAGTAGCAGGCTGTACAGTAGAAGCAGGTTTTTCAGGCTCTACAAAAGGTGCTGTTTCCGGAGGATCACTTAATATTGCATCATCTTCTTTGGGTTTTGTAGAAGAAACAGTTGTTTTTTTAGTAGATGCCGTTGTTTTCTTTGTAGTTGCGGCTTTTTCAGAAACTTCTGTCACAGTTGTTTTCTTGGTAGATTTTTCAGATTCTTCCGTTGTAGATGGCTTTGTAGATTTATTAGATACTTCTGTTTCTGTGCTGATTTCAGAATCAGCAGCGGATGTTCCTGTTTCAAGGATGGTGCTGTGTGAAACTGTGGTTGATGTCCCTGATTTTTTGGTAGTGGAAACAGTATTACGCTTTCTGGAAGTTGTAAATACTTCCTGTTCTTCTTTCGATACCTGAGAAACCGCTGTTTCTGTAGAAATCCGTGTAGCTCTTGTTGTTTCAAGTTCATTTTCTGTTGATGCTTCTGAAGAAAATTCTGTTGTCGTTTCCGGTTTTTCAGCAAATGTTTCATTTTGAATGATTTCATTTTGATGATTATCCGGATTGGGTGTTTTTCGTGTGAGATTGATAAATCCAAAGCCAAGTACAGCAATGATTGCAATAATCAATACAGCAATCAGAAGAACAGGCAACATCCTGGATACTGAGGATTCTGCTTCTTCATTGCTTTCACTGACATCACTCATGTCAACAGGATAATCAATATTATCCATGCTGGATTTATGAGGCGGACGTGCCATAGTAATCGCTCCTTTTTGATTTTGCTATTCATCTTATTGTATCACAAATTATTTGAAATGTCAAGAGGAAAATGCATTCTGAAACTGCACAAATCCATGATCATTAAGTGATAAATCGTTCTTTCTCATGTACCCTGATCCGTCTCCAGCTGTCAACACATGATTGCGCTCCCCATGCAAGATAAATTTTTTATAAAATTTTTTAAAGATATTGCATTTTTTCCGGTATTATGTTATAATAAATCTGATTAAGCTTAGAATAAAGATAGGTGACATTTATGAGAGACAAAAAACAATTTCCCTCTTATCAAGGTCATAGTCTTTTTGCTACTGTAATTCTGCTCTTATCTGTGGTGGTGTTACTATTGATTTATGTTTGGAGGACACATATTTTGACAAGACAGCAATGTTATACAGAACTGTCAGTATCTACCAAAGCAGCAACAGAGGATCTTGACATTTTGTCAAGAGGGGGGAC
>DJXD01000063.1:3027-16432 GCA_002449585.1 Ruminococcus sp. UBA7013
GGATTCCTTGCTAACTTTTGTTGAAGTCAGCAATTATCTTGCTGTATATGATGTGAATAGTTTGATTTCTAATGTTGCTATTCTGACACCGGAAAATACATGTATTCAGCTCAGAGGAACGAAAATCAGTGCAGAAAATGTGATGGATTATAAAAAAGAAGCATTGCTTGGGGAGCATATTAGTAATTTACAGCCGTCTCTTACAAATAGTAATAAAATGGTAATCCGGAGTTTTATGCCAATCCGGAAAAGCGGCAAAACATTGGGATTATTATATGCAGAGATGTCTCCGGAGAATATTGCCCGTGCGTGGTCGCCGACAATTTATAATAATTCTTGTACGTTCTGTATTATTGATCGTGAAAGCGGTGAATTTCTTGTAAATAACTGGAATGCAGAAGTCAGGAATCTAAATGAATTGCCTTCAGAATCTTTAGGAGAAAGCATTCGCAAAGGAAAGACCACTTTCCGGGAAATCACAGAGAAAGATGGTTCACAGACGTATTTATCCTATATGCCAATGGAACTAGAAAAATGGGAAGTTTTAGTTTCTGTCAGTCAAAAAGAAGTATTTAAAAAAGCGCATGAAGTTCAGAATCTTATGATGAAATTTCTTTTTGTTCTGATATTACTGCTTGTGCTCTATCTATTTTGGATGCTTCATGCAAACAGGCTTGCCGTCCTGTATGAAAGAAGGCAGGCGAATACAGATATTCTAACAGGATTACAGAATCGAAATCAATATGAAAGATCTGATCTGTATTTATGTTGATGCTAATGGATTACATGAAATTAATAATACAAAAGGACATCTTGCCGGAGATGAGATGCTGAAATATATTGCAAATACGCTGAAAATCATTTTTGGAGAAAATGAAGTCTATCGCATTGGCGGAGATGAATTTGTAATCTTTCAGCGCAAGAAGACGGAAACACAGATTCAGGAGATGCTGACACAGGTACATGATGCGACTGCAAAAGAAAATTATCATGTTTCCTGTGGATTCTGCACAGGGGGACAAGAATCAGAATTAAAAGATATGATCAAGAAAGCAGAAATCAGGATGTATGAAGAAAAACAGGAATATTATAAACAACTCGGACAGAAAGTCAGAAATACAATTTGAGGTGAGTTACTATGCAAAAAAAATTAAAATCAATATCTGCCTGTTTTTTTGCGGTTCTGCTTTTCGCTGGATGCAGCAAAGAATCAGAGGAAATTGTAATACAGGAAAATAAAGAACCAGAATCTATATACAGAATGTATTATTCAACAGAAGTGGCGACATTGAATTATCTTACAACAAATACTTATAATGAAACTTATTTGTCAGCAAATGTCATTGATTGTCTGATAGATTATGACAGTTATGGCAATGTCATGCCTGGTCTTGCGGAAAGCTGGACTTATAATGATGATATGACAGAATGGACATTTCAAATCCGTCAGGGTGTACAATGGGTAGATTATGAAGGAAATCCATATGCAGAAGTTACGGCGGATGACTGGGTAACAGCGGCGGAATATGTGAATAATGCAGAGAATAAATCAGATTGTCAATATATGTATACTTCCGGATCTATCGTGCATGGTGCGGCGGAATATTATGCCTATACAGAATCCCTGATGTCTCAGAAAAAATTAGAAAAAGAAGAAACAGAAACTATCCCCGAAATTCATCCCGAAGATATCGGCGTGAGAGCAGAAGATACCTATACTTTAGTTTATACATTGGATCAGCCTTGTCCATTTTTCTTGAGCGTGCTGAGTTATCCTTCTTATATGCCTGTCAATCGGCAATTTCTGAAAGAAACCGGTAGCATGTTCGGGGCGGATAATAAAAATCTGCTATATAATGGTGCTTATCTTCTATCAGATTTCAGAACACAGGAAAAACAGATCATGACAAAAAATCCAACTTACTGGGATGCTGATCATGTTTTTATTGAACGCATTGAAAGAGAATATAATCCAGAGGCCTTTATGGTTCAGGGTGATCTCTTTCTTAGCGGTAAAGTTGATTTTGCAGAACTAAATGCAGAACAATTAAAAATCTGGATGAGCGATGAAGAAACTAAAGATTTAGTGCATCCGGACAGACCTGATATTTCTTATAGTCATTTTTATACATTTAATTTTAATCCCCTTTTTGGTAAAGAATATGAACCCGAAAACTGGAAAAAAGCGGTTGCGAATGAAAATTTCCGTCATGCATTGATCAGCGCACTTGACAAAGTTTCTCTGCTGTCAATTTATGATCCTTATAATCCGGAACATCTGGTCAATCGTACCATTACACCAAAAGAATTTACATTTGCTGCTGGTATGGATTATACACAATATGATGCTCTCAAAGATGTTTCTGACAGCTATGATCCGGCACAGGCAAAGGCTTTCCGTGATGCCGCCAAAGAAGAACTGACTCAGGCAGGTGTTACATTTCCAATCAAAGTGCTGATGCCTTATAATCCTTCTGTCATCAACTGGGAAGCGGAAACTCTCGCCGCAGAGCAAATGCTGGAAACTACACTGGGAAGTGATTTCATAGATATCATTCCTGAGGCAGAGCCTGAAACTGGTTTTCTGGCTGGAGTCAGAAGAAGCGGCAAATATGCATTTATGAAATGTAACTGGGGCGCAGATTATGCCGATCCTCAAACTTATACAGAACCATTTCTTTCCGGACATGATTATATTTTCTGGGATCTCAGCACAGACAAAACGATACAACAGCTTTTCAAAGAATGGTCTGAAAAAGCCGCCGCCGCTTCTGCTGTCTATGGGGATGAACTGAAACGCTATACCCTCTTTTCTGAAGCAGAGCGTTTTCTGATAGATCATGCAATTGCCGCACCCTTTGCAATCGAAACAGATAGCTATATTGCTTCCCGAATCAATCCATTTGAAGCAGAATATGCCTCTATTGGCATTGTGATGCAAAGATTCAAATACTGCCGTTTGAATACTACTTCTATGAGCATGGAAGAATATAATAAAGCTTATGCCCAATGGCAGGCAAACAGAAATTTTTCACTCAAATAAATTTTAATGTTCCCGTCCATGGGGACATTTTTATGAAATTCTGTTCTTGACAAACATTTCTTTTTGTGTTATACTTGTTTATGACAAACAGCATAGGCTTCCGAAAAACGGAGGTTTTCTTTTTTCAGTGAAAGCAGGTGAACGAAATTATGATAGCCGCCGGAGAGGTCTCTCTGCTGGAAGGCGGTGGACAGGAACAGGATGAAAAAAAAGAATTTTTCTGCGAAAGCGAGGAAACTCAGCATTATCTTGTACTGATGTGCAACAGAAAGGCTGTACTTCGCATCAATCACAGACAATATTATATGAAACCCTTTACCTTCCTGATGCATCCCTTTCCTGAACAGACACTGACTGTTGAATCTAAAACGCTTTCTGCTTATCGTTACTTGCATTTGCAATGCAGTGATGCATTTCTATATAAAATCCTGAAAAAAAATTTCTGTCTCATGCAGATTTATACAATGGCAAAACCTCTGGAAATGGAAGAAGTCTGGAAGATGATGCTGCCCTTCCTGAAACCTGATCAGCCAAGCGCAGAAATCGGAGAACATGCGCTGAGATTGCTGCTTTGTCTTTTGATGCTTCCGTCTGATGGTTCTGTCACATTAGCCGCAGAAGTTCCGCATTATGATAAGCTTACAGATCTGAGAAGCCGTATTTATCGCTATCCTTCAGAAAAATGGTGTGTTCCTGATATGGCAGAAGAATTAGGAATCAGCCGGACATATTTTCATAAACTATATGTAATGGCATTCGGTACTACCTGCCTACAGGATGTCGTTGCCAGTCGAATCGCTTTTGCAAAAATGCTATTAGAAATTACAGATCATCCTATTTCAGATATCGCTCAAAAGTGTGGATTTGATAATGAAGTTTATTTTATGCGTCTGTTCCGGCGGCGGGTGGGAATTACACCGACTGCATACCGCCGAGTCGTAAGGCAGGAAAATCCTGATGAATCAGTTTGATCAAAAGAGGAGAGATTTTTTATTATGAAATTTTCAAGCCTGATTTCCAGTCTTCGGAATTCTACAAAAGCAACTATGATTGCCTGTTCTGTATTTCTGGCATTTACAGCTTTGGTTCTGTTTTTTTTAATGTTGTTTCCCATTCAGATCAAAGAACGAAGTGCCACATTGTCTGCGCCTGTTTTGGAAACAACCGTTGCTACTACTACAACGCATAAAGTCATTCAAGTGCAGGATACAGGAACAGAACCGCCGCATACGCTCTCAACATGGAAAGCTTCTATTCAGACGCTGGAAGGTACAACAGATCCGAATGAAATTCCGTGGTATGACAAACTGTTTACAACATCAGAAACTTCTACTAATATGAATGATGATGATGAAGATGAACCTGAAACAGTGATGTCAACCGTTCCGGCAAATCTCAGTATTACAGAACTGATCACACAGCCTGCCGTACAACAGACGGTGACGCAGACTGTTCCTGTTCCCGTGCTGACAGAGCCCCCTGCTACCATGCCGCCGGATGATGAAGCAGAAATTGTTCCTGCTCAGCCAGATGCACCCATGATTTCCTAAAAAAATCCCTGCTTCCATTGGGAAGCAGGGAATTGCATTTTTATTTTTTATATTCAACAACAAAATTTTTGTTTGATTTCCTGCATTTTACTCTGTTCTGCGCAATCAGGCTGATACCAGCCTCTTGCTGACATTTCAGAATAAATTTTCTCCTGCATTGCAAGAGACTGATTCAAAGCCGATTTGAATGACTGCTGTACTGTTCCAGTAGCAGATTCTACTGTTCCATGCAGATACATATCACAGCCGCTTTTTTCCAGAATCAGCAGATTTTCCATCAAATTCTGATCGTTCATCATGCATCCTCCTGACTTAGTTCAGCAAGCCGTACATGCTTGCAAAAATCTGTTCATGTTCCTGTGCCATCTGCATGACACAATGTTTCAATGTTTCATCCTGGAGCTGAGATGCCGTTTCCTGGCATTTCTGTTGAAAGAATTGCTCATGTCCTAATGCATCTTCTACATACAATAATTCTTTTGAAGTCATTGTTATCACCTCCGTGATAACAGTATTGACGGAACAAAACAGATTTATACAGATCAGAAAAATGAAAAATGTTCCATTGCCTGATAAATACCATCATGCCATAGATCCGCTGTAACATAATCAGCATAGGGAATTAATTTTTCACCGTTTCCCATAGCGATGGATGTGCCAGCACCTTCAAACATGGGAAGATCATTCAGGCTGTCTCCGATTGCATAAGCATCCGATTTTTGTAATGCATGATATTGCAATACAAAATCCATTCCCGTTTTCTTGCTATAATTTTTCTGTGCCATTTCGCCGAAACCATAGCCACGGTCAATAAATACAAAATGTTCTGCAATGCCTGCCTTGAATCTTTCCAGATCTGTTTTTTCATCATAGGCGATCACGAATTTATCAAAGCTGAAATCCGGATCATTGACACTGCGCCAGACATTTTTTTCCTGCATCTGAAACGTATCCCGGATTATCTTAATAAATTCCAGTTCTCTGCATTCTGGATCAAAATAAAATGCATCCCGGCGTTCATATAATGGCGCAGCATTGCACTCTCTGACAAGATTGGCCATATCAAGACAGATTTCTTTTGTATTTGTATGATAAAACAATTCCTGTCCATTGCATTCGATATAAGAACCGCATCCGCAAATATAGCCATCAAAGCCAAGAATTCTGACATCTGCATCCACATTGATCACAGGGCGGCCTGTATTGACATAAAGCAGATTTCCGGCTTCATGTGCCAGTTGCAAAGCTTTGACAGTACTATCAGGCACATAATGCGAAGAAGAATCTTCCATCAAAGTACCATCAATATCAAAAAACATGATTTTTTTGTGCATACTCATGCCTTTCTGAGTACTTGTACCAATTCCAGTGCAGACAGTGCACAGTCATAGCCTTTGTTTCCGGCTTTTGTTCCCGCCCGTTCAATCGCCTGTTCGATCGTGTCCGTTGTCAGAACGCCAAACAGCACCGGAATTCCGGTTTCCAGAGATACACTTGCAATTCCTTTGGAAACTTCTGCACATACATAATCATAATGAGATGTTGATCCTCTGATCACTGCACCCACACAGATCACAGCATCATATTTCCCAGATATGGCTAATTTTTTTGCCATGAGCGGAATTTCAAATGCACCGGGTACCCATGCCAAAGTTATGTCATCTTCATCAACATTATGCCGTCTGAGACAATCTTCTGCACCGCCAACAAGCTTATTGGTAATAAATTCATTAAATCTGGATGCCACAATTGCAATTTTCAGGCCTGTGCCTTCATAGAATCCTTCTAATACTTTCATGCTATTCTTTCCTTTCTTATTCATCAATGTGATTTAACAGATGCCCCATTTTATCATGCTTTGTCCGGAGATAAAACAGATTTTCTTTTTTGGGTGCAATCTCGATTGCTTCACGGGATATGACTTGAATGCCATATTCTGACAGATCAGAAATTTTATCTGGGTTATTCGTCATAATCCGGAGTGCCACAGCCCCCAGATCTTTCAGAATCTGTGCGCCTTCGCTGTAATCACGCAAATCCGGTGCAAAGCCTAATTCTACATTTGCTTCAACCGTATCCCGTCCATGTTCCTGTAAATCATACGCCTTAATCTTATTCAGCAGGCCGATGCCCCTGCCTTCCTGACGGAGATATACCAGAATGCCCCTGCCTTCCTTGGCAATGCGTTTCATGGCCTCCTCCAGCTGCTGACCGCAATCACAGCGATTTGAACCGAATACATCTCCAGTCAGACATTCAGAATGAACCCGGCATAATACTGGATTTCCATCCGCAACATCCCCCATCACTAAAGCAACATGCTCCCGGCCAGTGATTTCATTCTGATAGCCATAAATCATAAAATCACCATATTTTGTAGGCAAATGCGCACTTGTGATGCGTGTCATAAATTTATCATGCATCCGCCTGTAAATCTGCAATTCTTTGATCGTGATCATAACTAAATCATGTTTCTGAGCGAATTTGATTAACTCTGTTGTTCGCATCATAGTGCCATCATCAGCCATGATTTCGCAACATAATCCGCATTGTTCCAATCCGGCAAGGCGCATTAAATCAACAGTTGCTTCTGTGTGGCCATTTCTTTCCAGAACGCCGCCAGGTCTGGCTTCCAGCGGAAACATGTGGCCAGGGCGGCGGAAATCTGCCGGATGTGCTTCCGGATCGACACACATTCTTGCTGTAAATCCACGTTCTTCGGCGGAAATACCGGTCGTTGTCTTCACATGATCAATAGATTCTGTAAATGCTGTACAATGATTATCTGTATTATGTGCCACCATCTGATGCAAGCCTAATTTTTGAATATAGCTATGTGACATTGGCATACAGATCAGGCCTTTTGCATAGCTTGCCATAAAATTGACATTTTCTGTTGTTGCCGATTGTGCGGCACAAATTAGATCACCTTCATTTTCCCTGTCAGGATCATCAATCACTAAAATTAATTTGCCTTGTTTCAGGGATTCGAGGGCTTCAGGAATCGTATTCATAAAAATCTGCTACTCAAAATATGGACAAATATACCCATATTGAGAAAAATTCCTGCTTCATCCTGTATGCTTTTGATAGCGAAAAATATGATCTACTCACAATTTCATGTACAGTCCACAGGCGTTAATTCCCGTATCGCCTACGGTACATCGTTATCATTGCTTTATGATGCGATTTGATAAACTTGACAATCTTTCAAATTCAAACTTGCATTCAAATCTCTATCTGATCATTTTAAATCAGATTTGAGATAGCCGCATTGATGGCATAATTTACTTGACGGATAAAATCTGTCAGCAATTCTCAGGTCAATGCCGTATCCTTTGCACTTTGCAGTGAGTTTTGTCCTGAACGCAAAAAATTTCTGTTGTGCAATCGCCTTTGAAAGATGTCTGTTCTTCATCATATTTATGATGGAGCTTTTGTACTTTCAGTATCTGTTTATGGATATTCTGTCGAGTAGCTTCTCCTTTCGTAATGGTTAATACTTTTTTCCGACTTTCGTATTTCCTCGAAAGTTTTCTCTGCTGTCGTTTCAGACTTTTTTCCAATTTTCTGATATGATTAGACTTGTTGATATTTGCAAAAAATTGCCATTTTTCTTTCAGGCAGGAAACCCTGTTCTGTGCTCAAAAAAGTTTCTGAATGCTCTGTCAGCGTTCATGATACTCTGTTTCATGGATTTGTTGCTGACTTCCGTTATCCATGAAAAATTAGGATTTACCGGAAGAAATTCCTGATTCAGCCACTTCTGGTGACGGAAAAATTTCTGTTTTATATGCTTTCAGCATTTTTCACGTTTTTATATTTTTGTCTATCTTTTCACCTTCTGTTTAGTAACTCCTTTCATGATATTACAGAAAGCCATGTTCTGCGAGAAAATTTTTAGAAATGCCGTCAGATTTGTGAGGAGCGCAAAGCTTTTCGACATATTTGGCAATCACATCACACTCCAGATTCACAATATCACCCGGCTTTTTATGCAAAAGTGTTGTTTCTTCTCCGGTATGCGGAATAATAGATACAGAAAAATCCAGATCTGAAATCTTTGCCACTGTCAGACTGATGCCATCAATGGCAATAGATCCCTTTTCAACAATATATTTCAGAATCTCTGGCTTTGCATCAATCTGCACCCATACAGCATTATTTTCTTTTTTCAATAACTTGATTTTTCCTGTGCCGTCAATATGTCCTGAAACAATATGTCCGCCAAATCTTCCCCCTGCGGCCATCGCTCTTTCTAGATTCACAGCATCACCCGGCCTTAATTTTCCCAAATTTGTCCTTCTGAGTGTTTCAGGCATGACATCAGCTGAAAATGCATGCTGATCAAAACGGCATACTGTCAGACAAGTGCCATTCACGGCGATACTGTCGCCAATATGCAGATCTGACAGAATTTTTTCCGCTGTGATCGTCAGGATACATATATCTGCACCAGTCTGAAACTGTTTGATTTTTCCCATTTCTTCAATAATTCCTGTAAACATATCACCCCTCCAGAATATCATAATCTAACAGCACATCATTGCCATACTGCCGGATTTCGGGTGTACTAAGCTTATAGGCTTCTTCTACATGCATCACGCCGATTCCTCCAACTGCTGGCTTCGCTGATACTCCGCCAAATATCTTCGGTGCAATATAAACCTGCATATGCTGAACGATCCCGGCACGAAATGCCGCCTCATGCAGAGCAGATCCGCCCTCTAATAATACGCTGTCAATTTCTAGATTTCCCAGCCGACGCATTAAAGATCTTAATTTGACATGCCCATCCTGTTCGGGAACTTCCAGTATTTTCACACCGAATTTTTCCAATGCAGCCGCTTTTCTCTCATCAATACAGCTGGCAGCAATATAAGTAGGAACTTCTTTTGCCGTATGTACAATTTTACTATCAATCGGGATTTGCAGATGTGTATCACAGACAATCCGGATAGGATTACTTGGATTTTCAATTCTGCATGTCAATGTCGGATCATCTGCCAAAACAGTTCCAATCCCACACATGATGGCGGCAAATTGCTTTCTTAATTCATGCACATG
This sequence comes from Ruminococcus sp. UBA7013, assembly GCA_002449585.1. Lineage (GTDB taxonomy): Bacteria > Bacillota > Clostridia > Oscillospirales > Ruminococcaceae > UBA3855. Next base: position 12,688 of record DJXD01000063.1, read on the forward strand.
GCGGCGTGATTCTTCCCCTGTGATCCATTTTGACAGCCCCGCACGTGTAGCCGTTTTTCCGTCAGCTGTCATGGCTATTTTAATCATGCAATAAGGCGTTCTTGTTGTAATATAATGAAAAAAAATCCTGTTGAGCCTGTCACATTCTTCTTTGCATACGCCTTTTATTACTTCAATACCAGCTTCCTGCAACTGCCGGATTCCTTTTCCAGCAACTAATGGATTTGGATCATCTGAACCAATATATACTTTTTTAATTCCAGCTTCTATTAATGCTTCTGTACATGGAGGATTTTTCCCATGATGACAGCACGGTTCTAATGTAACATAAATTTCCGCACCTTCTGGAGATTCTGTACAATTTTTTAAAGCATTTCTTTCTGCATGGGCTTCTCCAAATTTTTCATGCCAACCTTCTCCAATGATTTTGTGATTTTTGACAATCACCGCTCCAACGAGTGGATTTGGATTTACAAAGCCAATCCCATTTTTCGCTAGTGCAATCGCTTTCCGCATATATTCAATATCTGTCATAAATTCCCCTCCTGCATAAACAATACCCCGAAATTTTCGGGGCATTGAAAAAAGAAATATCACACATGATTCTTCTTCCATCCGGACTATTACCGTCGGTACTGGAATTACACCAGTTCGGCCTTTGCAGGTTTGCGGACTTTACCGCCGGTTATGATTCTCACATACCCTGAAGAATTTTATATTTTTATTATAACTGATTTGTCAGCGTTTGTCAAGTGCCTGAGATCAACTTTATTTTTCAAAAAAGATTGACAAGATCATGAAAATATGATAATATAAATTATAACTAATATCAGGAGGAATTCACGATGACTAAAATTAAAAAAACATTGCTGTCTGTGTTGATAGCCGCCGGAATGGCCTTTCATAGCTTGCCTTTGCTGACCAGCGCAGAAGAAGCAAAACTCATTGCATTGACATTCGATGATGGGCCTAATATTTCAACTACAAATGATATATTAGATCTGCTGGAACAGTATGATGCAAAAGCATCTTTTTTTCTGATCGGTGATAATATTAATTCAGAAAGTGCTGTATCTGTGAAACGAGCTTATGATATGGGCTGCGAAATTGATAATCATTCAAAAACACATTCTAATATGTCCAAAATGACCCCCGAAGAAATTCAAGCCGAAGTTGCTTTTGTTGATGAAAAAGTAACAGAAATCATAGGCGAACCAACTAAATTTTTCCGTCCGCCTTTTATTGATACTGCTCAGGTGATGTATGATAATATTGAACAGCCGTTCATCTGCGGAATTGATTGTCAGGATTATATGCCAAATGTCATGGCCGAGGAAAGAGCAGATTATATCCTCAAAGGTGCAAAAGATGGTGTCATTGTCCTGCTTCATGATGCCGCCGGAAATGATCAGACTGTCGAAGCACTGAAAATTGCTATGCCTGAACTTAAAAAACAAGGCTATGAATTTGTCACACTCACAGAATTATTTGAGCGTCAGGGAGAAACTCCTAGAAAAAATATCCTGTATAGTCAAGTGGCAAAATATCCCTGTGCAGATTATACCCTGCATCAAACTATAGATTCTGCCGATACTGCTACAATTCCGCTTGATAAAACATTGCTTTCTGAATTGGGCGATGATTATGCCATTGAAGTCAATTATAGTGGTAATGCCAATCCGCCTGTTATAGCCCTTCAAAAATGGTCAAGTACGCCATCTGTTTGGAAAGCTATCCAGCCATTTTATTATAACGGTGAAAGAGCCGTCTTTCTTGCCTCCGATATTCAGGCCGCTTTGCAGGAAACAGAGCTGAATTATGCCGATCTGGATGGAATTACACTGTCTGCCTTCGGTGGAGAAATTACCCTGTCTGATGCTAAAATCATGCTGAAATCCTCTGATTCTTCTTTGATAGGTGATGTCAATCAAGATCATGTTTTCAATCTCACTGATGTGATTATGCTTCAAAAATGGCTTCTCGGTGTCGGATCTCTGACAGATCAAAAAGCCGCTGATTTTAATCATGATCAAATCATCAATATCTATGATCTTGTCTTAATGAAAAAAGCACTTCTGAAAAATATTTACTGATAAGGAATTATTAAAAACTATTGACAATAATCATTAGATATGTTATAATGAATCTGTTATCATGCGAAAACTAAGGGGGCAACACAAAAATGAGAATAAAAAATAACAATCTTATAGTGATGCAAAAATTATGCATCTGTTTTGAAGGGCAGATTTTCATATGAAATATTATCAGAAAATACTTTCTTCTGTTACAGCATTCTCGCTTTGCCTGACAAGCCTGTTTCTAATGCCACTCTCCCCCCCTGTGGCTGTACAGGCCGATGATGGTCAAAAAATGGTCATCATTGGTGATGGTATCTCTACCGGTGCAGGCCTTTCAGAAGAAGAAAAATCTTATGTCGATTGGATCGCTTATTATACAGATGTTCAAATCCAAAATTTCGCTCAGGCAGATTATACCACTGCTGATATTTTACAATCTCTTAATGATCCTGCTATTCAGGAAGCTCTTTCACAAGCTGATATTATTTTAGTTACCGCAGGTCTTCAGGATATTATGAAACCATTCCTTGATGTGGCAAATTCTTATATGTCAGAATTTGGTTTTGCCCATTTTACAGATGTATTTACTGCCAGTCTCGCAGAACATGGTATTGCTGATGAAAATGAATTGATCCCCTATTCTAACCGCCTGAGTGATGCTGCCGCTATCAATAAAGATTCTGCCGCTGAAAATTTTAAAGCTATTACTGAAAATTTATCACAATATCAAAATGCAAAAGTTATTTATCAAACTGTGTATAACAGTACCAATACAATAGAAAATCTGTCAGAATTATCCGTGAGAAGAAGAACCGCATACAAAAGCGTATGTAATCCGATCAATGCCATTATGAATGAAACATTCAATGATTATCTGCATACAATCGAAAATCAGGGGAATTGTCTTGTTGTTGATACCTTTAATGGCTTTTTGGGATACGCTTACCGCTATACAAATTTAAATGATCTGGATGCTAATCCTAATGCGGCCGGACATATCTGGATCGCAGATTCTATCATTGAAAAAGCAGGTTTAGAGAAGCAAGTGCCCACAGAACCTGAACCAACTACGGAAGAAACAACCATTCCTGAAACAGAGACTACTTCCACATCTACATCAACGGAAACTACTTCCACATCTACATCAACAGAGACCACTTCCACATCCACATCAACAGAGACTACTTCCACATCCACATCAATGGAGACCACTTCCACATCCACATCAACAGAGACTACTTCCACATCTACATCAACGGAAACTACTTCCACATCTACATCAACAGAGACCACTTCCACATCCACATCAACAGAGACTACTTCCACATCCACATCAATGGAGACCACTTCCACATCCACATCAATGGAGACTACTTCCACATCAACGGAAACTACTTCCACATCCACATCAATGGAGACTACTTCCACATCAATGGAGACTACTTCCACATCTACATCAACAGAGACCACTTCCACATCCACATCAACGGAGACTACTTCCACATCCACATCAACGGAAACTACTTCCACATCTACATCAATGGAGACCACTTCCACATCTACATCAATGGAGACCACTTCCACATCTACATCAATGGAGACCACTTCCACATCTACATCAATGGAGACCACTTCCACATCCACATCAACAGAGACCACTTCCACAT
>DJXD01000057.1 GCA_002449585.1 Ruminococcus sp. UBA7013
GAGACCACTTCCACATCTACATCAACGGAGACTACTCCAATTGAATCTATTAATATTGATGTATTCGCTGATCTGAATAATGATGAAAAAATTAATGCTGTAGATGCTGGTATGTTATTGTCAATTATTACGAAAATAAATACCAATCAGCAAACGAGCCTGTCTGATGAACAGTTTCAAGCTCTGGATTTTAATCATAGCGGAAGGCCTGACTCCGCAGATGCGGCATTCATGCTTATTTATAGTACAAAAATAAATACAGATCAGTTTTCGGGAAGCTTCTCGGAATATCTGAAATCAAGATCATAAAAAAGCATCCCTGCATTTTGGCAGGGGTGTTTTTTACTTTGTGCAAAATGCCTGAAATCTAGATGAATGTTTGTGTAATATGCAGATTTTGTAAAATACTGCTTGTATTCAATTTGCTAATATGTTATAATATGTATAAGTATCTTTTACGGTACAAATCATAATTTGTTCATAAAGTGCAGTCATTTATGGACAAATCAAAGGAGGCTTGTCATTCATAGGGGACTGTAACAATTGAATAAAGGAGGAAATTTATGGAAAACCGAAGAAAACTGACATTGCAGATCCTGAGCGTGGTTACAGTATTCATGTTTATTCTGTCAATGCTGTTAGTACTTCCTAATGGTACAGCTATGACAGCAAAAGCAATTTCAACAGATTACCCTGTACAGCTCATGACTCTCGCATCTAAAAACAATGCAACAGTGCTTACAGAAAGCGGAACAGCAGATAATTCCGGCGTTGTCATGAAAACACTCGGAAATGATCTTTCCCCTTCCTGGCGTTTTGATCGTGTTGGTGCAGATTCTAATGGAACGTATTTCAAGTTATGCAATGCAGAATCAGGCCGGCTTTTGACACCGTTGAATTATAATGTTTCAGCTGGTGCAAAAGTAGTGGTTTATGGATATGAATCTGCAAAGTCGCAGCATTGGTTTGTGATTCCTGTTAAGAATGATCATCTTGGAAATGGTCTTTATTATAAGATCGTGAATTATTCTAATACATCACTTGCACTTACACAGGGCTCATCTGGTCTGACACTGGAAAATTATACAGGTGCAGACAATCAGCTGTTTCTGCTTAATGCGGATGGCTTACAGGGATTTGCTGGCTACTGTTCGAATGATAATACAAATAATATCAAAGCTGGCGATATCGGTGGGCTGTTTGGTGAAACGGTAGAAGTCTCTACTTTTGATGATCTGAAAAAATATGCAACTTCTGATACACCTTATACGATTGTAGTGACTGCTGATATTAAAGTAACCGCTTTAGAAAAAGATTCACAGAATCATTATTATTGTCCCGCCGGAAGAATCTACATGCATAGCAATAAGACAATTATCGGAAGCTATGGCAAGCATACACTGTATAATGTACAGTTCTGCACAGCAAAAGGCTCTGGCACAGGAGATAATATTATTATCAAGAATTTTGATTTACAGCATGATTATAAATCAAATGGCAATGACTCGATTGTAGTATATTTTGGATCAGGTCAAAATCTCTGGGTGGATCATGTAACTTTCACCGGTCATGATGATTATAATATGCTTGGCTATGACACATGTCCTGACTGGGATAAATTTTTAGCTTGCTGTTATGATGCAGATTATTGCACTGTTTCTGATTCTTCTTTTGGTCTGCATGAATATGGCGTGATTCTGGGTTATCCGGATGATACAGCAGATGTCAAGAGCAAATATGATAATTATCCACGTATGACATTAGCCGGAAATAAGTTTTATAAAACATTGACCAGAGGCCCAGGGCTGATGAGATGGGGCTATTATCATTCATTCAATAACTATGTAAGTACATTCAGCATGGCTTACACAGTTCACAGCGGATGCGATATTTATGCTGAAAACTGCTATTATGAAAACGGTGGGAATGTCATTTGTGACTGGAATTCTATCACATATCCGGGCGCATATGCAGAAACTGGATCAAAATTCTCCAATTGCAGCAGAACAGTACAGGGTGAAGGCACAACCAATAACCCAAGCTATTCCAAAGCAAGCACATGGAGACCTAAAAATAATTATAGTTATACTACATTGACTGCGGATCAGGCTAAGAGCTATTGCTCTACTTATAGCGGCTGTCAGTCTGATAAAGGCAATTGGATGTATATCCGCTATGGAAAGAAAGGCGTTCCAAGTGCAGGCTATTCCGAAGCACCCAACAGCGAACCTGTTGACTCATATACACCCGCAAGCTTCACAGAAGGCGCAGCTTTCAGATTCAAAAATGTAAATTCAGGGTTATATATGGAAGTCGCTGGCGCAGCTGCTAAAAATGGTACAAATGTAGATCAATGGGGTTCTGATGGATCTGAAATTCATAATATCTGGAAACTGTACAGCGCAGGAGATGGCTATTATTATATTGTTTCCTGTGTAGGAGACGGCGGTACTTATGTGCTGGATGTCGCAGGAAAGAAAGCCGCAAATGGAACTAATATTGATATTTATCAATATAATGGCGGTACAAATCAGCAGTTTATGCTGACACAGAATTCTGACGGATCTTATAAGATCAGAACCAGAGTTTCTGGAGAAGATTCTGCTGTGGAAATTATTAATGCAAGTAAAGATTCAGGCGCAAATGTTCAGGAATGGGAAGTCAATGGCGTAAATTGTCAAGATTGGATCATGGAATCTGTGACAGATCCTGGTACTGCTATGGATACTAGTGTTGTTTATACATTCAAGAATGTCAACAGTGGCCTTGCAATGGATATTGTCAATGGAAAGATGGAAGATCATTCTAATGTTCAACAATGGGCTTCCAATGGTTTCGATTGTCAGAAATGGACATTAAAAGCATTTGGCTCAGGTAATTATTATTACATCCGTTCTGTACAGGATGCCAATTATGTTCTGAAAGCAGAAAGCAGTGCAAATGGTGGTAATATTGATATTGTTACTTATTCTAATAAAGATAGTGCTATGCTGTTCAGATTTACTAAAAATCCGTATGGTTCTTACAGCATCATTACACATGCTTCTAAAGATGCTTGCCTTGTAGAAATTGCAAGTGCCAATAAAGATAATGGCGCAAATGTTCAGCAGTGGGAACCTAATGGAAATAACTGTCAGAAATGGGAAGCTGTTACAGAAACAACTACCACTACTACCACAACAAAAGCAACTACTACTACCACTACCACAACGACAACAACAGCAGCTACTACAGAAAAACCTGCTACTACTACTACGGAAACTGTAAAACAGCCTGTTGCTGGTGATATTAATAATGATGGTTCTGTCACCGTGCTGGATCTGGTGGCTTTACAGAAATACCTGCTTCAGACAGGAACGCTTTCTAAAGCACAGGCCGAAATTGCAGATATGAATCAAGACGGAAAAGTGAATATCTATGATTTTATCCTGATGAAAAAGATGATGCTGAAATAAGCAATTTCTTAACAGCTGACAGTTTTCCGCTGTCAGCTGCTTTTTTTGTTTTTCTGATTGACATAATTAAAAAAATATGCTATAATATTAGCATAAAAATTCAATTTGTTGATGAGGTGAGGCCATGAAATGGGTCTATATCAGTATGTTGTATTCCTCTGCCGCCGTTATTTTGGCAGTGGTGATATATGATTTCCGACGACCCCGACACATGAATATTGAACCCCCGATCCGGCTTATGCTATCCGCAGCCAGTTTTGCATTACTGATGAATGGAACTGCTATGCTGACATCTTCTTTGAAAATAGCATATCTTTTATTTGGCTTATATCATTTTGCAATGGACTTTGTCTTGTTGGGTATGATGTCATTTGTCAGAAGATATACAGGTATGCGATCTTATAGCAAAGAACTGCACTTGACACTCAGTATTGCCGCAGATATAGATGGTATTTTGATGATAGTAAACTGTTTCTATCCTATTGTATTCGAATGCGAGCTAGTACATGATAATATTGGGCTTCCGCTGTATCATGTCGGAGATAAAGGGCTTGTTTATCTTTATCATTTTGTGCTAGTGTATTTCATTGCACTGGTTTCTGCCAGAGATCTGATTTATAAAACAAAGCAATCTTCTAAGATTTATAAAATTAAATATGCTGGCGTTTTTCTGATGAGCTGTCTGATTTTTGTTGTCCATACAATGTATTTGTTATTCCATTTTAGAATTGATTATTCTATGATGTGGTATGCAATTATTGCAATGACGATTTTCTATTTCTCCATGTTTTATATTCCAAGGGGATTAATGGACAGACTTCTGTTTTTCACAGTTTCTAATATCAAAGATGGGATTATCTGCCTTGATATTGATGGAAAATGTGTGCATGCTAATAAAACAGCAAAGACATATTGTGTAAATGAAATCAATCAGCAGGTGCAGACATGGTTCAAAGAAAGATTATCTGATGTGGATGATTCCAGAAGCTGGAGCTCTATCAGACGGATCGAGGGGGAAATGAGACATTATGAAATTGAATATCAGAAAATGTTTGATGTAGATGGGAAATATATCGGATGTTTTTTTATCATTCATGACTGCACGGAAGAAACCAATCGGCTCGAAATGGAAAAATATCGTGCTACCCATGATGCACTGACAGGAATTTATAACAAAGAACATTTTTATGATGTCACAAGAGAATTGATTCATAAAAATTCTGACATCAAATATTGTATTGTCTGCCTGGATGTTAAGAATTTTAAAATTATTAATGATATTTTTGGCATTCAGATCGGTGATAAGCTTCTAATGCGGATTGCAGGTTCTATCCGTTCCATGGCTCAGGAAGGATGGATTTATGGACGGCTCAGTGGTGATAGATTTTCGATTTGTCTTCCTGAAACACAGTTTGATGAAGAACGTCTTTTGAAAGAAGTCAACCGGATGACTAAAATTCCGGAAATCTCTGTTTTCAAAATTCATATGCATATTGGTGTCTATCGAATAGAAGATCCTGATCTCAGAATTTCTATTATGTGTGATCGGGCAAATCTTGCAATTAAAACAATCAAAGAAAGTTATCAGAATGTTGTTGCTTATTATAAAGAAACGCTTCGGGAAGATTTCATTAATGAACAAAAAGTGATCAGTGAATTTGATAAGGCAATTCATTCTAAACAATTTCAGGCTTATGTGCAGCCGCAGGTTTTCGCTCATAATGGGAAAATATGCGGAGGTGAGGTGCTTGTCCGCTGGATTCATCCTATTCAAGGCATGATTCCGCCGTATAAATTTATTCCTATTTTTGAACAAACCGGATTGATTGGCCAACTGGATCAATACATGTGGGAACTTGCCTGCATACAGCTGCAAAAATGGCAGCGAGAAGGCCTGACAGAAAATTATTTATCCGTGAATATTTCCCAGAAAGATTTTTATCTGCTGGATGTGTATCAAAATATTACTTCTCTGGTTGAGCGTTATGGGATTATCCCCAAAAATCTGCATCTTGAAATCACAGAAACAGCGATCATGAATAATCCAAGCGCACAGCTGCCGCTGATCAATAAGCTGAGAGAATACGGCTTTCTGATTGAAATTGATGACTTCGGGAGCGGTTATTCTTCTTTGAATACATTGAAAGATCTTCATGCTGATGTACTCAAGATTGATATGGGATTTTTAAGAAAAACGACGCATCAGGAGCGCAGCAAGATTATTCTGAAAATGGTCATCTCACTTGCTAAGGCATTACATATGGAAGTCATTACAGAAGGAGTAGAAACAGTTGAACAGGTGGCATTTTTAAAAGAAAGCGGCTGTGATATTTTTCAGGGTTATCATTTCGCCAAGCCAATGCCAATGGCTGATTTTGAAAAAGATTATCTTAATACTATAAAATATTAGAAAAATCCTGCTGAAATTCAGCAGGATTTTTTTATCAAATCTTTCAGCACTTCTCCAGCAATGATAAGTCCCACTGTAGATGGAACAAATGCATTTGATCCTGGAATATCTCTGCGGATGGTGCATTTCCGTGCCGTGCCGGGCGGACAGATGCAATTTGTCCGGCAGGAACTTTCTGCTTCCTCTTTTGGCCGGATGGGCTGTTCTTCAGAATAGACAACTTTCAGTTTCCGGATGCCCCGTTTTTTCAGCTCATGGCGCATGGTTCTGGCTAATGGACACACTTTTGTCTGATAAATATCTGCTACCCGAAATGCAGAAGGATCAAGCTTATTTCCAGCACCCATAGAAGAGATCACCGGCACTCCGGCGGCATTGGCATTCATGATGATTTCAATCTTGCCTGTTACTGTATCAATCGCATCAATAATATAATCATACTGTGTAAAATCA
>DJXD01000049.1 GCA_002449585.1 Ruminococcus sp. UBA7013
TACACGAACTTGTGAGTAGATAGTGATTTTTCATTATCAAAAGCATACAGGATGAAGCAGGAATTTTTCTCAATATGGGTATATTTGTCCATATTTTGAGTAGCAGCTATATTATGTCAGAATTTGATTCTTGTTCCCCGGAACAACAAAGAAAAATTCTCCTGTCCATGATCGCTGAATATTGCCCCGGTGCAATCATGGAGGGCAATGCTCTGCATGATACACAACATGCCCTGCATATCGCTGTTGAATTCGGTCAGATCGGTAGTCATGAAGGCCGATTCAGTGCCCAATTATTATTTATTTTAAGTCATGACTGGTTTGATGAAGATCTGGTAGAATCCTGCGCCAGTATCGGGAATTCTCTGGAGGAAGCTATGAAAGCCTGTACACAGGAATTCAGCGAATGTGTGCTGAAATCTGTCTTAACTGCGCTGGATCAGAAAGAATCTGAAACCATAACAGCCGATCTTATGGGGAAAAAATATCTGTTTCATGTCCCACCCATGCGCACGGCCATGCATAAAGGCAAATGCCCCCCTGCCGATCTCTGGAATGCTGTACAGGATAAAATTCCCGAATATCTCGGAACAAAACGTGTCTATTGGATCAAATTATATTCTGCCGATATGGGAAATAGACAGTTCTGTGAAGCCCGTATTAATGGCACAGTTTTCCCCGATCTCACAGATCTGTTATATCAGGAAATATTTAGAAGAAAAGACAGACAGATCAGCATAGATAAATTATTTTTAGTATTCATTCAGGATCATTCGACTTATCGCAAATGTCCGTTTACCAAACAGGATGTCGGAGAACTCACATTCATGACATTGGACAGACTTCTTGAAATTACTGATGATGATTCCCACAGGAAGATTCTTCCAGAAATTATGAAATTCTGCCCTGATTCCTCTATTTATACAGAATTGACCGTATTTCTCCCGGAAATTGCGGCACAAAAATTAATTGATTTCCGTGATAATGATGCCCTGATGCCTGTTGTGAATTATGGCAAGCCGGAATATGAATTAAAAAAATCACAGGTGAGAAGCTTCGGCTATATGGAAGACGCTTTTGAGCAATATCTCCGGAAACGTCAGCCCTCCCGTGATGAACTGATGAATCTGATCCGGCAGAGCGGAAAATTTGAAGTCATGACTAGAGCCATTCAGGATGAGGCAATTAAAATTCAAGATCTGCGAATGTCCCAGCTGGTTTATTTTGTAGATCAGAATTATCATGTTTGGTAATCACAAGAAAGAGTTCACACTTCTGGGAAGCGTGAACTCTGTTTTTTATTCAAAGCTGTCAATCAGATGAATGATATATTTCATAATCATGAGGGAATCTGTAGCATCCGGCTTTCCATCTTTATTGACATCAGCGGCAGTGATCTGTTCATCCGTCAGATCTGCTTTTCCATAGATGGCCTTATTAAGCAGGATGACATCCATAATGTTGATTGAAGTATCTCCATTCACATCACCAGAAGAAAGGGTTTCTGTGCCGGGTTCATCCGTAGGCTCTTGATCAGAGATTCTTGTGATGGTTTCACCGGTCTGGAGGTTCGTGAAAGAGATATTATATTTTTCTGCATATGAATCCGCATAAGTACCGGGGTTTGCGCAGATCACTAAATTTTCCGGGTGTGAGGTGTCTGTACTGGGCAGATAACCAAACATAGATTTAGGATGCTTACCAAAAGCAGTATCAGCCATCGAAGCCAGACTATCCGGAAGTGTGATTTTTTCAAACTCACACATTGCAAAAGCGGCATCTCCCACAGAAACAACATTTTCCGGAATGACCAGTTCATCAATACTTGAGCAGAAGTCAAAAGACTTTTCTCCGATTCTGACAATAGAAGACGGCAATGTCACATTTTTCAGACTACTGCAATGGTGAAATACATAATCTGGTAATGTGGTAATGCCTTCGGCAATGGTCACATTGGTAAGGCCAGACCAACCAAATGCGGAATCGCCAAGCATGGTAACATTGCTGGGAATGTCAACAATTGTCAGATTTCCACAGCTTTCAAAAGCCGAATTTCCGATATAAGTCAATGATTCCGGGAATGTAACAGTTGTTATTTTGGTATTATGAAATGCATTATCTCCGATTGTCGTCAGACCTTCCGGAAGTGTGAGGATTGTCAATGCGGTGTTTGAAAATGCACTCCCCATAATATTTGTCACAGTTGTAGGTATATCTGCTTTCTGAAGCTTACTGCAATCCAAAAATGCTGAGTCTTCAATGTCTGTGATTCCTTCCGGGAGAGTAACTTCTATCAAAGAAGTGCATCCCTCGAAAGCACCCTCTGGAACAACACAGTTTTTTGATAATTTAGCCTTGGTCAAAGCAGTATTTCCTCGAAAGCATTCATCACCCATAGTGATGACACTATCCGGAATATCTAAAGAAGCAATTGCACATCTATCAAATGCACGAACTCCGATAGAAGTCAGGCCATCTGCAAAAACAACTTTTTTCAAAGAGGAACAGAGCTGAAATGCATAGTTACCAATACTTAGCAGATTGCTTTTACATTCAATTGCCGAAAGTTTTTCACATTCATAAAAAGCGCCTTCACCAATTGTCATTAAAGATTCTGGAAGATTGACAGCCACCAGTGATTTGCATCCATAAAATGTAGCGCTATCAATGGAAAGCAATCCTTCTGGAAGCTCTGCCTTTACGAGATTAGTGCAACAAAAAAAAGCATCATTTTTGATTGCTGTCAATGAAGTTGGAAAATGTACAGAAGCCAGATTTGTACAGCTATTAAATGCACTTTCTCCGATTGTGGTTACAGTATCGGGAATATCAACAGAAGCCAGTCTTGAACAGCCATAAAATGCATGAGCTTCAATAGTTTGGAGTGAAGCAGGAAACTGAACTTTTGTCAGACTGGAACAGCCGCCAAAACAATTTTCAGACAGAATTGTGATCTGTTCCGGGAGTACAATGGAAGAAATACCTGTTTCAGCAAATGCGCTTTCACCTAATGTATTCAGAGATTCCGGCAATATAACAGAGAGCAAAGAGGAACAACCCCGAAAAGCACTATTTCCGATAGAAGTTACCCCTTCCGGAATGACAACTTTCTGAATTGTTGTATTTCCATAAAAAGCATAACCAGCGATTCTGGTCACAGGTATGCCATCAATCTCAGAAGGAATTTCTACAGAAGAAGAAGCCCCTTCATAGCCTACAATATATACTTCATCTTTAGAGGCAATAATCCGATTACCATCTTCATCAGTTTCGTCACTGTATGTACCCTGAATTTCATATTTCAGCCCGGTATCTGTCGAGCCTTCCTGAATCGTTTCCAGATCGGCGGCGGATGCTGTCAGAACACTGGTTTCCGGCAGATCATACCCAGAAAGCGGCACGGCACAGCAGACCATGCAGAAAGCCGCCAGCACTGCGGCTAATTTTTTCAATTTCATCGTTCATATTCTCCTTTTTTTGATGTAGTTATGGAATAACCTACTATAATTATATCAAAAAAAAAAATACAAGCTCCGCCGGAAAATTTCTCCTTTTGGCACAAAAATCAATAGCCGAATTTGTGAAAATTGTAAAAAAGTATTGCAATCATGTAAAATATTTGCTATAATTAAAAATGGGGTGATGTTTATGAGACTATCTTTAGGAGGAAAAATCGTTCTTCTGATTGTTCTGGTTGGCGTGATTCTCAGCGGAACTTGTATTTTTGTCAGTGATACAGCCAATCGGAAAACAATGGAAAAAGAATATGTGATCACAGCCGATTCCATGGCGGCAACGCTTGCGGTCACGCTAGATGGCGATCAAGTACAGAGAATCACACAGAAAGTTTTAGATCTGTATCATGCTTCTGAAACGAAACTTACAAATGAACAATCCCAAGATCCCGGCTTTGATGACTATATTTCTCAATATCTGCCATTAATGGAAGATGCAGATTATATTGCCGTTCGGGAACAGCTCCGGAAAATTCAGGATGTGAGTGAAATAGATTGCGCCTATACTGTATATGGCAATCCGGAAGATATGACTATGATATATATTGTAGATGGCGCATATGAGGATATTGTTCCTATTGGGTCTTTTGACTGGGCAGAAAAAGGATATTCTCCCTATTTGAACGATCAGAAACAGGGAATACCTGCTGTGATTACCAATACTCCAGAATATGGCTTTTTAGTTACTTCCTGTGCGCCGATTTATAACAGCAAGGGGGAAATTGTTTGTTTTGCCGCTGTGGATCTCAGCATGAATGAGGTGATTAAAAAGGAAAATTATTTTTTATTTGCACTGACAGGGGTTTTATGCTTTCTGACAGCCCTTATCTGTATATTATCTATTCTCTATGTCAGAAACAGAATTGTCAAGCCGATCAATATGCTTTCCGAAGCCGCCGGACAATATGGACAAGAGCAGCAATCAGGGATGGTGCATCATGAATTCAGCACGATTGATATTCATACAGGGGATGAACTGGAGATTTTATTAAGTTCTATGGTACAGATGGAAAAAGATATTGACAGTTATATTAAAAATCTCACGCAGACAAAGGCACAGTTAAGTTCCGCAAGAAGGCAGGCAGATGATATGCATGAACTGGCGCATATGGATGCTTTGACAGGAATCCGGAACAGGCTGGCATATGATAAAGAAATCATTCGGCTTGATGGTGATATACAAAATGGCTCTGATGCATTTGGGATTGCAATGATTGATTTGAATTTTCTGAAATTCATCAATGATACTTATGGCCATGAATGCGGAAATTCTGCAATTATCGCATTAACGAAACTGATTTGTGATATTTTTGCACATTCTCCGGTATTTCGGATTGGTGGGGATGAATTTGTCGTGATTCTGAAAAACAATGATTATCATCAAATTGCACTGCTGACACAGGAATTTAATCAGCGGCTGGAACAGTTTCAAATAGATACGACATTGCAGCCATGGGAAAAGATATCGGCCGCATTGGGATATGCACTGTTTGATTCAAAAATAGATCACTGTGCAGAGGATGTTTTCAAACGTGCAGATCAAAATATGTATGAACGGAAAAAAGCAATGAAAGCAATACGAAAGTCTTGACATTCTAATAAAAATATGATATAATAAAAATATGATATAATAAAAGTGTCAGATAAATCACATCATGCAAAGCAAAGAAGGACTATTTTCTCAAGAAATAGAATTTTTGACATCATCGACGGTCATGATTGCCCTACTGACTATCTTAACAAATCAAACGGGCGTAATATGCCCGTTTTCATTTTTGATCGACAAATGCTATTATTTTTTGTAAAATTAGCTAATTTATAAAAGAAAGCGGTGAAATTATGAAAAAAGGCTTTTTTAAAAGATTTGTATCAGCATTTATGGCTGGTGTTTTAATGATTACTTCAAATTCTGTTCCAATATCCTCCTTAGCGAATACTAGTAAATCGGGCGTTGGTATCTATAATAATATCATGACTGATCAGTCAATAGCGCAGGCGGAATATGTTGTAAAATTTTATAAATTAAATGGAACAGAGGTTATGTTGCCTACAGAAATTGATTTTGATACAGCAACATTGACCCCTGTTTCAAATACTCATGCTGTCATATCGCTTAATAAAGATCAGAAATATGTTTCATTCAGTGATAATCCGGCATTCCAGAATTTTGTCAGGGAAAATGCCATTTCTAAAATTGCAATTACTTATCAAACCGAAAAGATAAATTTAAAAAATACTTCTCTTCTCTATAGCCCAGCAACGCAGATATATGATTTTTCAGATACATCAGATACAGGAGAGTTGCGCTCAAAACTTGATTATACAAAGGAAAATCCCTTTGAAGGATATTCTGATACTCTCAAGACATATGACTCCACACTCATGAAAGAAGTCCCCATAGAGCAGGATTGGCGTGATCGTGGAGCAGATAGACCAGAAATTGAAGATATTATATTTGATGTCAAGCAGAATAATAAGGCCTATATCAGCGGAATGGGTACACAGGTAGAACATGATAGTAATTTATACATTTATAATATAACTTCTGATAGTCTCCCTTATGAAGTATATCGTGAATTAGAAGTCAAGGACAGCAACACCTACCTGTATCATTATACTGTTCCTGAAAAAGATAAAAACGGGCAGGATTATACATATTCTTCTACACAGACATATACTTTTGAGAGTGACAAATATAAGGTTGAATCAACCAATACAAATGATAAATATCTTGCTGTCGGATTGCGAGATTTTAAGTTTACAATGAAATGGGCGGATGCTTATGATTCTTCCGCTCGCCCAACAATTGACGTAGATTATATAAAAAATAACTTTGAGCTGTATAATAAAAATACAAATACAAAAATTACCTTTCCGGATACATTGCCAGAAAATGACTCATGGGATAACTATATCCAAATTACACAACAATCTGATAATACGGTCAATGTTACGATCAAACGCCTTGAAGATATCAATGTTGGCGGTACAGCAAATGAATATTATCTAGTATTAAGCAGTGGACAACAGAAACTAGCTGTCAATACAAATGCTATTCATGCATCACAGGATGATTATTATGCTGTCAAATCAGAAAACCAAGGTCTGCATGTAAATGAAACGGATAAGACCTATGAAAATGGTGTCATTGATCTACTGCTGACCGGCACAACCAATTTTAATGGCCATGTAGAGTGGAAAGATGAAGCAAAAGCATCCAAACGTGAAAATGATGATCTTCCTGCGGCAACTTTTAACCTTTGGCGTTATTCTGGTAATGATTCTGACTATTCTGCAAAAGTCGGATCTCCTGTACTATTGGATGGTAAAACCTATGATTTTTCTTTCAACAATCTGGATAAATATGACATCAAAGGGCAGAAATATACTTATTATGCAATAGAAAGTGTATCTGTTGATGAAACAATAACGGAAAACGAAGAAACAAAAACGATTCCGCTCCCTTATCAAATCAGTTATGATAATACGGATTCTGGCCTTGATACAGGAAAGCTATTCGATAAGGGAAAAGCTATCAATAAGCTTTCTGATAAATTGCAATATACTGTCAGTGGTGAGTGGATCGCTGCTGCACGTCAGGGCGGCATTGCGGATGCAACTTATCAGTTGCAAATTTATGATAAAACACAAAATAAATATGTACCCTATACTTATGAAGTAATCATAGATAATCAAACTGAAACAAGAACCGCTGATGTAACACTTCATTTTGATGAACTGCATATGAGCAGAGCAACCGATGATGAAATTAAATTCCCGGTAGTTGATCTTTATGATGAAAATGGTTCATTAAATCAATATCGTGTTGTACAGACTTCTGTCACCAGAATAGACCAGATTTCAGATGAGGATAGGGAAAGCACAGACAAAACTGAAATCGGCGGAGATAAAAATCCCAAAGGAGCGGAGATTTCTGTTAATGATAAATATGCTGTCGCAATGACACAAAACGGCACAAACTACCATTTCAAGTATATGATCGAGGGTGATACCATCGTGAATATTAAAAAGAAGTGGGTGTATAAGGTTAAGGATGCTAATGGAAAAGAAACGGAAACTGAAATTGAAATTCCTGTCTCTGAACTTCAAAACGGATATCAAGCACAGTTTGATGTGCAGAATTACAGCAATGATATTCATGGCTATAGAGATTATTTTGTCGAGAATGATTACCCAGAAGGATATTTTGATAGTTATCTGAAAAGTCAGTATTTTATCAGGAAAACGAAAATCGTTGATAATTGGTATACAGATGAACAAATAGCACAAGGCAATTTAACAGTACCAGAAAATGCTGAAAAATATATTTATTTCAATGAAGAAGCAACAAAATTATCCAGTTCAACATGGGAAGTTAACAATATTTCTGTGCCGAAATATGATGATGATGGTCGTGAAATTGATTACAGGGCGGTCGAGATGAGAGAGGGGCTTAACTATCCGAAAACAGATGACGATGGAGAAATTGTCAGTTACTACCAAACATATGACTGGAATGTGACTTATACCGGAACGGGAGATCTTATCACGAATTATAACTATGAAATAACCAATCATAGAACTTATCCCGGTAATGATCACCATTATATCGCAGTCAATAAAGAATGGGTTGATGATGGTGAGCTGGAATACAGACAGCCCATTCAGATCATTGCTAATAATGTTGGTACATATATTGATCAAACTGATGCTGATCCGGCTAATTGGCATGTTGTGGAAGACGGAGAAAAAAAGGTTACGCTTAATAAACTGAACGTATGGGAAAACACGATCAATGTTTCACAGTATAAAAAAGGTGCGGATGGCCAATATATTAAGGATGAAAATGGGCACTTTACCTTATTGGATTATAATTATGAAGCTGATAAATTTTCAGAAGAGCCTGTTAATCCTGATCAAAACAAAACATATTATTGGTCAAAAAATAATATTTTATCTATTGGCAGTTTGCCAGAGGGTGAGCGATGGATTTACAAGCTCCTGACAGATGACAATGGTAATAAAAAGACTGATTATCGTTGGAATAATGAGCCTGAGGACATTACTCTCACCCCAAATGATTACAATAGCGTAAATCTAATGGAAAACAATTTTATTAATTTCGAGAATTTTGTGGGTATCTACAAAAGCAAGGAGCTTGAAAATAATGCAAAACGTTGTCATTACTATGCTGTCCAGCAGGTGTATACCCCCTCTGGTGTCAATGGCGCAGTGGGTACGCTGCATTTTATCAATACAAGAATTGGTGTTATCAGCTATGAAGTGCAATTTGATTGGAATGTTGGCGATGCACTTACAAATGGTAATATTAAATCAGTAACGATTGCAATTAAAAATCCTGTTACAGATCAAGTCATTTCACAAACAGTTAATTTTACCAATTTAGAGCATTTAACACAGCTTTCAAATGGAAACTATGCTTTCTATTTTCTCAATCTCCCTAAATATGACACAAACGGAAAACTGATTGACTATCAGATCCAAGAGGTCAACATCACAGATAATTATAATGTAGAACATCCTGTTGATAGTGTCAAGAATGAGGCGACCATTGGAACAGATAAATGTAAGGTAACTATTTCTTCTGAAACCATTATTGAAGGTTCAGAAGCAAAGACGGATGATTTGCATCGTATTGTTATTACAAATACCTTTGAGGATGATACAAGCATTACTGTGCATAAGAGATGGTATGATAACACCAATGCCGAAAATACACGTTCTGACTTGTATATCAAACTTTACAGGATTTCTGAAGATCCAGATGCTACGGAAGAGAGTGACCCGAAAGAATACGGCTGGACAAAACATGATAATGATACAGACAACAGATGGACATATACGTTTGATCATCTTTCAAAATATGATAGTAATGGCTATAAATATACTTATTATGTTAAGGAGCAGGATGCACAATGGTTGCTTGAATATGATACAAATCATAAAGCAAAAATTACAGAAAATCCCTCGAATCGTCTGCCAGGATATATGCAGGAATATTCAAATCCGAATGTTGCAACCAATCCGAAAGTATATACTACTACATATTTAACAAATGTTGCATATAATGAGGGAACAATCATAAATCGGCTTCATGGGGAAGTCATCATAGATGGTGAAAAGCTTTGGAAAAATATTTCTTCTGTTCTGTTAGAACAAGATTATCCAATTGCAGACGTTTCTTTGTTTCGTGATAATAATGTCATTGAAATCGAAAAAAAGTTTGAAACGACTTATGAATCTGATCCAACATTAGCCGATCTTGATAACGCATTGAGAAAGGAAGGAGTAACAGAGGACGAAATAAAAACGCTCATCACCAGACAACAGAAAATTGATAAGCTTGTGGAGATACAGCTCTCCAAAATGTCAGATCAGGAAATAGCCGCAAATATCATAAAACTCTCTGAAACACAGGTTACAAGTGGGGCAAAAACATTCAATTTTACAGATGTGTATGATGAGGATAATAATGTATCAACTGTAAGTTTGGCCATAAGTAAAGGCTATGTTGTTCTGGATCAAAATGGGAATGTCAAGAAAGATGCCAAGCAAAATATTATTCTTCCGAAATATGATGAAGCCGGCAGACGTATCACCTATACCATGACAGAGAAGCCAATCAATGGCTATTTGTCTAAGATTGAGCCGGGCAGTCAGAAACTTATCAATGAGTATAACGGCGGCAGAAAGCTGCAATTCACTGTTACAAAGGATTGGAAGGGCATGACGGATAATATGGCTTTCCCGACAATCACATTCACATTGCATCAGGTGTTCAAAGTCCAAACAAATGATGCCGAACAACCTTATCATTATTATGTGTATAATCAATTCAAGCGTGAAATCCGTGCAACAGGTGCTTCCAATGTAACTGTTACATTCGGAGATGCTGATCATCCAGCAGAAGCAGATGCATTGCGTTACTATTCGCCAGTCGGTGAACCGTTTGTGTATTTCATCACAGAAACACTTTCCAATTATGAGGGGGAGCAGGCAATTTTCATTGACCCGCAATATGAGAAATATATTACAGAGTATCTCAAACCTTTTAATGAAAACCCGAAATATCAGGAAATTCGGTTAGTGAATAATACAGGTCTTGCGCTGGGTTTTACTTGTCAAGTGACAGATCCGCTTGATGATACTGATGACTTGGCAAGAGCGGCAGCAATCGCAAGTCTGAAAGCAGCATATACTGGGACAGAACCGTATACCCCCACAGATCAAGAAATTGCTATACAGATGGAAAAAGAACTCAAAGATGAAAAAACAACAGATGCCTTGAATCATACTGAAACATTTCAAAATACTTACAAGCCAGATGATACCAATTTTCATGGCAAAATTAATATCACCAAGGAATGGCAGGCACGACCTACGGAGCATAGCCAAGTAAGAGCATATAGCTTCAAACTGACCAGAAAAACCAAACAGATTCCTAGTGAAGAATTGTTTACAATCAATACAATTGATTCATATTCAACTTCCGGATCACTCCCCACAATCAGTGATCTGAAATCTGGATATACAGCAACCGCTTTTCAGGCATCTACAGTAGACACAGAGGTAAAGCCTCCTACAGAAACAGAAATAATCAAGTATTACATTGCAACAGTTTCAAAGGAAACTGATGCCGGCGATAACCCCATTACAGTGATCATCAGTGTAGCAAATAAAGAAGGAACAGCTGTTGATTATAACAATGAAGTTATGATTAGAAATCTTGCTGTTTATGGTCAGGATGCACTGAAATACACCTATTCCATCGAAGAGCTTGAAAAGGAAGGCTATACTGCAACAAAGAAAACAGATAAAACAGATAAGAATGGGCTCAGCACAGATTCATCAGCAGATCCAGCTGAACTATCACTGACAAATAAACTCAAAGTTTTTGATCTGAAAATCAACAAATCATTCGGGTGTGAGTATACGGACGGCACAACGGATAAAATTAGTTCGATACCATCGAAAGATTATGCACAGTTCTTTAATGATGCATATTTCAACCAGCTGGAATTTCATATTTATCGTCAGGTAATAAATGGAGAAAGAGAAGAAATCGGCTATGATGGTAATCTAATCGACGAACAAAACCCCAAGCTGCTGACTGGTAAAATAATATTGGATGAAATCAAAGACAATCTTGATAAAACCGATGCTGCCAAAGATCTGAATTATGGTGAAACAACTACTGAAACATTTGCAGAACGGTATGCAATCATATCAGATCTTCCGCTGACAGATGTAAACGGCAATTATTATACTTACTGGGTAGAGGAAGTTGACAAAGCGCAGTTAACTTCTGACGGAATACCGATAGCTTCGAAAGATAAGCATGTTTCAACCTATTACAGCAAAGACCGCATTTTTGAATATCCGAGAGATAAAAATGCTCAAGTTATCGGAATATCAGAAGATAACAAAGTAACAAAGATCACTTTGGAAAAAGCCGATAATGGCAAGACAAAAGAAACACATATTCAAAATGTATTTGAAGCCAAGCTAATCAACATCAAAAAGTACTGGCTGGATAATAATAATGAGGATGGCCTTCGTCCCGAACTACTTCAGGTAATAATCAAAGAGAAAGTGAATTCTACGGAAGAAGTGACATTTACACGTATCCTTAGAAATGAGAGCGATTGGAGTATGTCAAACGCTTTGGCAAAATATTATTTTAACGGTACAAATGCAATTGAAAAATTGGAATACAATATTAATGAAACAGAATCAAATACTGAAACAGAATCAGATACAGATAAAAATCTACTTACTAAGCTGGATAATAGCAGTAATACTCTTATTTTTGATGGATATACACTTGTTGATCAGCCTGATAATGCTAGTGGTAAACAATATTATTTTGTTACAGAAGCAACAACATATAAGACCGGTGAAAAAAATAGAAACGGTACTGATCGGACATATACTGTTGGAACAGGTGACGAATGTGATGCGCCTGTCAGTGATACAGACTATCAAAAATTAAAAGATATAGATACTTGGAATCTCACCAACTATAAAATTCCGCAGAAAGGCAAACTCACGCTGACAAAGAAATTTGATCCTGTGGATGAAGACTATAAATCAAGTACCCGGCCGAAACATCTATATTTCCAATTGAAAGAGAATGATACATTATTCACAAAGTATACAGAACTTGGTGTGAAAGTGACAGACGGAACTGTTGATCCATCAAGTGGGCTGATTACCGTCAATCGAATTGAAGAAGGGGCAAATCAATATAACTATCCGATTGTCACAGTATCAAATTTGCCCATCGGTAGCAATGAAACGGCAACCCCACAGAAAAACGGTTCATTCATTGCAAATCAATATCAGTTTGTGGAATGCGATGAAAGAGGAAATATATTGACAAAAACCGGAAATCAACCTGATGAAAATGATCATTTTCCTTATACATGGGATGGCGGAAAACTCAATTCGGCACAAGAGGGGAAATATCCTGATAAAGATAAAACAGTGGAATTGGAAGAGAAAATAGAAGAGCAAACAATCACCTATCAGAACGATTATGAAATTAATAATACGCTCAAACAGGAAAATCATATTGTTAAGAAAAAGTGGAAAGATGATGCAAATAATAACATACCTAACTATTATCAAACACGCCCTGATTATTTTATAGTAAGGCTTGAAAAAACGGTAGATGAAAATCCAGCTCCAACTGGAAACTGGACGGTTGTCCGTGACAAGATTCGACTGAAAGCAGATAGTTCAAGTTTGGATTATCATGATCAGTTAATGGATACGGACGATGAAATCAATATTGACTATTTGAAGAATCTTCCACAATATGATGGTGAAGGTAAAAAAATCTATTATAGAGTTGTTGAAACAGCATTGATTTATATGGTGGATGATCCTAATAATCAAGGGCAAAAGATAGAAGAAACTCGTCAGGTTAAAAAAGATAATTATACACAGCATAGTTCTGATAATAGTTCTGATAAGAAATATGATGCAACCAATACATATTATGTAAGCTACAATGATAATAATATTGATAATGATTTGACAGATCAGCAAACCTTAATTGAAAACACGCTAATCAGAAAAACAGACTGGCAAAATTTTGTAGCGTTGAAAAAATGGGATGATAATGATAATCAATTTGAGAATCGTACCCCTATTAAGGTAAAACTAATTCAATCTATAATGGTAAATGGTGAGAAAAAAATCATAAAGGAAAAAATAGAAACGCTAGAAGAATCGAATAATTGGTATTATAAATGGCAAAATTATCCTCTGAGAGATGAAGCTGGTCATGAATTTAATTATGAAATAGTTGAAATTTCCAATAACTCAGAAAACTATGATTCTGTTTCGAATAGAACTACTGGAGGAACAGAAAATACTGAAGATTCCTATGAGATTACCACTTTCAGCAACACGCTTAAACAAAAGGTGTATGATAATGGCAAAAAAGATTTGATTGCGTCTAAAATATGGAAAGATGAACAGGACACAACAAAAAGAGATACATTCTCTGCATCCTGCACCTATAACACACGCACCAGCATTCGTCCTGATGCAGTAAAGTTTGATCTGTACTGCACTTATGATATTTATGCTTATACAGGCACTCCAACTTTTGATTCTACAACGGGTAAAATGAATTCCTTTGAGCCCCAGCTAATTGGTACATATGACGGTTTGGCAAGTGATTCTGCATTAGCATTAAGCAAATATCTTGGCTCATCCTATGCATATAGTCAAACTATTTCTAATACTGGTGAAAATCAGTCATCAGATACATGGAACGTTGTGTTTGAAAAACTTCCTGTAAAAATCAATCTCACAGGCACAGACAATAACGAGTCTAGTAGTTATACTTATCCAGATACATATGCTACAAATCCTAATTATACTTATACAAATAAAGATGCTATTCCGGCAGAACTCCGTGGAACAACTAAAACATTCTCATATCCATACGAAAGCTATATTCCCTTGCAACTCAAAGGGGAGAAGATTCAGCTGAATGGCCATGCAGTCGATGTTAAATATTATATTAAGGAAACTATCCTGCAATCGGATAACAATAATCCGGCAACATATTCAGAAGCAACTTTTGCAGATAATAATCCTTATTCCAACACGCCAGCAACCAAAGAAAATGCCATTGTACTTAAAAACAGTAAAGCTGGAAACAGTGAAGCTGGAAATAGTGAAACTGGTAATTTGTTCAAGATTGAGAATGATCTCCAAAAACGTGATATTACAGTTACTAAGATCTGGGAGGATAATGGCTATGGCGATAGTCTGCATTATGATATTAATTTCATTCTGACATGTAATGACATCGGGTATTCAGAAACCAAGACACTTAATAAAAATGCTAAGGATGAAGAGAACAATCCAATTTATTCAGTTACATTTGAGGATCTCCCGAAATATAGCAAAAATGGCCGTATTCTGGAATATACTGTCACAGAAAAGGTAACTGATGGATCAAATGATACAGAAAATCATAAATACAATTATACAGTATCTGCCCCTGTGAGCACATTGGATGAAAATAATATTGTAACAGATTACACTATTACCAATACCCTTTCGCTGATAAATATCCCAGTGAAAAAAATCTGGAATGATCAAAGCGACAAATTCGGCTTGCGTCCGAATAACATTACTTTGCAATTACAGCGTTCAATAGATGGTAGAGACTGGACGGATGTTCCAATAAATCCCGAAACGCTTACAGAATCTACACTAGTTTTAGGTGCTCAAGTAGAGCCCATAACGCTTACAGCATCAACACCAGCTTCAAACGAATGGTCAATTGAATTCAAGAATCTGTTGCGATATGCAGAGAATAATAAAGAGTATCAGTACAAAGTTGTGGAAAGCGGTGTGAATGGTGCATATTATGCACCTGTGTATTCTGCATTTTCTACAAATGATGCACAACTGACAGTCACAAATAACTTGATTACAGATACTGTTTATGTAAAAAAAGTATGGGCGAATGATGATAATTACACAAGTTTGCGTTATCCGGTCAAGGTAACCCTCAGCAATGTAAAGATCACAAATGATCCAATAGTTAATATCGCTGTGGCTGAAGCTGATAAATATATTGCAGTTCAAGACGTTCCGCTCAAGGATCAGGATGGCAAAGATATTATTTATGAACTGATCGAAGATGTACAGAAGTATCATTATACTGCTTCACAGAAAATGGAAACCACAGACGGCAAGCGGTATTATACTTTGACCAATACCCTCCCATTGACAACAATCACAGTCAATAAAACATGGGATGCAGGGTATCCAGAGAATGCAAATAAACCAGGTACTATTGCGGTTAAACTCACACGGAAATCTGAAAATGGAACTTATCAGGATGTAGCAACATGCCAATTGACAAATTTTGATACATTTAATAATTTACTGATGTATGATGAAAACAATAAGCTTTATACATACAAGGTGGAAGAAACAAATATACCTGTGGGCTATAGCGTGACTTATCCAAATCAAGAAGAACCTGCTGTTAAAGATACCACTCCCACACCGTTGACAATCGTCAATACCACTAAGAGAGGAGAAGCTGTTTTCACCAAGTATGATGACAGCTATAATGAAGCATATCATATTACTGATGATGAGGATAAGAAAAAAACCATAAAAGATGTGCAGTTTGCGCTTTATCTTTCTAATGATACTCTAGTAAAAATTAAAAAGATAAATGGCAAATATCAGCCTGATGAATATGGTACTGATGTTATCATGACGGATGAAGATGGAAAAATCTATTTAGAAAATCTTACGCCAAATTGCTATTATTTAAAAGAAACATCTACACCACAAGGCTATCAGGAGAATACTACTAGAAAATATGAATTTACTATTAATGCTGATGGCTCACCGACATATACTAGTAATTCTTCTCATATTGGCAACCAAGAAAATTTAAGCTCTATCACCTTGACAAAGAAAGATGCAACCTCAAATCAAGTTATTACTAAAAGTCCGGCAACCTATTATTTGCTCCGTAAAATTCCGGAAGGCATTACTATGCAGAATAATACTTATCAAGTTAATGGAGAGCCGTGGGAAATTTGCGGAACTTATCAAACCACTAACGGAACATTTACAGTTAACAATTTGATTTTCGGAACATATCTGTTCTGGGAAGTGAAAGCCCCTGTTGGCTATGAGGTAGATAATTCCAATCCTGTTCAGATTACGATTGATGCTCAAAATGCCGGAACTACGCAGACACAGGATCGAACCGACCCCCGCAAAACAGCTCATGTCAAAATCCTGAAAACCGATGAAAATGGCGAACCTTTGAATGGTGCAATCTATGAACTTTACAAGCAAGTTGGTGATGAACCTAATGCATTAAATGATCAAAAAATCGAGAGCAATATCACAACAGGATATAAAGGCATGAATGAAGCTGCTATTGTGATTGATGGTCAAAAATGGGGCAATTATTACTTTAAAGAAGTGACTGCACCTGTTGGCTATACCGTTAAAGATACTATTGTGCCATTCACAATTAATGAAGAAACCGCTGATGAACTGTTACATATTGTCCGTGCGAATAATGCACAAAAGACAGGTAATATCACATTAACAAAGGTCGCTGCTGGTGCTATCGGAAATATTTCTGCTGGAGCTCCCCTAAACGGTGCAATATTTAATCTTTATAAATCAGGAGCAAACACACCGATTCAAATAGCATGGGATGCTACAGATGGCGTTTATACAGTAGATCCCTCAACAGAAAATATGGCAATTGAAACAGGAAAAAATACCTCAAAAAAGGGAAAATTTACAATCACAGGTCTTTCATGGGGTGAATATGAGCTTAAAGAAGTGACCGCCCCTGATGGCTTCAAAATTAAAACTGATGCAATCAAATTTACAGTCGGCAGAAATAATACAGATGGTCAGGAACTAATCTGTGAGAATGAGCCGAAATTAGCCAAAATCACCATCATGAAGGAGATAACTAAACGTGTAGAAGCATGGGGCACACCGACATTTGTTTTCAATATTATAAAAAAAGATGCCCTCAATCAAGGAATGAAAAAATCAGTCTGCATTGAAATAGAAACTGGAACAACCGCACAACAAACGATTGAATTAGAACCCGGAGAATATCAGATTTCTGAGCTTGCGGTATCAAGATACCAACTTGATAGTTTAACATTAAAAATTGATGATGGAAATGAGCAGGATATTAAAAACAAAACATTCACGATCAATGCGGATGATGTGGATAAAAATATCATTTTGAAGGCAATCAATTCCATTCAGTATTATGACAAGGCAAGCTATACTAGTGCAGAAGTGAATGAATTCAACGGAATCAAGGGGCTGGAAGTGGTGTATTCTGATCAAATTCAAGTTTCAACCATTGATCATTCAACATTTAGCATTGATAAAAATGATGATAAATTCAAAGCTTACAAAATCATGAGCAATGGCGACAAAAAACAGATAACAGATCTTGAAAATCTTACAATCAACGGAACTGTCAATAATTCTGATGTCACAGATTCTGGAACACAATTCACTTTTACAAACGAAAAAATATATGTCAAAGATAGTGTCTATACTTTGCAAGCGACCTATCAGGGTGTTTCCTGCAATTTTGATATTCATTTCGATCAGACAGCCATTAATGATAGCAAACAGGAAAAAATTCTGCTGCTTCAGGTGGATGATGGCAATCAGTGTTATTTTACTATTAATAATCAGCAAACAAATACCTGCCGACTTATATGCATTATTACTGGAACGGATGGAAACCAGAAAATCAGTAAAATTCTGTATAATGGTGAGGTCATTGCAGAAGGTGATGCAGCTGTGATTGAGGTTAAAGGAAATGAAATCAAAGTGAATCAGTTTACTGTAGCAGTCGATGCATCTGTAAATAATAAGCATTTTGACGGATGGGAAACTATACCCGAAAACAAAGCTATCAATGCTATGATTCTGGATTTGAATGAAAATACAGATGTCTTGACATTGAAAGCAAAAATCTCATAAGAAAGGAGTAGGATATTATGACATGGAGCAGGTTCAGATCGTTTGCGAGTCCGCTCGCTCTGATTGTGATTATGTTCATCGGTTCAACGATTGCATATTTTACATCAACAGATGCTGTTATCAATCGACTGCAAAGCAGTAATTTTGACATCATTCTGACAGAATCGAATTGGAATCCCGCAGACGGTCAGAATCTGATGCCCAATCAGGAAGTTAATAAAAATCCTGTTGTTACTAATTTGGAAAATACGGATGCTTTTGTGTTTATTACTGTGAAAATGGCTTATGAAACAGAGCTGATGGAGGACATCGACGGAAAATATCTTGATGAATCCGATGTTCCCATTCCATTGTATAAATTCGTTGTTGAGGGAAAAACACCTGATACGAAATATACAACAAAGCAGACAGTTCATGATAGCTGGGAATTGGTCGGAAATCCAGTAACAGAAAATAATATTATCACCTATGTGTATGCTTATGCAGAAAATGATAAAATGACACCATTGGGGAAAGGGGAGTCTACACCCCCACTATTTGACAAAATCAAGCTTTGGAATTTTAATGAAAATGCTTATAATCACATGGAAGATATCATTGTAGAGGCAACTGGTATACAAGCAGAACTAGTTGTTGATGGACAGAAAATAGATACTCCCTATCAGGTATGGGATATTATTAATCAATCCGGATAACAAGAAAGGATGAGTACCGTCAACTACTCACCGCCTAAGAGACAGGGGCTTGTCAGTATCCGGTAGTGC
>DJXD01000009.1:0-3068 GCA_002449585.1 Ruminococcus sp. UBA7013
TAAAATTTTTAGTGTCAGTTAGACTTTCTGAAAAAAAGTAGTCAGGATAACTAACAAAATTACTAAAAAGTAGCGGTGTAGGCTTTAAAGCCTTATCCAGTAGCGGCGGATGTGTTCCCGCCTGTAAGAATAAGGGTTGCCTGAAAGGGTGGAAACTTAAATACCAAACTTCTTGCAAAGCCCCCGCCTCTTCAGGCGGAGGAGAGTTCACAAAATCAGAAAGGAATGTTGCCCATGAAAGAAAAAATAATCAAATGGCTTGGTTTGGATCAGAAAAGCGAGTATGTAAAAAATTATTTCTATGCTACCAACATGAGGGCAAGCGTCTATATGTCTGTTGTTGTGGTGGTGCTGGAAATATGGATGATCATTCGTATGACAAATACAATCATAGGACTTGATCCATCTGTCAGAAAGCCGTTATCTTATTATTTCCAAAAATATTATCTGAATTATATGATACTG
Source organism: Ruminococcus sp. UBA7013 (assembly GCA_002449585.1). Classification (GTDB taxonomy): domain Bacteria; phylum Bacillota; class Clostridia; order Oscillospirales; family Ruminococcaceae; genus UBA3855. The sequence goes on from DJXD01000009.1 coordinate 466, forward strand.
CTCAGCGCAGGAACATGCATGTTAATATTTTCACTGCGATTTATCAAAGGAAAAAAAGATCATCCGCAAATCGGAATAGGTGTGAAATGGCTTTTTTCAGTGATCTGCATATATTTTGGTATCACGATTTCTTTGAATGATTATGCCAAAGGGGAACAGATTCTTACATTTCTTACAATGGAATTATTTGTTGTATGTCTGTTGACATGGCAGCCTATCGTTGCGTTTTTAATTCTTTCTAGTTCTTATCTTTATTTTTATGCTAAGCTCAATACAATGCCGCCCCCTAATGGGGAATTGCCGGGAACAACCATTGCTACAAATATTAATTTATTTACCATGTGGCTTTCTACATTGTTGTTCAGTTTCAGCAATTACAACCGGACGCTTTCACAGGCAAAAAAAGATGAGAATCTTGAAGAAATAAATGCACATCTCAGCAGGATTTCTATATATGATGAACTGACAGGAATTCATAATATGGTCTGGTTCAGAAGCGAAGCAGAAAAATTGATGAATTATGTAATAACAGATAAAGAAAATATGATCTTCCTGTTTTTTGATATTGAAAATTTCAAATCCTATAATGAAAAATATGGCTTTCATGAAGGGAATAAACTGCTGAAAAAAATTGCTGTTATGATTGATCAGGCTTTTCAAGGCTCACTTGCTTCACGATTTTCTGATGATCATTTCGTTGTTCTGACCAGCACACAGGGCTGTGAACAGAAAATTGAAGCATTATCACATGAGATCAAATGCTGTCAAGGAGAAGTGCATCTAGAGCTGAAATGCGGAGCTTATAAACCTGCCGGAAATGAAACAGATCCTAGTCTTGCCTGTGATCGTGCAAGATTTGCCTGCAATAGCATCAAGAAACATTATGACTGTGTATATAAACTCTATGACAAGTCTCTCGAAGACAGATTCCAGCTGAAACAATATATTGTCAATCATATTGATACAGCAATTGAAAATGGCTATATCAAAGTATTCTATCAGCCTGTTGTTTCTACATCTGATGGCTGTGTGTGCGGTCTGGAAGCCCTTGCAAGGTGGCAAGATCCGAATTATGGTTTGCTTCCCCCTGGTGCATTTATTGAAATTCTGGAAGAATACAGACAGATCTATAAACTGGATCAATGCATTATTGAACAAGTGTGCCGTGATTATCAAAATGCAAAAGCACAGCAACAACCATTTGTGCCCGTATCTCTGAATTTTTCAAGACTGGATTTTGAATTATGTGATATTGTTGGATTTGTATGCGAAACAGCAGAAAAATATCACGTTCCGCAAGAATATTTAGATATTGAAATCACAGAAAGTGCCTTGACAGATCAGCAGAATTTATTGCAGAATGCAGTGAAAAAACTCAGATCTGTTGGCTATAAAGTCTGGCTGGATGATTTCGGAAGCGGTTACTCTTCTCTAAATGTCCTGAAAGATTATCAATTTGATGTACTTAAAATTGATATGAAATTTTTAACTGGCTTTTCCAGCAATGAAAAAACCAAGCTGATTATCACAAATATTGTAAATCTGACAAAGCAGTTAAAAATGGTTTCATTGACAGAAGGCGTAGAAACAAAAGAACAGTTTGAATTCCTTAAATCCATTGGCTGTGATCGAGCACAGGGCTATTTATTCAGCAAACCTGTTCCGCTGGAAATTCTCCGGCAGAAAATAGAAGCCAATGAGTTACAGATTACAGAAAAATATCAGAAAATATAATAATATAGCTCCGGATCATTTCCGGAGCTATTATTTTTATGTCATATAGGGTGGCTTCTGTCCGAGCTGATAATATTGGTCATGATGACGGGAAACATGATGTTTCCCCCAGATGCCACGTTCTTTTAGTACCTCCCGGAGGGCATGTGTCTCACTTGTAAGCGGACTATGAAACGGCTTGGCCAGATTTCCCATTCGACGAACCAGACAAGTTTTCACGCCGAATGCATTACCGCCGCCAATATCTTTGATCAGATTATTGCCTACATGTGCCATCTGATCGGGTCTCAACCGGACATGATATTTATTATAATATAATTCCTGACATTTGCGAAAACCAGCATCTCCGGGCTTTTCTGCCCCTGAAATATAATCTGCATGCAGAGTATTACTGAAAATTTCGGCTCTGAGCTGGCTTCTGTTATTGGACATCATGACAAGTGCAAAGCCCATTTTTTTCAAACGCTGAAATAATATCACCGTTCTTTCTGGTGGAGCAGGTTCTTCCATCATTGCAATTGTATCATCTACATCAAACGAAATCAATCTGACTCCAGCCAGCCATAAACGAAAATAATCAATATCATAGACTTTTTTCTGATAAACATCAGGAACATATAGCTTTCTTAGTGTTTTATTTGACATATGTGCATAACTTGACATAATATCCTCCTGTATTAATCATGATTCTACGGAACGTGGATTGACATTTCTTTATTTTTATGTTATCTTGACACAAGCCCTTATTCTTACAGGCGGGAACACATCCGCCACTACTGGATAAGGCTGTGAAGCCTACACCGCTACTTTTAGTAATTTTTTAGTTATCCTGACCACTTTTTTTCATATTTTTCAGCATTTGTCAAGCA
>DJXD01000009.1:3125-34522 GCA_002449585.1 Ruminococcus sp. UBA7013
TAAAAATTTTACGTGCTGAATGATTCGTCAGCACAACCAGATATTTTTACGATTGTCAAGATGCAGTTTTAGTATACCATTTTTTAGCATTTGCCAAGAGGGGACGCAATTCATCCCTCGCTTTAGAAGTGGAGGGGCTTGCTAATTTTTAATAAAGCTTTTCAAATTCATCTAGAATTTGAGAAAAGATTTCAATCGCACTATCAAAAGCATCTGTTTTGGTCATATCCACGCCGGCAATTTTCAGCGAATCAATAGGATTTTTCTTTGTTCCGGTTTTCAAGAATGCAAAATATGCTTCCAATGCGCCTGGCTCATGATTCCGGATTCTTTTTACAATATGGCTTGCGGCTGTCAGACCTATTGCATATTTATAAACATAGAAATTATAATAAAAATGTGGAACTCGTGCCCATTCTAAAGCAATTTCCGGATCAAGAATAATTTCGCCGCCAAAATATTTTTCATTCAGATCATAATATTTCTGGCAGAGCAGTTCCGCAGTCAAAATTTCGCCTTGTTCACTAAGTTCATGTGTCAGCTTCTCAAATTCTGCAAACATGATTTGTTTGTAGATCGTGCCTTTGTATAATTCCATCAGATGATTTAGAATAGAAAGCTTTTCTTCCCGATTCTGGGAATGTTCTAATCTGTAATAAGCAAGCACCAGTTCATTCACAGTAGAAGGCACTTCTGCTACAAAAATTGTATAATCTGCATACTGCACCGGATTGCAATGCCTTGTGAAATAACTATGCATAGAATGACCGGATTCATGTGCCAATGTAGAAGCATCATCTTCTGTTCCCTGAAAATTCAGCAAAATAAATGGATTTGTAGTAGCACATCCCCCGGAAAATGCGCCTCCGGTCTTGCCTTCATTGGGATAAACATCAACCCATCTGTCAGCATACCCCTGTTTCAGGATATTGACATATTCATCTCCAAAGATCTGCACAGCGGCAAGCACTTCCGAAACAGCTTCCTGATAAGTATATTTTTTCTGAAAGCCCGGAAACATAGGAAGATAAATATCATAAATATGCATTTCATCCATGTGCAGGACTTTTTTCTTAATTCGATAGTAGCGGAATAATACATCCAGATGGCTTGAAATGCTGTCAATAATATTCTGATAGATTTCAGGGGTGACATAATCCGCAAATAAAGATTGCTCCAATGCAGAATTAAAATGCCGGATTTTTGCCATGACTTTTTCTGTTTCCAGCTGTCCAGCATATAATGCTGCAAATGTGTTCTGATATTGTCCATAAGCAGAATACAAAGTCTGAAATGCCTGCTTTCGAACAGATCCGTTTTCTGATCGGATATAGACAGAATAATTTGTATCAGTGAGTTCCACCGGCTCACCATTTTCATCAGTGATTGTGCCAAATTTCATATCTGATGAAGTCAATGTTTCATAGACATCAGAAGCAATTTCCATTTGTTTATGAAATGCAGAAACAATCTGTTCTTCCTGCTTGGTTAAAATATGCGGCTGATAGCGGTACAGATCCCGTAGAATGATTTCATATTCCTGCAAACCGCTGTGATTTTTAATATAAGCATCCAGCTGTTCCGGCTGTAATTTGAGCAGGACAGTATCGAAAAAAGCGACTGTTTCAGAACGTTCTTTCATGAGATTCTGTGCCTGTCCCATCATGCGGACAGCTTCCGGATTTTTAGTATCTTCAGAATATCTGAGATGTGCATAAGTATAAACCCGAATGATTTCCTCACTGAAAGCATATAAATGCTTGATGGTTTGATATAAATCTTCGGCAGAATTCAGCATTGTCTTTTCTCTTGCTGCAAAGATCGGGAGCTGTTCCTGTGCCTTGCGGAAGGCTTCTTCCCATGCAGAAACATCCGGGTAGATGGTTGACAGATCCCATTTATCTTTTTCCTGAATTTCTTCTCTTGTCATGATCATGATCCTTTCTGTGTAATATTAACATGATTATTATAGCATATTTATCAAAAAACTGCAATGCTTATGACAATAATTTTTTCTTTAGCAAAATAAAATCAAAAATATTGGCGGATTCGTCAGAATTCATGTCAGCATTCCGGAACTGTGTTTCTGAAATCGTTTCCCTTGCTAACAAATATTTCTGCATCAGAATCACATCAGGCAAGGAAACAGAGCCATCAAGATTAATATCACCCAGCAAATTCTCAGGTGCTTCTGTAATTTCAGCAAGACTGGGCTGTCCATCTCCCCACCATTCCCAAACATTGCCTTGTCGATAAGGATCAACACGCTGATCCCCTGTCCATGTAAAAACATTGTCATATAAATGGCCTTCTTCATAATACCATCTGGCAAGGGCAATAATCTCATCAGGATAATTTTTATAATAGCCATCATCATCACCGGTATAAGTTGCCCATCCAGTATTGAAACCTTTGAGCGCACCTCTGACAACTTGATAGCCAGATAAATTTTCTTCTGTCATGCCAACATGCACAAAATGCATAATCTTACGAATTCCCATATGATCAGAAATAATTGCGTCATAAAAATTAGATTCTGTCAGGGAATACTGATACATTTCGGGAACATCTTCCTCTTTCATAAAAGTAGGATCTGCATCCGCAAAGGCAGTGACAGCAGTCTGCAATGTCCCATAAGCATGAGCAGAGCTGACACCAAAGCCCTGCGCCTGTGCAGTTTCAATATCTGCTCCATCACCATTGCCGCCTAATGTGGACTCTCTTGTGCCGATGCCTAAAAATAAGGCATATACCATTTCCCGATCAGGCTGGCCTAATCTGACGGAAATCAGATTCCAATGCTCATCAATTTCTTTATATAATGCATATTTGACTTCCTGCACAGTCATGGCATGATTAATAGCACGGATCTCTGCTGTAGAAGCATCAGCAGGGGTATTCCGATCGCCATAATCAAACGGATTGCCAACACCTTGCGTCTGGACATCTCTTGATGGATCATGTGCAGGAGCATCCTCTGCAAAAGCAGGCAATGCCTGCAAAGCAAGCACTGCACTGCATATCAGCGTACAAAAAACGGATATTGCTTTTTTTATTTTCATCTCAACACCTTCTGTCAGCATACATGATAAATTCTGTTTCCAAGCAATCTTTTTTCAAACTCATCATGCGGGAGCGGTTTATCAAATAAAAAGCCCTGTGCCATATTACAATGAATCGCTCTCAGAAAATCGGCCTGTTCTTTTGTTTCTACGCCTTCTGAAATGATTTCCAGTTTCAGTGCCCGTACCATACGGACAATATTTTCAATAACGATTCTATCGCTTTGTGCTTCTGTATTTTCAGAAGCAATTTTATCTACAAAAGATTTATCCAGCTTGATTACATCTGTTCTCAGTTCCCGGAGCATATTCAATGAAGAAAAGCCTGTTCCGAAATCATCAATAGAAGTGCAGATTCCATAATCTCGCATTCTTTGCAGAAAGCCAAGCATAGCATCATGATCTTTTGCACCGGACATTTCTGTTAATTCTACTTCAATATAGCGGCTTTCAATTTCATATTTCTGCATAATATTCAGAATTTTTTCAGAAAGCTTTGCATCATGCAGATGTTGTTGTGAAAAATTCACAGAGATTCTGACCGGTTCAATTCCCATATCAAGCCAACGGCGCAGATCTGCACAGGCTTTTTCGAATACGAAAAAATCAAGATTGCAAACAGTTCCCTCTCGTTCCAAGACAGGGATAAATTCCATAGGCGGAACGATTTTGCCATCACGCAGCCAGCGAACAAGAGCCTCACAGCCACATAATCGCTGTGTTTCCAGCATAACCTTTGGCTGATAATATACAAGAAATTCCCCATTTATCAACGCTTTTGGAAACAGCTGGGAAACTTTTTTATCATGCATGATTTTTTCCAGCATATAAGGCGCATACCAAAGCTGATCAATGCCCTTTCCGGAATGCTTGACTTCATTCAATGCAACGCTTGCGGAATTCATGGCACTGTTAATATCATCTTTTTCTGTGATCTGATAAATGCCGACATTGGCGGAAATATGATAAGTTCTATGGGTATTCTCATAAGGAATAGTAATCGGTACTTCCTGAACAAAATTAAGAAATGCTTCTGCACGTTCTTTGCGGACAAGGGCAAAGAAATTATCTCCTCCGGGGCGTGAAATTTTTTCTTCCGGAAGAAGAAACCCCTGCAAAGTCTGGCAATATTTCACCAGAATTTCATCCCCTTTGGCTTGGCCTACTGTCTGATTGATATATTTAAAATTTTTGAGATTCAAAAACATGCCAATATAATCAATCAATGCATTTTTTTCCATCAATGTTTTTCCGTATTGATTCATACCACGGGCATTGAGTGCGCTAGTCAGGAAATCCTGATTGCTTGCCTTTACCAGGAGTTGTCCCATGTGGGCACGTCCGCTAATCATAAACAGCTGTTTCAGGAAAAATAATAAATCCTCCATTTCTTCTGATGACCAGACATGATATTTGACGGGACAGAAATAAATAATACAAACGCCATTTTCTGGGGTTGTAAAATCCACATGCTGCATATCTTCGGGGAGATAACTCCCTGCATACAGCTCACATTCCACATGTTTCTCCTGCGGAGAAAGCTGGCTTTGTGGTGCATCCAGATGAATTAACAAATATCCAAGAAATAATTCCTCCGCAAGTGGTGCAATAAATTTGGAAATATCTTTACAAAGTGCACTGACGGATTTATAACAGCCGGAAATATGCTGCATAAATTCAAAATATACACTATGGCAAAGCCTTCCTTTTCCCTGTTCTGATTTCAAAAGTTTCATCCCCTTTATTGATTTTTTATCATTTTAATTATTTTATCACAAAATTCAAAATTTGTCAATGAATTTCAAGTATTTTCTGTGCATGAGTGATCTGAAAATTTAAAAATTTTTCCGTTTCATTTTCAGATCCAGATGACAATACAGGAAAAAGCAAATAATGCAGAGAATCCCCCAAGTAATCACTTCACTTTCTTCTTTGATCAAAACAATATGTTCTTTCGGATCATCTGGATTATAGGCAACCGCAAGCTTATCTTTCTCCTGCAAATCTCCTCCGTAGGGAAAATACCAGAATACTTTAGGCTGAAATACTGCGCCTTTGCCGGCTTTTTCTTCTTTTTTGCATGAATATTCATATTGATAATTATGATCTTTCGTCACGAGGGTAATTTCAGCCTGTACCTGATTCCAGGATTTTGATTTCAGCCATCGAAAACCATGAAAGCCACCCATCAGTAATGAAATAATTAATATTATAAAAAATGGCATTGTTACCATTTTTCTTTTTAGAAACGCCTTCAGTGCTCTTTTTTCCATTGGTGTGAGCGTCATATGAATTCCTCCCGGCCTTTAATACTGTGTTTTTATTATAGCATAATTCTGCCAACGCTGTCAACGGTTTCAATCAAACATTGCATTCTTTGCTTCTTTATCATGAAAATGCTGTTACAGAAAGTTTAGAAAAAATTTAAAAAATCTCTTGACAAATCTGATGAAATCCGGTATAATAAAAATATATATTATAAATGCAATGACGGGAATCAAGTTTCTGCTTCTGCATTCCAGAGAGCTGCCGGTTGGTGTGAGGCAGTATCAGAGCAAAAACATCTCTCCTCCCTGAGCAGATGCGCTGAATGTTTCAGTAAGCACATACGGGTTTCTCCCGTTACAGAGATATGCATTTTCCGATGCAGTAAAGTGGGCGTATTCCTTCGCCAAAAAGAGTGGTACCACGGAGCAATGTCTTCGTCTCTTTTATGTCAGTTCTGACATGAAAGAGTTTTTTATTTTTATCTTAAAGCAAGAAAGGTTGAAGTCTGTCATGAAAAATTATCAGAAATACACAAGACAGTATTTCCCTGTCCAGAATCCTCCTATGAGATGGACACAGAAAGAGTATATCACAAAAGCCCCTGCCTGGTGCAGTGTTGATCTGCGTGATGGTAATCAGGCATTAATTATTCCTATGAGTCTCGAAGAAAAACTTGAATTTTTTAAACTGCTGGTCAAAATCGGATTCAAAGAGATTGAAGTAGGTTTCCCCGCCGCTTCTGAAACAGAATATGAATTCTGCCGTGCCCTGATTGAACAGAATCTTATCCCTGATGATGTAACGATTCAGGTTCTTACACAGTCCAGAGAACATATCATTGCCAAAACCTATGAAGCCCTCAAAGGCTGTAAACATGCCATTGTACACCTGTATAATTCTACTTCTCTGGCACAGCGTCAGCAGGTATTCCGCAAGAGTAAACAGGAAATTATTGATATTGCTGTCTTCGGTGCAAAGCTCTGCAAAGAGTACAGAGAAAAAACCCCCGGCAATTTCCAGTTTGAATATTCCCCCGAAAGCTTTACCGGTACAGAACCAGAATTTGCCGCAGAAATCTGTAATGCTGTTATTGACATCTGGCAGCCATCTGAAACAGATAAAGTTATTATTAATTTACCTGTCACCGTTTCCCATTCTATGCCGCATATCTATGCCAATCAAGTAGAATATATGTGTGATCATCTGAATCATAGAGAAAATCTGATCATTTCTCTGCATCCCCATAATGATCGTGGCTGTGCAGTTGCAGATACAGAAATGGGTCTGCTCGCTGGAGCAGATCGTGTGGAGGGTACACTCTTCGGCAATGGTGAAAGAACCGGAAATGTAGATATTGTTACCCTTGGAATGAATATGTTCTCTCAGGGTGTTGATCCGGAACTTGATTTTTCTAATATGCCCGAACTCACAGAACTCTATGAACGTGTCACAAGAATGAAAGTTTATGATCGTCAGCCTTACAGCGGAAAACTTGTTTTTGCAGCATTCAGCGGCTCTCATCAGGATGCCATTGCCAAAGGAATGAAATATCGTGATGAATATGATCCCAATCACTGGACAGTGCCTTATCTTCCTATTGATCCTACAGATGTTGGCAGAATCTACGAGACAGATGTAATTAGAATCAATAGCCAGTCAGGAAAGGGAGGTATTGGCTATCTGATGGAAACACAGTTTGGTCTGGATCTGCCCAAAAATATGCGTGAAGAATTCGGCTATCTTGTCAAAGGAATTTCTGATCATGCACATAAAGAACTGCTTCCGGATGAAGTGCATGAGATTTTTGAAAATACCTATGTGAATATTAAAAAGCCGCTGGAATATCAGGAAATTCATTACGTTCAGAAAAATAATGATCAGACATATATTCAGGTTTCTCTTTCTCTCACAAAAGATGGTGAATCTTATACACTGAAATCTGACGGCGCAAGCGGCCGCCTGGATGCTGTCAGCAATGCGCTCAAAGCTTTCACTGGCGTGAAATTCACTGTCAAGAGTTATCAGGAACATGCTTTGACAGATACGTCTGAATCAGAAGCAGTGGCTTATGTTTCTATTGAAGCAGAGAAAAAAATTTATTGGGGCGCAGGCATTAAGAAAGATATTTCAGAAGCATCTGTTGCCGCTCTGTTCAGCGCACTTAATAGATTCCTTTCAGAAAGCGGAAAATAATGATGAACAATAGTATTGACAAAAACCGGATCACCAGTGTCAAAATCAGTTCTAATCTGAAACAGCATTCTGTTTTGCTTGCGCTTTGCACAGAAGGCGGATTCCAATGGATGCAGGTAAAAGGCGGATGGTATGATATTAACGGAAAAACAGAGGATTTCCCTGCGCAAACCTGCGAAGTGATTTATGCTGATAAAGAAAAAACACATGCTTCCGTGAAAATCACTCTTCCAGAAATCGCCTTTCTTTGGGATGAAACTTCTCCGGTGATCTGTAAATTACAGCTTCATCCTGCTGATAGCGAGCAGAAAATAGAAATTAGCTTTGGCCTGACAGATCTTAAAGCAGATGGTTCAATCTTTATGAATCATGGCCGCCGGCTCATGCTTCGTAGCGAACGACCTCAAAAAATGCCGGAAGATAAGCAGACATGGCTGAAAATGATGCAAGAATCCAAAGCTTATGGGATTAATCATTATCAATTTTTAAACAGCTGTCCGCCAGAAGCAGCATTTGATGCTGCTGATCTGGCTGGTATTTGGATAGAAGCGGAATCAATACCGGAAGCATATCAGAATCATCCCAGTATATTCCCATTTCAAAGCCAATTGCAGGAAATTCCTGTTTATCGCAGTTATCCAGATTTTAATCATATTCCGGAATCTGAAACAGAAGCGTTTTTCAATGATCAAGAACGTTTGAAAAATGCAGGAATGGGAGATCTGGCAGAAGAATTTTTTACTTGTTCCGGAAAGCTGGCTGTACAATGCTATAAAAAAGAGATAGAATCCATCATGCAGTTGCCCGAAATGGGTGGTTTCTGTCTGCCTTCTGAGGCCTTTTCTCTTGTGAGACATGGGCTAATCTCTCCTGAAAGATGGAACGGCTTTTGTTCAGATACGGTTCTGCTTGGTCAATATTCTGATGATGTTCTGACAAATCATCTAAGTATGAATATTTTCATCCGGCATCATGGAATATCTTCTATCAACGCTCCTATGCACTATCGTGTAAAGAGAGGGCATGAAATCATTGCAGAATCTGACATTCCTGTTTCTATTCAGGGACAAGGGCTTTTTGAAATCGGAAAGATTGATCTTGATCTGAAACCAGCAAGTCATGTTCATAAAGTCAGAGTTTTCCTGTCACTGCCCGGCAAAGAGAATTCATATAAGCTCTGGCAGATGCCGGAAACAGAAATCAAGACATTAGAAAGTACAGAATCGCTTTGTATTACTTCTAATCTGACAGAAATGAAATTCGTTTTGAAATGCGGCGGCAATGTGCTATATTTTCCGGAACATCTTAAAAATCAGATCCCCAGCGTTTATGAAATCAATGATACGCTAGGTCTAAATATTGATAAACATCATCGTGCTTTAGGTCAATTTAGATGTGAACGTTGGTCAACTCCTCAATGGCGGGAAATGATCACACATGCAGATTGTGCCGTATTGGATGGCATTCATCTGCATCCTATTATTCAGATGATTGATAATCCCCAGCGTACTCACAAACTTGGTTTATTATTTGAATGCAATGTGGAAAAAGGAAAATTGCTTATCTGCATGATACGGCTCTCTGAAATTCTTTCAAAACCCGAAGCAAATCGATTTGCTAAAAGCATTATTGATTATGCATCTTCAGAAGCATTTGCTCCTAAGGAAACATTGACATTTTCTCAGCTGGATCAGATTATTTAACAAAAAATCCCTGCTTTCGGGCTGAAAGCAGGGATAAAATTTCTTATTGCATAAGCTCTTTGGCCATTGCTTCAATCTGTGCAATATTTTCAGATTTAAAGCCAGCATTGATTTTAACAGATGTTTCTAAGAAATTCATATTTTTAGATTTTTCAAACATGCCTTTCATGATCTTTGCGGCAATGGGAGCCCATGCGCCATTTTCAATAAGGCCGATGGTACGGTTCTGATAATTCCGTTCTGTAAGAGCTTCAATAAAATGCCGCATGAACGGGAAAATATCACCGTTATAAGTGGTTGTTGCAAGGACTAATTTCCCATAGCGGAAAGCATCTTCTACGGCTTCCGCCATATCTTCACGAGCCAGATCACATAAAACGATTTTGGGACAGCCTTTTTCTGTGAGTGTTTCTGCCAATGTTTCAGCGGCTTTTTTGGTATTGCCATACACAGAAGTATAAGCGATCATCACGCCTGCACTTTCTACGCCATAAGATGACCATGTCTGATATAAATCCAGATAATAACTCAAGTTTTCTTTCAGAACAGGCCCATGTAATGCACAGATAGCTTCAATTTCCAATGCGGCGGCTTTTTTCAGAACAGCCTGCACTTGTGTGCCAAATTTTCCGACAATGCCGAAATAATATCTTCTTGCTTCGCAAGCCCATTCTTCCTGAACATCCAGCGCACCGAATTTCCCGAATGCATCCGCAGAGAATAGAACTTTATCTGCACTATCATAAGTAAACATAACTTCCGGCCAATGCACCAGCGGCGCAAAAAGAAACAGCAGTTCATGCTTCCCTAATGAAAGCTTATCCTGATTAGCAACGATCAGCTTATGTTCACCCAAATCCAGATTTTCAAAGAAATTGGCCATCATGCTGAATGTTTTGGTATTGCCAACTACCGTAGTTTCCGGATAGGCTTCCAAAAACTTCACAATATTTGCAGAATGATCCGGTTCCATATGCTGAACAATCAGATAATCCGGCTTTCTGCCATTCAATGCTTCTTTCAGCTGGCTGAGCCATTCATCTGTAAAATTTGCATCAACCGTATCCATCACAGCAATTTTTTCATCCAGAATGACATATGAATTATACGCCATGCCATTAGGAACGGCAAATTGACCTTCGAATAAATCAATATTATGATCATTCACGCCGATATAAATAATATCTTCTGTAATTTTATTCATGTTAAAATTTTTTCCTTTCTTAGTAATATTATATATTTTATCACAAAATCACAGATTTGTCAATGATTTTTTTGTGAAAAATAATTGACTTGTCTTTGAATTCATGTTATAATAAAACTAATCTCTCAGAAAGAAGTGATTTTATGAGCATGAATGAAACGCCCTCAGGCGAGCGCATTCAGATTGCATTTTTTGGAAAAAGAAATGCCGGAAAATCTAGCATTGTCAATGCTGTAACCGGGCAAGATCTTTCTGTTGTTTCGGAGATCGAAGGCACAACAACAGACCCCGTCTATAAAGCAATGGAATTATTGCCGCTGGGAGCGGTCATGATTGTAGATACTGCCGGAATGGATGATACTGGAGAACTTGGACAGCTTCGTGTTGAAAAATCTCTCCAGGTTCTTGAAAAAACAGATATTGCCCTTCTTGTCATTGACAGCACAAAAGGGAAATCAGAAACAGATCTGCATCTGATTTCAGAATTTCAGAAACGAAAAATTCCCTATATTATTATTTATAATAAATCTGATCTGCATGAAGTTTCTGTTGCTTCTATATCTGAAATCAGTGTCAGTGCAAAGACGGGAAAAAATATCCATGCGTTGAAAGAATTAATTGCGAAACAAGTCTGTCCGTCTTCTAATCCTAAACCTTTGATTTCAGATCTGATCCAGAAACAAGATTTTCTTGTGCTGGTCATTCCAATTGATGAATCAGCACCAAAAGGCCGGCTGATTCTTCCTCAGCAGCAAGTAATCCGTGCCGCTTTGGAGGCTGGCGCAGTACCGCTCTGCTGTCAGCCGTCAGAGCTTTCTGACGTATTGCATCATATTGTTCCTCGGATGGTGATTACAGATAGTCAGGCTTTCGGAAAAGTAGCGCAGATTGTTCCTCAGCAGATTCCCCTGACTTCTTTTTCCATCTTATTTGCCAGATATAAAGGTGATCTGGAAACAGTTGTCAAAGGGGCAGCGGCTTTGGATCATCTAAAAGAAGGAGATCATATTTTAATCTCAGAAGGCTGTACTCATCATAGACAATGCAATGATATTGGAACGGTTAAGCTTCCGGCTTGGGTTCAGAATCATGCAGGCTGTCATTTGGAATTTTCCTGGACATCCGGCACAGAATTCCCCCGGATACTTGATGAATATGCATTAATTATTCATTGCGGTGCGTGTATGCTTCCTCCAAAAGCAGTGCAATTCCGGCAGAATACGGCATTCGAGCAGGGTATTCCGATTACAAATTATGGAACAGCGATTGCACATTGTCATGGAATTCTGAAACGCAGTCTTTCTCTTTTTCCGGAAGTACAGAAATTATTGATTCGTTAATATTATAAAATAATTCTCAGGAGGCGTATTTTCATGCGAAACATGAAACCTGTAGCAGTGGGCAGCTGTATCCTGAACGGCGAACATATTTATATACAATCTATGCTGAATGTTCGTGCGGAAGATATTCAGGGAAATGTATCACAGGCTGTGGCATTGGAAGCCGCAGGCTGTGAGATCATCCGGACAGCTGTTCCCAATCTGGAAGCGGTAAAACTGATTCCAGCAATCAAAGAAAAAATTAATATTCCACTGGTAGCAGATATTCATTTTGATTATAAAATTGCACTGGAAGCCGCTGCCGCTGGTGTTGATAAAATCCGGATCAATCCCGGAAATATTGGTGATATGAGTCGGGTCAAGCAAGTAGCAGAAGCCTGTCAGCAAAGAAACATTCCGATCCGGATCGGCGTGAATTCAGGATCTCTGGAAAAAGATTTGCTTGCAAAATATGGATCACCAACTCCGGAAGCACTGGTAGAAAGTGCTTTGCATCATGCGGCTATGCTGGAGCGTTTTGATTTTCATGATATTGTTATTTCTATTAAATCTTCCGATGTGAATCGAATGATTGACAGTTATCGTCTAGCGGCGGAAAAATGTCCTTATCCTCTGCATCTAGGCGTAACGGAAGCCGGTACGGAACGCATGGGATTAATCAAATCTGCCATCGGGATTGGTTCTCTTCTTCATGATGGCATAGGGGAAACGATCCGAGTTTCTTTGACAGATGATCCTATCAAAGAAATCAAGGCCGCAAAAGATATTTTAAAAAGCATTGGAAAACGTGGCGGCGTACAGATTGTTTCCTGTCCCACATGCGGCAGAACACAGATTGATCTGATTTCCCTCGCAAAACAGGTAGAACAGGCGGCGGAAATGATTGATAAAAATATAAAAATTGCTGTGATGGGCTGTGTTGTCAATGGCCCAGGAGAAGCAAGAGAAGCAGATATTGGTGTAGCTGGTGGGAATGGGATTGGCATTCTGTTCCGTCATGGCCAGACACTCCGCAGAGTTCCGGAAAATGAAATTGTTCCGGCTTTGCTGGAAGAAATTCAAAAACTTTGATTTACATGATGGGGGTAATTTATGGCAAATGCAACCGTTTCAGAATTACTGAAACAGTATTTACAGGATATTCCATCTTCTATAAAATCCGGTGTGATTGAAACTATTCTCTATGATGAAAATAAGCTGCAAAATATTACTTTTGTTGTCAGATTTCCGGCAGTTGTACCATTCACAGAGATCCTGAAATTTGAAGCCGCTGCCGCTGCCGCTCTTCAGGTGCAGCAATTTCGGCTTGATTGTCGCTATGCATCAGAATTATTCAATTTGCAGAGCTATCCGGATACCGTCGCAATGCTGAAAAGAGAAATGCCTATCATCAACGGCTTTCTTAATAAAGCAGATACAGAATTTAAACAAGATGAGCTAAAAATTATCCTGCATAATGGCGGCTTGCCAATTCTGGAAAAATTTCAGTTCTGCAAACGCTTTTCAGAATTTGTCAAGCTGCATTTTAATAAAAATTTAACAGTTTATTTGGAAACAGATCATATTCCGACTGATGTCTTAATGCATCGGCTGGAAGCTTCTGCACGTGTTCAAGAATCTTCCTTGATTCCTGAACCGCCTGCCGCACCAATAAAACCGCCTTCTGTGATGAATCAGCCTATTCCTGTGGAAACTGTCAAGGGGGAAGATATTCTTATTATAGGCAGACCCATCCGGAATGACAGCATTTCCATTCCGGAAGCTTTGGCGGAAGTAGATCAAAAAAGCCGGGTTGTTGTATATGGCGATATTTTTGCTGTCGATTCCCGTGAGG
The DNA here is from genome assembly GCA_002449585.1 of Ruminococcus sp. UBA7013. Lineage (GTDB taxonomy): Bacteria > Bacillota > Clostridia > Oscillospirales > Ruminococcaceae > UBA3855. The sequence goes on from DJXD01000009.1 coordinate 16,730, forward strand.
TCAAAGATGGAGAATATAAAGTATTCTCCTGGCAGATTACAGATTTTTCCGGATCTATCAAAGTCAAGCTGTTTGATAAGGCTGAAAAAATAGATGCTCTGCCATTGAAAGAATTAAAAAATGGTATGAGCATTCTTGTCGCAGGAAAAGTAAAAACAGATTCTTTTGAACATGAACCCATACTTGAACCAGATGCTATTTTGATCCGTAAGCGCAAGCTAAAACAGGATACCGCAGAAAAAAAGCGTGTTGAATTGCATTGTCATACTAATATGTCTGCTATGGATGCGGTCACAGATGCTGGAACATTGATTCGTCGGGCGCATGAATGGGGCTTTCCTGCGATTGCAATTACAGATCATGGCATTGTACAAGCATTCCCCGATGCTGCTGCTGCTGAAAAATCTCTCAAAGATCCTAATTTTAAAGTGATCTATGGCTGTGAAGCCTATGTAATCAATGATTTACAGCCTCAGCATATCTTGAAAGGATCTGACAATAGAAATATTCAAGACGAAATCATCGTGTTTGATGTGGAAACAACCGGATTGAATAAATATTATGACCGCCTAACCGAAATCGGTGCCGTTCGGCTAAAAAATTTACAAGTTATTGATACGTTCAATACGTTTGTGAATCCGGAACAGCATATTCCTGCCAATATCACAGAATTGACCGGAATTTCAGATGAAATGGTTGCTGATGCCCCCCATGAAGCCGAGGCAGTACGCAAATTTATAGAATTCTGCGGTGATTCTCCTGTGCTCGCCGCACATAATGCCGAGTTTGATACCAGTTTTATCAATAGCGTGTGTCAGCGGCATGCTATTTCCTTCTTTTATAGCTGGATTGATACATTGATTTTATGTCAATGTGTCCTTCCTCAGATGAATAAGCATAAGCTTGATTTGGTTGCAAAATATCTGAAACTCGGAAAATTTGAACATCATAGAGCCTCTGATGATGCGCTGATGCTGGCAAAAATCTATATCAACCTGATGCAGAGACTTGAAAAAGAAAAACAGATCCGAACTTTGCAAGATCTGAATACTTGTATTGAACCTGTGGAAATGAAAAAACGCCGGTCATATCATCAAATTATTCTCGTCCGGAATCAGGTCGGATTGAAAAATTTATATAAACTGGTATCTTATGGACAATTAAATTGTTTTTATCGTCATCCACAAATTCCTAAATCTGTTCTTGAAGAACATCGGGAAGGGCTGATATTTGGCTCTGCCTGTGAAGCAGGGGAATTATTCAACGCAGTTGTTGATAAAAAATCTGATGCAGAACTGGAAACACTTGCAAAATTTTATGATTATCTTGAAATTCAGCCAATCGCAAATAATGCATTTATGCTCCGCAAAGGATTGGCCAAAAATGAAGAACAGCTCAGGGAATATAATCGAAAAATAGTTGCACTCGGCGAAAAATTAAATATTCCTGTCGTTGCTACATGTGATGTTCATTTTCTGGATGAAAAAGACAGCATTTATAGAAAAATTCTGACAGCCAGTCAGGGCTTTTCCAATGAAGAACAGCCGCCTTTATATCTCCGCACAACCGATGAAATGATTTCAGAATTTGCTTATCTGGGACAGGAAAAAGCCTATGAAATCGTTGTCAGCAATACACGCCGCATTGCAGATGCATGTGAACATGTATTCCCGATTCCAAAAGGCACTTTCACTCCCAATATTCCCGGCGCAGAAGAAGATTTAGTTAGAATCACACATGAACGTGCAGAAGAGATCTATGGTTCACCTTTGCCCGATATTGTAGAAAAACGCCTGACAAGAGAATTGGATTCTATTATCAAGCATGGCTTTTCTGTATTATACATGATCGCTCAGAAACTGGTTTATAATTCCGAAGCACATGGCTATCATGTTGGTTCACGTGGCTCTGTCGGCTCTTCTTTCGTGGCATCTATGGCAGGCATTTCAGAAGTCAATCCATTAGTGCCACATTATATTTGTCCGAATCCGGAATGCAAATATAGTGAATTTATCACAGATGGCAGTTATGGTTCTGGCTTTGATCTCCCTGCTAAAAAATGCCCTAAATGCGGAACAGAACTCAGACATGATGGACATGATATTCCATTTGAAACATTTCTGGGATTTGATGGCGATAAAGCACCTGATATTGATCTGAATTTCTCCGGAGAATATCAGTCAGGCGCACATCGCTATACAGAAGAATTATTTGGCCGTGAAAATGTATTCAAGGCCGGAACGATCGGTTCAATTGCAGATAAAACAGCGTTCGGCTTTGTCAGAAAATATCTTGAAGAAAATGGCATTGAAGGCATGAATGCCACAGAAATGAATCGTCTTGCCATAGGCTGCACTGGTGTCAAACGAACAACCGGCCAGCATCCGGGCGGAATGGTCGTTGTGCCGTCAGATTATGAAGTTTATGATTTTACACCTGTCCAGCATCCTGCGGATTCCGCAGATTCAGAAGTCATCACAACACATTTTGATTTTAATTCCCTGCATGATACGATCTTGAAGCTGGATGAACTTGGTCATGTTGTTCCGACATTATATAAACATCTGGAAGATCTGACTGGCAAGAAAATCAATGATATTCCTGGTTATGATCCGGAAGTGATCCGCATGTGTACGGATTGCACAGTGCTGAATGTTACAGAACAGGATATTTTCTGTAAAACAGGGAGTTTAGGAATTCCGGAAATGGGAACAGGCTTTACGATTCAGATGCTTCTTGATGCAAAGCCTAAAAAATTCAGTGATTTCCTGCAAATTTCCGGCCTTTCGCATGGTACAGATGTATGGCTTGGCAATGCAAAAGATCTGATAGAACAGAAAATTTGCACGATTTCTGAAGTAATCGGCACAAGAGATAGTATCATGACATATTTATTATACAAAGGCGTTCCTCCAAAAGAAGCTTTCCAGATCATGGAATTCACAAGAAAAGGCAAAGCACCTGCTAATTTTACCCCGGAACGCATTCAAATGCTAAAAGATCACAATGTTCCACAATGGTATATTGACAGCTGTCTGAAAATCAAATATATGTTTCCGAAAGCTCATGCGGCGGCATATGTCATTGCAGCCATGAAATTAGGATGGTTTAAATTATATATGCCGGAAGAATATTATGCCACTTATTTCACTGTCCGTGGAGATGATTTTGATGCTGAACTTGCTGTGAAAGGCAGAGAAGCCGTCAGAAATAAAATTATAGAATTACAAGCCAAAGGAAATGAAAAATCTAAAAAAGAAAATGATCTTATGGATATTCTGATGATCATAAATGAAATGCTTGTCAGAGGGTTTGAATTTTTGCCGATTGATCTGAAAAAATCACATGCCTATAAATATCAGATCGAACAGGAAAAAACAGCTTCCGGCAAGGTCATCAAAAAAATTCGGATTCCATTTTCTGCGCTCAGTGGTGTTGGCGAAAATGCGGCAAATGGTGTTTATGAAGCTGCTCAGGCAGGGGGCTATTTGTCGATTGAAGAATTTCAGAGACAGAGCGGCGCATCCAGAACGATTATTGAAACTTTGAAATCTATGAATGCGTTCGGAGATCTGCCCGAAACAGCGCAACTTTCTTTATGGTAACAGAAAAGGCCGCCCCGAAAGGCGGTCTTTTTTTACTTCCGAAATAGCTGTTTTTTGAGCAATATCCAATCATAGATATTTACTTTTCCGTCTTGATTCATGTCAGATTGTGAAAACTGTTTTCTCGTCAGATTTTCATGCTTCATCAGATATTTATGTAGCAATATTACATCTTTGAGATTAATTTCCTGATCTTGATCTGTATCTCCCCGGAGATCTTCTGAAATGCATTCAAGCATAAACTGCTGGTTTTCTGTTCGCAGTGTTTTGCTATATGTCACCCATGCACCAACTTCCGTGCTTTGATCAAAAATATCCAGACAGAATTGATTTTTATATATAAAGCAACAGGTATTATTATGATTATCAATCAAATAGAATGGCTGTGCCTGACTTCCCAGACGGATTTTATTTTTCCCGTCATCTGATTCTGAAATAGTCATTGCATCATCATTCCACATGAGTGTATAAACATCACCCTGCCGGGATAAATGCCATTCTGAGGGAGTGTCTGACTGGATGATATTGCCTTGAGCATCCGCTGACAGATACAATCCGCTGTTTCTGTTCTTGATTGTATACATGCCTGATACAGGTGTATATTGATCTTCTGCATGATAAACATATTTCTGCGGATACACATGCTGAAATACATCCAGAGAATCCAAAGGATACCCCCAGAAATTAAATAATGCCTGATTGTCATAAGACGAGCCGCCTGCTTTTGTGACAGAAGGATCATAATCCACGGCATAAGAAGTTGACCAGCCTGATCCATAAGTTTCCCAATGATTTACCTGTTCTCCATAAGAAGTATCAAGCCCGATCCAGGCAGGTTCCCAATAAAATGCGCCAATCCCTTTTTTTCCAACATTGGCGACTGCCTGAAAAACATCTGTCAGGCATTCGGCCTGACCATCTATAGAAATTTCATATCTGAAAACAGAATTTTCTGATCCACTGGAAACAACATTTGCAAATTTATCCCCATCATCATCAGTATAGGGATATGCTGTTTCTGCGACCATGACATATTTATCATAATCATCCGCAATCTGTTTCAATACAGATGTCATATTTTCCGTTGTGCCGTGCCAGTAAGGATAATAAGATGTTGCAAATACATCATAATTCACTTCACATTCGTTCAGAATTTTGGCATACCATGAATATTTCCCAGAAGATGGATCTGCAAAATGCAGAACTTTTAGAACAGCAGGATCAAAATCCTGTACTGCATTACAGCCAGCTTTGAATAATTTGCAAATGGTATACATGTCATTTTCTCCACACATAACTCCATTTGTTTCATTCCCAATCTGCACCATTCCAATCAGAGCCCCGGCTTCCCGGATGGTTTTCAGGCTTTCGAGCGTATAATAATAAATAGCAGTTCCTTTTTCATCAGCTGAATAATTTTGCCAAGCTTTTGGGGTTCTTTGTTTTTCCGGATCAGCCCAAAAATCAGAGTAATGAAAATCTACAAGCAGTTTCATGCCATATTTTGCGGCTCGTCTGCCGATTTCCGCCGCAGTTTTTACATCATTATGGCCGCCCCCATAGCTATGACCATTCTTATCACTTGGCTGATTCCAGACACGCACTCGAATATAATTCACACCATGATCAGAAAGAATCTGAAAAATATCTGCTTCCTGATTCTGATCATTATAAAATTTTACTCCAGATTCTTCCAATGATAGAACAGATGAAACATCTACCCCCCGGATAGGTTCACCCTCATTGACAGTTCTGTCGATTTCGCCGAAGATCACAGATTTATCATAATAAGCATGTACTGGAAGCATATGCCCTGATAACGCTGTCATCATCAGCAAGATTCCCACAAAGGCTGATAATTTTTTCATAGAAATTCCCCCGTTTGTCTTTTTTATAGTATAACATATTTTTTTAAATTTGTCAAGCAATTATGTGAAATATGCATAAAATCAAAACATGAATTTCATCATTTTTGTCAATTGCGTTCTGCCTGCATTCTATGATACAATAATAAAAAAGCGACAAGGAGCGATGTCTGTGAATGAATTTAAAGAAACGTTAAAAAAAGTATTTACATTAGCAGAAGATTCCGCATCACATGAAGAAATTAAAAAGCGGATTATCAGCGGGGGACAGGTAACAGGTACTAACATGTGTATTTTGATCTGTGCGATTCTGATCGCTTCTGTAGGTCTGAATGTTGGTTCTACAGCTGTGATCATAGGTGCAATGCTGGTTTCTCCTCTGATGGGAAGTATTCTTGCCATGGCTTATGGTGTAGCGGCAGCCGATTCTTCCCAGCTGCGCCGCAATTTGTATGGTTTTATTCTTCAGCTGATCATCAGCATGATAGTTTCAACGGTTTACTTTCTTCTTTCTCCTCTCAATGAACCGACATCAGAAATTCTTGCCAGAACACAGCCCAGTTTCTATGATGTTATTATTGCAACTGCCGGGGGTTTTGCTGGAATTATTGGCAGTACACGCCATGATAAAGCCAATAATGTTATTCCTGGGGTTGCCATTGCTACGGCACTCATGCCGCCCGTCTGCACTTGTGGCTACTCGCTTGCTCATGGAAAATGGGAAATGTTATCTGGAGCATCTTATTTATTTCTTGTCAACTGTTATTTTATTTTCCTTTCCGCCTTTATTATTCTTGAGATTCTGAAAATTCCGAAAGTCAGCACCATGAGTGAAAAACAATGGAAACGGCTGAAAAAATTCATGATCAGAAATACAATTATTGTCCTGCTTCCGAGCATTTTGCTGACATTCTTCATGATCAAAGATAAACATAGTTAAAAAAATCCGCCGAAAGGCGGATTTTCTAGTTATTCTTCTGTTTCTTCTTCGGGTTTCGTTTTCCGGAAAATCAGCACCAGAATCGCAATGACTGCCAGAATCACAAGCAATCCTGTTATAATAATTAATATCATAGCTTTATTTCCAATCAGAGAGAAATAACTGCTGGTTCTATGCAGAATTAAATTTCCCTCCCGGTTTTCGAGTGTATAATCCATTGCATCACAGATAAAACAGTCAGGGCCTGTCCAGGCAGGTGCAAACATGACTTCTTTTGTTTTTCCGGAAAGGCTAACACCTATTTTAGCCTCTGCATTGGTATTCAGATTCTGAACATAACAGCTCAGATCAGATTGTGTGTCAGAATCCTGCCAGAAAACAAGATTGCTTTGAATGCTGTCAGCACTATTATTCAGAATCATAGGCTTTCCGCCGATCTGAATGGGAGAATCGCACATTGCAAGAATTCCGCCGCCCATACGGCTTTCACCAGATGCAATATTGCTTTGAATTACAAGCTTTCCTTTTAATGTTAATTCTGCGCTGTTATTCACAAGCACACCGCCGCCATGCACAGCAGTATTCTGTTCAATCGTTCCGCCGGATAATTCTACTTTACCTGCCTGTGCATAAACACCGCCGCCGGATTGTGCATGATTTCCGGAAATCTGTCCCGTTACAAACTTGAATGTTCCGCCGGATAAAGCTACTGCGCCGCCGCATTGTTCAGCGGAATTATTCAAAATAGATCCGCCGCTCATGCTAAGGGTACTACCTTCACCGACAAGCAGCACACCGCCGCCGCTTCCGATGGTTTGATTCTGCTCGATATTGCCGCCCCACAGGTTCACTGTGCCGCCGGTTTCTACATAGATACCGCCTGCACCATCGAGACTGTTACCGCCTGTAATACTGCCACTCTTGCCGCTGGTAGCATTCATATCTGTGATATTCAATGTTGCACCGTTTTCCACATGAATGACTTCACCATTTGCAATGGCAAATTCCAGATTTCTATTGATACTGCATCCATTCAGATCAATCGTGATTTCATGGCCAGAGGGTACAAGAATTACGCCATCATAGATAAATCCAGCTCCTTCTCCCAATCTTGTACCATAAGAAGAAACCCAGTCTTGATATAAAATCACTGTAGCAGAAGTACCGCTTACGGCTGTATTCCACATTGTCTGAGCACCGCCAGAGCTAGCATCATTATAATAATAAGAAGTCACACCATCCACAGTAACAGATGCTACAGCATCTTTAGGAACAAACAGCGCACTGCTTTGTACAGTGGGAAAAGATGACAGAAGCGTGACACTGGTCAAAACCGCTGCCATCATATGCTTAAAATTCATTTACATTCTCTCCATTCGATAATAATCAATCTGCATACTACTATTATACATCGAATTTCAGAAAATGACAATCACACAAAAAGCAGATTTATTCCCTGATTTTGATCCTTGTTTTTGTGCAATTCTGACAAATTTTCAGGAATTCCACTCTTTTTTTGACAAATCCTGTATTTTGCGCTATACTTAATTTATATCTTCTCTAAGAAAGCGAGGTGACTGCGATGCAGTTTTTGAACAAACTGGAACGGAAATTTGGAAACTATGCGATTTCCAATTTAATGTCAATTTTAGTGTTTGGGATGGTACTGGTATTTTTTCTAGATTCGCTTACAAATGTAAATCCAAATCTTGCCTTCACTCTGAGTGATATTCTTTATTTTGATCGTGATCAGATCTTTGCAGGGCAGATTTGGCGTGTGATCACATTTTTATTTTTACCTCCTGGAGATAACTCTCTGTTTGTTTTCATTACAATTTATTTCTGGTGGATGGTTGGTACAGGACTAGAGGCACAATTGGGAAGCTTTCGTTTCAATGTCTATTATTTAACGGGCGTGATCGGAGCGATGATAGGCGGACTGATCACAGGCTTTGCTACAAATGAGTATCTGAATGCATCATTATTTCTGGCATTTGCGGCAATTTTTCCGGATTATGAACTTTTATTATTTTTCTTCCTTCCGATCAAGACAAAATATCTTGCTATTATATATACGCTTTTTTTACTTTATGATTTTATCATAACGCCATTTTGGTCTTATCGCATAGCGATTTTAATCGCCTTTGCAAATTTTATATTATTTTTTGGAAAAGATTTTATGATGAAATTAAAATTCTTCAGAAAGAAAAATCAGAACGAGATCAACTGGAAGGATAAAAATAATCACTGGTGGAAAAAATAAAAAATCACAAAAAAGACGGGGAGCGGGCTTGGAAGCCCTTCCCCGTTTTATATTTGTTTATATTAATCAGTCAAGAGAAGGAAGTAATTTAACAACATATTTCATAATAGCAAGTGCATCACTGGCATCGGGTTTTCCGTCTTTGTTAATATCAACAGCAGCGATTTGTTCCTGTGTCAGTTCTGCCTTGCCATAAATGGCCTTATTCACACGGATAATATCCATAATATTGACAGTACCGTTTCCATCTGCATCGCCCTTTGTCAGTTCAGTAGTGACAGGAGTTGTTGTAGTAGTTGTTGTTGTCACAGGTTCATCAGAGCTATTTCCGGAAGCATAAGCAACATAAGCCAGATTTACAGAATCACCCTTTGTGATTTCTACTGCGCCTGCGTTTACGGAAACTGTTACAACGCCATTTGCATCAGCAGTATATTTTTCACCATTTACTTTGATCGTCTTTCCAGCCTGATCAATTACAAGTGTCAGTGTACCATTAGCGGAAGCAGTGAATGTAATAGATGTAGAAGATTCCATTTTGAGAGATTTTGTAAGAGTTTGTCCATTATAAGAAACATTAATATCTTTGGAATTCATATTTCCGGTAACGTTATAGAATGAATTACTTGTATTAGCAGTGAAATTCAGAACAGTATCGCCGGAAACAACTGGAGAAGTACCGGGAGCAGTTGTCTGTGCAGGTTCTTGTGTTGTCTGTGCGGGAGTTGTTGTAGACTGAGATTCTCCGCTGGATGTGCCAGGAGTTGACTGCTGAGAAACACCATTCATCATATGATAGCCAAGAGATGCATAAGTACCATTAGAAGGTGTTTCTGCAAAGCCCTTCGGATTGGGAGAACCATCTGCATTTCTGAATTCCTTATGGAAATCTGTACCCATAGCAGCAACTTTCAGAGTAACAAAATCAGAATCAGCAGGTGTAACAATATCGCCCAGCTTAGAACCATTTGCAAGTGTTTCACTCTTAGCGAGGTAATATTTGCTATTGTAGTAGATACCATTTGTCATTGCACCAACAAATTTGTCATTGCCTGCCTTAATGCCAGTGGCATTGGTTTTAGAAACGTTTGCAACGCTATAATAAGACATCATATTAGCAAATGTTGCACTGGTAGCGCATCTATAAACCATGTAATTTGCCTTTGCACCCTTGAGGTTATTGTTATAGGCGGTGCAATTCTTCATATCACCAAATTCGGGGTTATTATTATCAGTAAAGCCGCAGTTGAGATTTTCAAATGCAAGGCAGTTTTCAACTTTATGGCGTGTACCAATACCGCCGCCGCCGAGCTTAAAGCCATTACCATCACAATCGCCATAACCACGACCATCTTCTGTGAAACCGTTACGGAATGCAATGCAGTTTTTCAGTGTTACGACTCCGATAGGGCCAGTTGCTTCTTTTGCATACAGATCCCAGCCATCATCAGAGTTATTATAAGAGATACAGCCATCAAATACATTGCCTTCACCGCAGGTCAGTTTAGCAGCGAAACCATCAGCATTTTCCATAGTAGCATCATCGCAGTTATTTCTAGCTGTGCAGTTCTTGACCAAGTTATTTGTCGGCCAATCAGCAATTGTAGCTGCATCTGTTCTATATCTGGAAATCTGGAGACCTGTATCCTGATTGTTTTCAAATATCATCATTTCAATGATATTATTATTACCAGACAGGAGCATACCATTATCACCAGCATTAGCAACCGTGAAGCCATAGAAATGCCAGTAAGAACCATCAAGAACAAATCCTCTGTTTGCGCCATCTACAGCCTGTCCTGTGAAATCAAATACTACTTTTGCGCCGTTGTATGCTGAAATAGTCTTATAATTGCCAGCAGAACCGGAATTATTCTGATCAATCAAGATAGTTTCTGTGAAGTGATAAGTACCTTCCAGCAGATAGATCACACCGCCAGCTGGTACATTCTTGATTGCATCCAGAACGCCGGCCGGATCAGAAGCAGATTTACCAGAGCCAGTAGCATCCGGAGCAGCATAGATAACCTGTGAATAGCTAGGTGTGACAGCAGGTGTCTGTGTGGCAACTGTTGTTGTTTTATTTTCTGTTGTTGTCTGAGCAGGTGCTGTAGTCTGAGCGGGTTCTGTTGTCACAGGATCGCTTGTTTTATCTGTAAAGCCGCTGCCGATAGCAACAATTTTATCATCATAAGCAACTAGAGCAGCTTTCAATGCGGTATCTACAGTATAACTTGCATCAGCTGTAGAATTATCGAAAGTCCACTTAAAGTCACCGCCCTGTACACGTCCGGCATTTGCCATAACTTTAGCAGGAACATCAGCGGCTTTATCAGCGTTATAGCTATAGAAACTGCTTGCTGTATCAAAGTTATTATAAGTAGAACCGCCCTGTTTTGCAGTAACAGAAGAAGGTACTGTTTCACTTCTGGAAGAAGCTTCATAAGCATCGAATTCTGTTGCATTTTCCTGATAAGTAACATAAGCCTTCTGGCCGGTCATATAATTGCCGAAAGATTTGATAATACCGCCATTTTCACTGGAGAAAGTAGCATTTGCTGTTCCTTCTGCAATATCAGAGCCCTGCATAGAAGCAAGCATTGGATATTTGCAGTTTCTGAAATAGTTACTTTCTACAAAAGCAGATGCGCCCAGTGTGACACCGACACCATATTTTGCATTGCCGTCATAATAGTTATTATAGATATGTACGGAACATGTTCTGATTCTAGGATGACGGGAGTCAGAATGATCATACCAGTTATGATGATAAGTGATATAATTTTCTGTGGTTTCAGATTTCATACCCTGAAGATTGCATTTACCATTATCCCAGAAATGATTGAATGAGTGGGTAACATAAGTAGAAGTTTTTGTATCAAGTGCGCCGTCACCTTTTACCTGGTCAGCATCAGAACCGGCATCACCATAGAAGAAATCGCAGTTATGAACCCATACATGACTATTTCCCTGCTGGAGACCGCAGTCATCACCTTCGGAACTGTTGCAGTTCATAAAGCCAATATTTCTAACTTCTACATTGTCGGAATTCTTCATAACTAAGCCAAAGCCATTGAAAGTGGTATCTGTGCCGATACCTTCAATTGTCAGGCCGCATGTAGCAGTATCTACATAGAGATCGCCTTTTGTCAGTACAGCTGGATCTGTGATATTACCAATAAATCTGATATCAACAGGGCCTACTTTGGCATTGCTTTTCAGATCATTGATAATATTCTGAATTCCAGTCAGAGCTGTATCATTTCCCTTTTTATCGGGAAGTGTTACCGTGACAGTATCTTTTGTTTCTTCTGTTACATAAATGACAGTTGCATTTGATTTCAGAGTACCATCTTCATTATATGCGCCGGAAGATGTACCATTGACGAAGCCGAAACCTTCACGGATGTGAGCGGCAACTGTTACTTTTGTTTCTCCTGCCTTGGAAGCATCTTCTTTTCCGCTGATAACTGGAACTACTTTCAGCGTGTGAGAGCCAGCTTTGAGACCGACAGCATCAGCACGGAAGCGGTCAGCATACTGACGGATCAGCATGGAATCAATCTGTGTGCCGTCTGCATAAACATTATAACCGGATGCACCAGAAACAGCACTCCATTCTGCATAAGCACCTTCCAAATAACCTGCGGAATCAATAAATGATACACTGCTGGATGCATTTGCAGTAATTGCGGCATTTTCAGCTGGTGTAACATTCAGGGCTGCCTGTGCTGTCATTCCGACAGAACACATCACCGTAGCAGCTGCCAGCAGTGCAGCCAGACAGGTTTTCATAGCTTTCATTCTCATTGGAATCCATTCCCCTTTCAGAATAGACCGGAAATCAAACTTATCCGGTATTGGTACTATTATATCAGAAATTTCATAAAATTACAATTGGTATATCTTACAAATTATATTTTAAATTTTGTTTAAATTAAACAAAAATAGATAAGTTTATATATTTAACATACACATAAATTCGACATGGGTAGAAAAACAGGAAAAAATCATGTGATTGGGAAATCAGAATCAGAAAGCAGACGGATAATTTTTTTCATAATATTCAAAGAATCTGTTGCATCCGGCTTTTTATTTTGATTGACATCAGCATTCAGCAGAGCTTGTTCAGAAAGAACGGTTTTTCCATAAATCGCCTTATTGAGGAGAATCACATCCATGATATTGACAGAGCCATCTATATTAGTATCACCATAAAGAATGCTGGCAGGTTCTGTTGTTTCCTGTTCTGTCTGTTCTTTGAGAAATACAGTATAATTCACACAGTAAGCAGATTGACCATTTGAGCCGAGTGTGATAAGATCGCCTTTTGAGAACTGTTTCTGATAAATCACAAAATTGACATCATTGGAGCTTTTAGCAATTAGATCTGTTTTTTCCCAATCTGATAGAAATGCTGGTGTATTTTCTGTTCTGGCATCCACAGCGACATAAACGGTAATATCAGCAGAAGCTTTACATGTTCCGGCTGTTTCGGTATAATTTTTAGAATCGCAGGCGGTAAGAATCTGTTCTGCACCAAGGACAACTTGGGGGAGTTCTGTGAATGTAAACTCTCTGTCGCCGAATACTTTTGATCCGACAGAAAGATTTTCTGCAAATGTCCAATCTGAAGCATTTTCTGCATCCTGTATGCTTAGATTGCTGAAATAGTTACCATTGATCGGAACAGAATCTACTCCGAATGTCAGCCAATTCAGATTAACTAAATAGCCTTCTCCGCCTGTGAATTTCACATACAGATCATGCTTTCCTGTTATGAGGGGAATATTGCAGGAAGCATCTGAAAATTCTGTCCAGTTTCCTGCACCTGTGAACGGGAGTACAGCAAAGGGAGTATCACTCATCTGATCAAGATATAATTCCAGTTCGGCAGTATTTCCGGCAAGGCGAGCAGTAAAGCTTTTTGCACCATCAGAGAAATCAACATTCTTGAATAATAAATAATCTCCGTTTTCAACATAAGCTACCTGTTCGCCGCCGTCTGCATCTGTTGTTTCCTGCACTCTGATCCCCTGCTGATCATCAAAGCTTTCTGCCTCGATCCTTGAAAATGCATCCATTGTTTTGATATTGCCATTAAATGCAACATCATCCCCGGCAAGTTCATTCAGATATAATTCCAGATTTGTATAATCATCAGCGGAAAGGCTGACTTCTGCGCCATCAGAAGCATCTTTTGCATTCAGGCCATGACTGATTTCCCATTCATCCGGCATGCCGTCACCATCTGTATCTGTTTTTGCAGTTCCGGCTTTGAAATTAGAATTTGTTGGATAACCGCCGACATCATTTTGACTATCAATAATACCTTTCAAGCCGTCCTTGCTTCCGGTATAAGTATATGTTCCGGTTGTGACTTCTTTCAGATAGCGACTATCAAGATAATCATATGCTGGAATCCGTGCGCCAGCTCCTGATGTGCTTGTAACAGAGGCATAAGCATCTTCCGCAGATTGCAGATTGATCAGATTTTCAAAAAATGGTGTATTACTCCGGACATCATTCAGCGTGCAATTATAAAGCGATGATGTTGCTTTTCCGGAAGCCCAGGCATCATCCGAAGCTTTGAGAATTTGTTTCCCGGAAAGATCTGTCATCACGTTTCCGGAAACATACATCTTTTGACAATCAGAAGTATTGAGTTCATTGCCATCCATGGAAACAACATGCAGGCCTGTATTGGATACTGCGCCGGCTTTATAATAATTATTAACAAAATTCAGTCGATGCACACCGCCGTCTGTGGTTCTATCTTTCCAGTTATAGACAACATTATTAGAAATATCCAGCTGGCCGCCATAGGTAACGCCATCCTGTTCCATGCCGCCAGCCATTGACCAGTTACGGCCTGTATTATTCACTAGCAGATTATGATGAAATGAACCTGTGTAACCGCTGATTGATCCGGCAAATGCATGACGTTCCGTTTTGGTTCTATCATTGGCATCATAATGAATAGAATTATTCAGTGATTCCGCAATAATATTCCATTGTACGGTGATATTTGCCGCACTTCTGGAAGAAAAGCCTTCATCTGTTGCCCATGCGATAGAACAATGATCAATAATGCAATGATTACAGCTGGAAAGTCCCATGCCGTCAGATACATCATTCACACCGGAAAGCCCTCTATCACCTACTCTGACACGAACATCACGAACAATGACATCATTACAGCCGATCATGCCGAATCCCCATTTTGTCAGGGTAATCCCATCACCGGGGGCAGTTTGCCCTGCAATATAAACATCTCCGCCCTCTTCCGGGATGGTCATCTTGCTTTTCAGTTCAATAATGCCGCCGACATCAAAAACAATTGTCCTTGCACCGGTAAGATTCTCCACACCATACCGGAGAGAGCCTTCTCCTGAATCATTCAGATTGGTAACATGATAAACATAGCCGCCCCGGCCACCTCTTGCATAGCGGCCATATCCTTCCGCAGTCGGAAACGCCAGTCTTGCGATCTGAAAGCTGTATACTGCTCCGGGCGTGACAGATCCATCCTGATTGACTTCATCCACACGCCAATAATAAACTGGCACAGATGAATAAGAATCATCAAGTGCAAATTTAGCTTCTTTGACATTGCCTTTGAATTCCGGAGATGTTTCTCCGGCTTTCTGAACGCTGTTGAAATCTGTGCCAATATAAACATTATGGCTGACGGCATTCTTTCCAGCTGACCAGGATAATCCTTTTTCTTTCTCAAAATGCTTTTCCTGATCTGCCGGATAAATATTACTGATCGAATTCACGGGATCAGCTCCATCAATTTCAAAGCCATTAATCCAAGGTGTATTTAATGCGCCATTACCCTCGGCAATGATTTCAATCACGGCTGATGTTCCTGAAAATGTGCCGTAAGCAGTTCCGGCATCTGCACTATTTGCTGGAGAAGTCGGGCATTTTACACCAGTTGCCACGGTAGTACCATTGATCTTAACGGTGAGACTGCTGTTAGTCACATCTCTGTCAGCGCAAGCATGAAATGTTTGAATAGAATGTGATCCATTAGACAGGCCTGAAATTTCAAGTTTCAGACTAGGATTTCCAGAACCATCTTTAATTTTTGCGCCATCCATTGTGAGCGTTGGTGTTTTCTCGATATCCTGAAGCTGAAGCGTTTTATTATTTACAAGATCTACTGAACCTGTTCCGCCGCTGGAAAGCTTGCATGTAATGCCATTGATCACGTAAGTATATGTCTTATCAACGATCCAATTATATGCTGTTTTGGTGTAAGAAGCTTTCCGCCCGTCATTCTTGTTAATATCCACACGGATACGGCTGCCAGTTTCATTGGCAGAAACCGGAATGAGCCATCCGCCACCCATAGCCATGAGACTAAGTGCGGCGGCGGTCAGCCATGATAGACAGCGTTTCAGAATTTTTGCATGATGCATAATCATTCCCCCAATTTGTATATTATTTATGAACAAATTGTTTCATTATTAGTTATTATAGCACATGCATCCAGAAAAAGCAATTGCATTTCCTGTAGCATTTATTGCATATATGATCCTGATATCAAAAAAAGCGGTCTGTGAAGGCCGCTTTTGAAAGATCAAAACTGATCAATCAGTTTGAGAATATATTTCATGATCAAAAGTGAATCTGTGCTGTCAACTTTCTGATTTTTATCACAATCGGCGGCAAGTTCCTGCGTATTGGAAAGAGTTGCTTTTCCATAAATGGCTTTATTAACCAGAATAATATCCATGATATTGATTTTATTATCCTGATTTACATCACCCAAGGCAGTATTTTCTTTGAGGGTTTCTGTAGTGATAGTAGTAGTATTTTGTGTTTCATGTGTAGCATCAGTTACAGTTTGTTCTGCACAATCTGGAGGAATTACGGCAATTGTTTCAGTAGTATAGCCAATATCAGGCTGTTCTGTAGTGGTTGTTTCTTTGGAAGTGATTTCTGACCATATAGCCGTTGTTTCAGTAGTATAGCCAATAATAGTGCATTCTGTTGATTTGCCATCTGATGTAACTGCTTTGAGGGTTGTACTATCTTCTGAAAGGATTTCTACTCTAACAACAGTTGCAAAATCTGTTGCATAAGTATTAACAATCCGAGCAACATTTTCATCAGCAATGGAAAATTCAGCTGGCTGATCGGATTCACAATGAAAAGCAATATCACAGATTTGCCCCACATATTCACTATTTATAAAATGTTCAAAATACATAGAACTGTCACGGATCAGAATTTCTTTGGTAGCTGTCAGACCCTGATCATTTGTAGCTGTCAGTGTGACAACGCCGGATTGCAGTGCTTTTATAGGGATTTTATAATATTTAGGTAAAGTATAATCTATAGCAATATCACCAATTTCAACAAGTCCTTCCGGCTCGGCTGTGATTTTAAGTCCTGTCATATCCGCTGTAGCGTTTCCGACGATAGTCGCAATAGTAGAATCATTATCAAGGATATTATCAGCATAGGCATTAACAAAAATCTGAGGATCGGGGCGAGGTGTAACGGCAATCCGTTTTCTGATGGTATAATCTTGCATAGTCAATTCATGAGTATTATTCCATGCATCCACAAATTTTGCTTTTTCACCGGGATTAGTATGGATGTAGATGTTATAATAGCCTTCTTTGCTGGTATCTACCTCACTGGTATCGATTGTAAAGCAGTGTGCATATTCTTCCGATGTAACAGAGATACCATCACCAGCTTGTAAATTCAGAAACGCTTTTTCTCCATTGAGAAGATAACAAACCGTCAGAATCCAGTCGCTCATGTCGATCGGTTCACCAACATAGAAATCATGCGGCATGTTGCGGATCTCATCAAAATAGCCATCAAACTGATAATATCCGTTTTGGGGGGCAATAGGCTCATTGATGACAGCAGTTGTAGAAGTTGTTACAGTTGCAGGAGTTGCAGTAGTGGAAGCCGTTTCTGCACTGACAGGAAAACAGCTCATTCCGGATAGCATGGCCACACTGCATAAGAAAGCAATTTTTCTTTTCATACAGATCATTCCTTTCTGATAAATATAGCTGAAAAACTGAGGGGAATTCATCAGCTCTTACTAATATAACAATGAAGGTGAACTCTCCCCCGCCTATAGAG
>DJXD01000097.1 GCA_002449585.1 Ruminococcus sp. UBA7013
TGCAGACAAACCTGTTGTAACCGTGTGACGCATGGAGTTAGCTTGTTTATGCTTAGTACACTGGTACTATCGAGCAAGAACCAAACCCGTTGGCGGGGGAGGATGTCACCAAAAAAGGTTCTTGATCATCTTGTTCAGGATAACCCTGCTCTTGTCTATGGCTCTCCGCCAGTCTGAAAGGAATTATTATGCTGAATACAGAAATAAAAATTGCAAATCTGGAAAAACTCGCCGCTTATCGTGACGGTTTGTTCCAAAAGCCTGAACTTCGTCATCTGTTTCTGGAATTAACAATGAGATGCAATGAAAATTGTCTGCATTGTGGCAGTCGCTGTAATGATGTCACATCTGAAGAACTGACTTTGAAACAATATCAGGATTTTTTGACGCAGATTAAACAAGATTTCGGAACACAGAAAAAAATGCTCTGCATTACCGGCGGAGAACCTCTGCTCCGGAAAGATTTTTTTGAAATCATGTCTTTTGCAAATGATCTCGGCTTTGTATGGGGCATGACTAGCAACGGTACTCTGATTACGGATTCCGTTGCTGAAAAATTAGCAGATGCAGGAATGAAAACCATCTCTATCAGCCTAGATGGACTGCCGGAAACACATGATGCTTTCCGGAGAACAAAAGGCGGTTGGGAGAAAGCCATGAACGGCATTCAATGCCTGATTCAAAACGGAAGTTTCCAGCATGTTCAGATCACAACAGTTGTCACACATAAAAGTATCAAAGAACTGGATGCTTTATATCAGATCTTCAATGATCTTGCTATTGATTCTTGGCGTATCATCAATATGGAACCCATCGGAAGAGCAAAACAATATCCTGAACTGCTCTTGACAAAAGAAGATTATCAGCAATTATTTGAATTTATCCGGAACATGCGCATTGCAGGTGAACCTGTCTGCTATGGATGCAGTCATTATTTAGGGTTGGAATATGAACGGGAAGTCCGGGACTGGTATTTTCTATGCATGGCCGGGATCTATACAGCCAGCATCACAGCCAGTGGGGATATGATTGCCTGTTTGGATATTGAACGCCGTCCGGAATTTGTACAGGGAAATATCCTGCATGACAGATTTAAAGATGTCTGGGAAAATAAATATCAGATCTTCCGGAAAAATCTCTGTGATGAAAATGCTGTCTGTGGGGCTTGTCCGGAAAAACAGTTCTGTCATGGCGGTGCTTATCACAGCTGGGATTTTGAAAAACAACAGCCTTCTGTATGTTTCAGAAATATTTTATTTTAATAAAACGCTTTCGTGAAGATACGAAAGTGAAAATCACCAGATCAGAAAGGAAATTTGAACATGAATCAGGAAGAACAACAGTTTTTAGAAAATTATAATGCTGAACAATATTGGAAGCCCTCTGTGACAGCAGATATTGCTGTGTTTGCCATTCAGCGAGAGGCAGGTGCAACATATAGGCTTGATCCTAAAAAAAAGCTTTGTCTTTTGTTAATCAAGCGAGGTGCACCGCCATTCAAAGACTGCTGGGCATTGCCTGGCGGTTTTCTGCGAGAAACAGAAACAATGACAGAATGCGCCGCAAGGGAACTGTATGAAGAAACTGGCGCAGAAGCTACCGTTCTCCGACATATCGGCGTATTCAGCGGCCTGAAACGTGATCCCCGTACGAGAGTGATTTCCAATGCGTTCCTGTCTGTTCTATCAGAAGAAAAACTTGAAAATATGAAAATTGCCGCTGGAGATGATGCCGCTTATGCTGGCTGGTTTGAAATCCAGTTTACACAAGGCAAAAAAGGAGAATATCTGCTTACGCTTCAGCATGATGATATTAAAATTTATTCCAGTATGAAAAAAATAAAAAATAAAT
The DNA here is from genome assembly GCA_002449585.1 of Ruminococcus sp. UBA7013. Lineage (GTDB taxonomy): Bacteria > Bacillota > Clostridia > Oscillospirales > Ruminococcaceae > UBA3855. The sequence goes on from DJXD01000097.1 coordinate 1,852, forward strand.
ATGGGATGACGGAATTTAAAATTCTAAAAAATGGCGGATTTGCGTTTGATCACGCAGAAATCATTGCTTCAGCAATTACACATCTGCGCTATGAAACAAAACATTTTGAACTGATTTTTGATTTCTTGCCGGAAAAATTCACCCTCTCTGATTTACAGGAAATTGAAGAGCGTGTTTCTGGAAAAACACTGCTGGCATCTAATTACCGCCGCAAAGCTGAAAATTTTCTCACACAAACCGGAGAAATGACTAATGGATTTGGGCATCGTCCTGCAAGATTATTCACCAGAAAAAAATAATACCTGATTTACGGCTTCACTTTTCTGAATGCTAGGCATATAATAGCAATAAATCCAATTTTTAAGGAGAATGCTTTATGCCAAAAATTTTCCTCAGCCCCTCTACACAAGAGTTTAATCCCTATGTTGATGGCGGAACAGAAGAACAGTATATGAATCTGCTTGCGGATGCTATGGAGCCGTATCTCAAAGCCAGCGGAATCGCTTTTGTCAGAAATGATCCTGATGCTGGTGCTGCTGGTGCAATTGCTGATTCTAATTCAGCATATTATGATGTGCATCTTGCCTTGCATTCTAACGCTTCGCCGGAAGATATGGCCGGTCTGCTGCGTGGCATTGATATTTATTATTCCCCTTACAGCATGGCCAGCGAACGACTTGCAATCACGATTGCCAATAATCTGAAAAGCATCTATCCCATTCCTTCCAAAGTGACAGCAAGGCCAACAACCAGCCTAGGAGAAGTCCGGCGTACGAATGCGGTGGCTGTGCTTTGTGAATTGGGATATCATGATAATAAAGAAGATGCCGCCTGGATCAGAAATAATCTGAATGCCATTGCGGCAAATATCACAGAATCACTATGTGATTATTTTGGAATTCCATTTATCATGCCTACAGCCGTTGTCAAAGGCGTTGTTGTGACAGATGGTTCAGGGCTGAATCTGAGATCATATCCCAGCATGAGTGGGGGAGTCGTCACCTCTATTCCAAATGGTTCATCTGTAATGGTTTACGGAATGGTCAACGGCTGGTATGTTGTCAGCTGGAATGATTTTGTTGGCTATGCATATTCAGATTATATTGTCATTGGCTAAAACAGAAACCGCCCGGAAATCCGGGCGGTCTGTTTATCTGTATAAAAATCTCTGTGATTATTCGCCCTGTGTTTTAAGAGCATCAAGGCAGTCATGGCAGATTTTCTTTTCACGGAATTCAATCAGATTTTCCTCTTCTTTGCCGCAGAGGATGCAATTCTGCTGACTTTTTCTCAGAATAATTGTATCTCCCTCCAGGAAAATATGAAGATAGTCGTTCTGATTGATGTCCAAACTTTTTCTAAGCTCTTTCGGCAGAACAAATCTGCCCAGACCGTCAACACGTCTGAAAATACCTGTACTTTTCATTGAAATTCACTCCTGTTTCTCATAAATGTCTTATGCATCTTCTTCGGGCTGTTCCCAGTTATGATATACATTCTGGACATCATCATTTTCTTCCAGATGATCCAGAAGAAGCTGCATTTTCTTAATAGCGTCTTCATCCGTCAGTGCAGTATAATTTGACGGAATTTTTTCTGTCTCAGCAGACAGAATATGATAGCCTTTTTCGGTCAGTGCTTCTCGCATCGTATGAACTGCGGAAGGGGCACACTCCATAATGATAGTATCCTCTTCTATTGTCAGATCATCACCGCCGCATTCAAAGCAATCTTCCATAGCAGTATCTTCATCCATTCCCGTATTTTCGACAACAACAATTCCTTTTTCTGTAAACATAAAAGATACACAGCCTGTTGTGCCGAGGTTTCCGCCGAATTTATCAAAATAATGTCGAATATCGCCGGCAGTACGGTTCTTATTGTCCGTCAGGCATTCCACAATTACGGCAACACCGCTAGGGCCATAGCCTTCATAGACCATAGATTCATAATTATTCTTACTGCCTTCTCCAGATGCTTTTTTAATCAGACGTTCGATATTATCATTAGGCACATTATTGGATTTTGCTTTTGCAATCAGATCACGAAGTTTAGAATTCGCATTCGGATCTGCACCGCCTTCTTTGATACATACGATCATTTCACGGCCGATTTTAGTAAAGATTTTAGCCTTGACGGCATCCGTTGCTTCTTTTTTACGCTTGATATTATTCCATTTGGAATGTCCTGACATGAAAGTTCCGTTATTGAAAACTGATGAAAGGCTTTTTATGTTTGATTTATCTGCCTGACAAGGATAGTATAACACAAAAATGCGATTTTGTCAAGTATCAATAACGGTTTTCACCTCTCTTTCTTGTAAAATATTCACCTGGCCTGATTAGTCATCATTGATTTTCAGGATTTCTGTCTGCATGTTCCAGATTTCCCGGAAAAGTGATTCTAATCGCTCTGTATTGCCGCACAGATGCAGATAGCCAAAAACGGCTTCCAATCCGGTTGCCTTGCGATAATCTGCGGGAGCGGCACTTTTGGGAACAGAACTGACAGCATTTCTGCCTCGGTGGAATACAGCCTGTTCCGCTTCGGTCAGCTCCAGCCGCTCGGCAGCTCTTGCCTGATAGGCCGCACAAACCAACTTGATTTTTGCATCATGCAGATTTTTAACAGAAGTATTTCCTTCTTCTGTGATGGCCGTCCGGATCATCAGTTCATAAACACTGTCGCCGAGAAAGGCCAATGCCAGCGGACTGAACTGCCGGGCTTCTTTTTCTGAGAGAATTTTCATGCTGGTTTACCTGACATAATCAAATTCAAAGCCGAATAAATTGACAGTATCGCCTTCCTGAATCCCCATCTCTTCCAGCTTGTCAATAATGCCGCTGGAACGCAGTACTCGTTGAAAATACTGCAAAGAAGAGTAATCATCCATATTGACTGTACGGAGTACCGGTTCAAGCCAAGGAGCGGAAATATAATAAATACCGTCTTGTATTTCAATTTCAAATTCCTGCCGGGAAGAAAATCGGGCTTCCCAGTCAGCAGGTGTCATAGGCTGTGCTTCATAGATTTTTACAGGGGGAAGCTCTGCCAGCTTTTCACTGACAAAATTCATCAATTCTTTCGTGCCAGCTGTGGTGGCAGCCGAAACCGCAAAAAATGGCAGGCGTTTGGATTGAACGAATGATTCCAGTGCAGCAATCTGTTCTGGTGTGGCCATATCAGATTTATTGGCAACAACTACCTGCGGACATTCTGCCAAAGATTCACTAAAATTAGCAAGTTCATGATTGATTTTTGTAAAATCTTCTGCGGGGTCACGTCCTTCTGAACCGGATACATCCAGAACATGCAGAATTAAACGGCATCTTTCAACATGACGGAGAAATTCATGCCCCAGTCCTGTGCCTTCGCTTGCCCCTTCAATCAGGCCGGGAATATCCGCCATAACAAAAGAACGTTCTTCATCTAGGCGAACGACACCCAGAACAGGGGTCAACGTTGTAAAATGATAATTAGCGATCTTGGGTTTTGCTGCGCTGACAACAGAGATCAGCGTAGATTTTCCAACATTGGGAAAACCAACAAGTCCAACATCGGCAAGCAGTTTCAATTCCAGCGTAACATCAAGGCTTTCTCCTGGAAATCCGGGCTTAGCAAAACGGGGAATCTGCCTGGTGGAAGTGGCAAAATTAGAATTCCCTTTGCCGCCTCGTCCACCTCTTGCAAGGATATGAGGTGCATCATCAGAAATATCGGCAAGAATACGGCCTGTTTCTGCTTCTTTAACGAGCGTTCCTCTTGGAACTTTGATCAAAAGATCAGGAGCACTTTTTCCGGTGCATCGATTGCCCCGGCCGTTTTCTCCATTCTGAGCGGCAAATTTTCTTTGATACCGGAAATCGATCAGAGTAGAAAGATGATCATCTGCTTGAAATACAATATTGCCACCGCTGCCGCCATCGCCTCCGTCAGGCCCTCCAGCGGCAACATATTTTTCTCTGTGAAACGAAACCGCACCGTCTCCGCCGTCACCAGCTTTGATTTTGATCCGGACTTTATCAACAAATGACATAGCTGCAAATCCTTTCGTTTCAAAACAAAATCCCAAGCTTTGCGGAGAAAGCCAGGGATTTAATGTGTTTCACATTCATTAGTCGGCGTAAACACTGACACGTTTACGGTCACGACCCCAGCGTTCAAATTTTACTCTGCCTTCTACCATAGCGAACAGAGTGTCATCTGAGCCACGGCCAACACCCACACCGGGATGAATATGTGTGCCACGCTGGCGAACGAGAATATTTCCAGCTTTCACGAGCTGACCGTCTGCACGCTTTACACCGAGTCTCTTAGATTCAGAGTCACGGCCATTTTTTGTAGAGCCCATACCTTTTTTATGGGCAAAAAACTGCATACTAATTCTGAGCATTTTTACACCTCCGAAATTATGAGATTATTCTAATCGTCTGTGGATAGTCTTCCGAGAGATACTGCAAATGCGACAGAAGCGCATCCAGAACAAGAGAACCGTTTCCGGTTTCCGGATGTTTCAGATTAATTCTGATCAAATTATTTTCTGCGGAAACATCTGCCTGTTCCTGAAATGTTTCTGTGATCAAGTTAGCGGAAAGCTGTACTGCGGAAGAGACCGCCGCACAGACAATATCTTGACCAGCATCTGCAAATTCTGCATGTCCGCTGATGGAACAGCGGAAGATTGTGCCGTTTTGGCTTTCAAATGCAGCTCGGATCATGCCTGGATAGATTCGATCTGTACCTGTGTATACGGCTGTCTGTGACCCATTTTTCTCTTTTCGCCTTTTTTAGGCTTGTAAGTGAAAACGGTAATTTTCTTAGCTTTGCCGTTTTTGAGTACTTTTGCGGTTACAGCTGCGCCTTCGACATAAGGAGCGCCGATTTTGAGACCGCTTTCTGTGCTGACTGCAACAATTTTGTCAAAGTTTACAGTCTGGTCAGCTTCTGCATTGATTTTTTCAATGAAAACAACATCGCCTTCCTGTACACGAACCTGCTTGCCACCTGTTTCAATTACTGCGTACATGTGTTGCACCTGCTTTCTGATAAACTCGCTGTGACGGGCGGCAGCGGAAACTGCACTTGAAAAGATAAGCCTGACACATGCGGCAAGTTTATTTTACCACAAAAAAAATGATTTGTCAAGTCCTGAGAAGAATTTTTTTAAAAAAATTCAGTCTTTTTTGCATTTCACAAAAAAGACTGATGGAAATTATGCTGGTGTACCGTCTGTATAAGGCGGGAGATAAGGAAAGAGATGCTGATACTGATCACGCTGGTCATCATCAGGCTGTCCGGCAGGGATCAAACCAGTCATTTCATTCTGAGATGCACAGTACAGTTCCCCCTGAGCGTTTTTCTCCTGTGAAAAAGGGAAATGTTCTGTTCCGGGACGTTCCGGATGCTTTTTCATAACATGCACTTCCTTTCTGTGATGATACAGAAAGGATAACCGAAAATCAGAAAATTATACACGAAGCAGCATATTCAGCATATCTTTAAGTTCTTTCAGTACATTTTCGGCATTAGGACTAGAATAATCAAGTGCATTCATGCGTTCCTGAAGTGTATTCAGCATAGCGGCACGGGCATCTGTCATGGAAGGTACAGTTACCTGAGCAGGTTCATTCTGGAATGTGTCTAAAAATACTAACAGACTCTGCATCTGTGTTTCAGACATCTGATCAATTGCAGAGAGCAGGGCTTCTTTTACGGACATTTTCATAACTCCTTTCGATGGCAGCAGACAGATCATGTCACTGCCGAGAAAAACAGCACGGCCATGTTTTACCAGACCTCTGGCACGTTTCGGATATGTATTTGCAAGAATATGGCCTGCTGTATCAGTCACTTTGATAATTTTGGGAATTGCAAGCACTCCCTTTCTGATTTTGCACATTGTTTTTTCTGATGGGTGTCTTCCCCAGTGCATAAGAATATTATATCATAGATTTTGATAAAAATCAAGGGCTTTCTGAAAAATTTTAAATTTCTGACATGCATGACAGAAAAGTTTTAAAACTGTTTTCAAAATTCTTACTAATTTCTCTTGATTTTTTTCTCATAATGTGGTATACTATTATAATTGGATCGTAATCTAAAATACAAGCAAGGAGTGATCTTTTCCGTATGCTGAAAAGTATGACAGGCTACGGGCGGTCGCAGAATCATACAGATGCACGGGATATTGTCGCAGAAGTCAAATCTGTAAATTCCCGTTTTCTGGAGCAGAATCTGCGGATCAGCAGAAATTATTCTTATCTCGAGGAAGAGCTGAAATCATTGGTCAAATCCAAAGCCGCAAGAGGAAAAATAGAAATTTCTATCACAATTACCCCTATAGAAGGGAAAAAAGCAGATATTAAAATCAATGAAGAAATCATAAAAAGCTATCTGGACGCTATGCGAAATTATCAGCAGAAACAGGATTTTTCTTATCAGCTGGAATATGATAATGCAAACAGTTGTCAGATGCGCTGGTCATCTTTCATGATGCTTCCGGATGTGTTCCGGGTAGAAAAAGCACAGGAAGATGAAGAAGAAATTAGACAGGAAGTCATGGCCGCCACAGAACAGGCACTTGATGCATTTATCAAAATGCGAGAAGCGGAAGGCGAAAAGCTGACCGAAGATATCAGAAACCGCCTGCTCATGATTGAAAAACAGGTTTCTATCATAGAACAGGAAGCCCCTGCATTGACAGAAAAATACAGAGAACGGCTGTATACAAAATTATCTGAATTATTAGAAAGCACAGCCATTGATGAACAGCGAATTCTGACAGAAGCCGCTATTTTCTCTGAAAAAACCGCTGTTGATGAGGAAACGGTTCGCCTGAAAAGCCACATCTCCCAGATGAGAAAGCTATTAGACAGCAACGAAAGCGTCGGCAGAAAACTGGATTTTCTGGTGCAGGAAATGAACCGTGAAGCCAATACCATCGGCTCAAAAATTCAAGATGTCACTATTACGGCAATCGTTGTAGATATTAAATCTGAAATTGAAAAAATCAGAGAACAGATTCAAAATATAGAATAACAGGGGGAATCTGCTATGAAAAAAGGCCTTTTGATTGTCGTTTCTGCGCCGTCAGGCTGCGGAAAAGGGACAATTCTGAAACAAATTCTCAAAGATCAAAAATATTATTATTCCGTATCTGTCACAACCAGACAGCCCCGGCATGGGGAAATAGATGGCGTGCATTATCATTTCATGCAGGAAGCCAAATTTGAAGAATTGATTTCACAAAATGCATTTTTAGAATATGCCAAATATTGTGATCATTATTATGGTTCACTTCTTGCGCCTATTGAAACAAATCTTGCCGCTGGAAAACATGTGATTCTCGAAATTGAAGTCAAAGGCGCAATGCAGATTCGAAAACTTCGCCCAGAAGCAAAATTTATTTTCATTGCGCCCCCAAGTATAGACATACTCCGCAAGCGTCTCGAAGGCCGTGGCACGGAAGATGCAGAAACGATCGAAAAACGTGTCCGTCAGGCAGAAGAAGAACTTGCTTATCAGAATCAATATGATTATTGCATCATCAATGATATTCTGGAACATGCCATTTCTGATTTTCAAATGATTGTCCGTGCGGAAGAACTTCGGACGCAATCTGAAAATCTGTGATAATTCTAATGGAGGTTATATATTATGTTAAGACCCGCTATCACACAATTGATCACCAAAAATGAAAGCTGTTATTCTCTTGTCATTGGCATTGCCAAAAGAGCAAGAGAAATTGCAGAAGATCTTTGTAAAAATGATCAGATTCTGGAAGAAAATCCTGTGAAAACTGCTGTAGATGAATTTGCCAGAGGAGAATATAAAATTATTGAAGTCTCAGCAGAAAATAAAACAAAATTGGGATGACACCAGATTTTGCAGTTGTTGCTGTACAAATCGGCTCTGCTTTTGCATCAGATCAATTATTTCATTACCGCATTCCATCCGGTATGATCTGTACGCCCGGCTGTGCTGTTATCGTGCCATTTGGGAAAAATAACAGAAAAATCACCGGTTTCGTTATGGCATTGGCAGAGGAATCCCCCGTTCCGGAATGTAAAGAAATTTTATCTTGTCAGGGAATCATGCTGAATGCGGAACAGATGGAGCTGATAAAATGGCTTCGTGAAAATACGTTCTGTACGTATTATGACGCAATCCGCACATTGATTCCAGCGGCGGCTATGAAAAATACAAAGCCTCGTAAAAAGCAGAATTTCCTCTCTATGGAAACACTGCCTCCGTTGGTACTCTCTCCGGAACAACAGGCTGTTTTCGAAACAATTGCCCCTGCGCTGGAAACAGATCAACCAGCCAGCTTTCTCCTCAAAGGTGTAACCGGAAGCGGAAAAACTGCTGTTTTTGAAGCTTTGGCCGCCAGAACGCTGGCACTTGGGAAATCTGTGATCCTGCTGTTGCCTGAAATCGGCCTAACCCCTCAGAATGTTCAGAGATTTGAATCCCGTTTTGGTAATCGAATCGCCCTCATGCACAGCAGGCTTTCAGATGGTGAACGCCGTCTTTCCTATGAACGTGCTCGCACCGGGCAGGCAGATTTCATTATTGGAACTCGCAGCGCCATTTTTGCACCTTTGAAGCAGATCGGCCTGATTATCATGGATGAAGAAGGAGAACATTCTTATAAATCAGATGCATCCCCTCGTTATGATACGATTGATGTCGCAAAACAAAGATGTCGTTATCATGGGGCGGTGTTTCTTCCGGCATCGGCTACGCCGACAATTGAGCGATATTATCAAGCGAAAAAAGGCCTTTATCATCTTTTAGAGCTGAATCATCGCTATGGAGATATGCCCCTTCCAAGTGTGGAAATTGCAGATATGCGTCAGGAACGTGAAAACGGTAATCTTTCTGAATTCAGTCGCAGTCTGCATGATGCGCTTGCTGAAAATCTCCGGAATAAAGAGCAGAGCATTTTACTGCTCAATCGCCGGGGGTATCATACTATCATCAGCTGTTGTATTTGCAATCAGCCTGTTTATTGTCAGAATTGTTCTGTGCCGATGACATGGCACAAAACAGATCAGCTTTTACATTGTCATTATTGCGGATTTTCTCAGCCAATACCGGCGGCTTGTCCTATTTGCCATGGCACGAAATTCAGGCGCATGGGATTTGGAACGCAGAAGCTGGAAGAAGAACTTTCTTCCTATTTTCCAGAGGCCAGAATTCTCAGAATGGACGCTGATACTGTGAGCAAAAAAAATGCATATGCTGAAAATTTTGAAGCTTTCCGGCGTGGTGATTATGATATCATGCTTGGAACGCAAATGATTGGCAAAGGACTTGACTTTCCGAATGTCACGCTTGTTGGCGTTATCTCTGTCGATAAAGCACTTTTTTCCGGAGATTTCCGGAGCTATGAGCGGACATTCAGCCTGATTACTCAAGTAGTTGGCAGAGGTGGAAGACATAGCAAATCTGGCAGAGCGATTCTTCAAACATTCATTCCAGATCATTATGTCATTCGTCTGGGAGCAGAACAGGATTTTGAAGGCTTTTATGCTCAGGAGATCCCACTTCGGAAAGTGATGCTGTTTCCTCCATTCTGTGACATCTGTGTGATTGGATTCACCGGTACTGACGAAAAGAAAACGGCTGCATCGGCAGAATTATTTATGAACTGTCTGAAACTTGCATTGCAGAATCATCCGGAAAAACTGCCGTTGCGCATACTCAGACCCATGCCGTTTATCTACGGAAAAATTAATAATAAATATCGCTATCGGATTATTATCAAATGCAAAAACACAAAACAATTCCGTGAATTTATTCGGGATGCGCTTAAATTGGCATCAAAGGCAAAAGAAACTTCCGGCATTCATATTTATGTGGATATGAACGGGAGTACCAGCCTATAATTATACAGGAGGTTTTTATGGCTGTCAGAAAAATTGTCACAAAAGAATCATCTATTCTCCATGTAGTATGCAGACCTGTAGAGCATTTTGATGCAAAATTGCATCAGCTTCTGGATGACATGGCAGAAACGCTTTATAAAGCAAATGGGGTTGGTCTTGCAGCTCCTCAGATTGGCATCCGTCGCCGGATTGCTGTGATTGATGTAGGAGAAGGCCTGATTGAATTAATCAATCCGGTGATTTTGAAATCAAGCGGAAAACAGCGTGATGTAGAAGGCTGTCTTTCCTGTCCGGATGAATGGGGTTATGTTGTCCGGCCGAATAAATGCACCGTTCGTGCACAGAACAGAGACGGCGAATTTTATGAGATTTCTCTGGAAGGTCTTGGATGTCGCTGTGCCTGCCATGAAATTGATCATCTTGATGGAAAATTATTTCTGGAATTAGTAGATGAATTTGTCGAGATGAAAGAAGAGGAGGATACCCAAAATTGATGAAAATTGTTTTTATGGGAACACCCGAATTTGCTGTTCCGGCATTGGAAATACTGCTAGCAAAGACAGAAGTCGCCGCCGTATTTACACAGCCGGATAAGCCGAACGGCCGGAAAATGAAATTGCAGTTTTCTCCGGTCAAGAAAAAAGCATTAGAACATGGTATCACTGTCATACAGCCCAATTCCCTCCGGAATGGGGAAGAAGCCGAAAGAAGTCTTGAAATCCTGAAAAGAATTCAGCCGGATTGCATCGTTGTTGCGGCTTATGGCCAGATTCTTCCGAAAGAAATTTTAGATCTTCCCAAATACGGATGTATTAATATTCATGCTTCCTTGCTTCCAAAATATCGAGGAGCTGCGCCAATTCAGCATTGTCTGCTGAATGGTGAAAAAGAAACTGGTGTCACAATCATGCAAATGGCAGAAGGGCTTGATACGGGCGATATGCTCATGAAAAAAAGCATTGCTGTGCAGGAAAATGAAATTGCAGAAGAATTGCATGACCGTCTTTCTCAACTGGGAGCGGAAATGATTCTGCCAGTATTGGAAGAACTGCAAAACGGAACACTTAATCCGGAAAAACAAGATGATCATCAATCAAGCTATGCATCTATGATCCGGAAAGATATGTCCGCACTAGATTTTACCAAACCAGCCCCGGAGCTTCATCGCATCATCTGTGGCCTTACAGGTTTCACAAAGCTTGATGGCAAACGTCTGAAAATATGGCGTTCGCTGATTTGTGATCATAATACAGATTCTGTTCCCTGCGGAACGGTTACAGATCCGGAAAAATTTATAATTCAATGCGGAGACGGCACACAGATTCAATTCACAGAAGTACAGGGAGAAGGCGGAAAACGCATGTCTGCTGAATTATTTCTCCGTGGGAAGAAATTACAAAAAGGGCAGCTGTTAGGCACATGAACAGCGCACGGATAACAGCAGTTCGCTTGCTGATGAAAACGATGGAAGCAGAAAGCTATTCTAATCTGCTGCTGGATCAGGCACTTGAAAAAGCAGAGCTTCCAGCGCAGGAAAAGGCTTTCTGTACAAAGCTGTATTATGGCGTTCTGGAGCGTCTTCTGACACTGGAGCATCTGCTCCGGACATACAGCGGCAAAAATCCGGAAAAGCTTGATGAAGCTGTAAAATATATTTTATATCTGGGATTTTATCAAATGCAATATTGTGATACTATTCCAGATCGTGCCGCTGTGAATGAATGCGTAAAAATGACAGGATATTTCCGCAAAAAAAGTGCAGCCAGCTTTGTCAATGCCATACTCAGAAAATTCCAGCGTTCCGGAAAAAAAATTCCGCTGACGGGAGATCATTGGCAGGATATGCAGATTTTATATTCTGCGCCTATGCCGCTGCTGCAAACAGTGACGGCAGAACAAGGGGAGGCCTTTGCAAAGACATTTTTTGAAAACAGTCTCCAGTCTCCGCCGTGCTGTATCAGAAAAAATCCGCTCAAAATGGATACTGATGATTTGCAGGAACTGCATCCCGTTCCATGTGCAGCTATAAATCATGCCTATTATATTAATCATGATCATTTAAGGTATACCAGCGCATTCCAGAAAGGTCTGTTTCATGTTCAGGATCTTGCATCACAAATTTGTTGTAAGATTTTAGATCCTCATCCTGGTGAGACGATTCTGGATATGTGTGCCGCACCTGGCGGCAAAAGTTTCACAATTGCCGAAATCATGCAAAATCAGGGGCATGTTTTTGCCTTTGATCTGCATCCGCATCGAGTAAAATTAATTCAGGAAGGTGCGGAACGGTTAGGACTGACCTGTATTCATACAGATGTCCGCAATGCGGCGGAATATGATCAGAATACACCGGAAGCAGACAGAATTCTTTGTGATGTGCCTTGTTCCGGGCTGGGTGTCATCCGCCGGAAACCGGAAATCAAGTATAAATCACTGAATAGTTTTGAAGAATTGCCAGTGATACAATCTCAGATTCTGGAAACTTCTGCAAATTATCTGAAACCCGGCGGCATTCTTGTGTATTCCACATGTACGATTCTGAAACGTGAAAATGAAAATCTAGTTCAGAAATTTCTGGACATGCATCCGGATTTTGAACCAGTGCCACTGGAAGAATTTCATATTTCTGAATGCTGGATCACACTTCCAGTGAAAAATATTTCTTCTGATGGTTTCTTTGCGGCAAAAATCCGAAGAAAGGCCGTGAAATCATGAAAGATCTTCTTTCTATGACACTCCCGGAACTGCAAACGGCTTTTGCAGAATGGCATCAGCCCTCTTATCGGGCAAATCAAGTTTTTGAATGGCTGCATGTCCGGAAAGTGTCTGATTTTGCACAGATGACAAATCTACCTTCGACATTACGTACAAAATTAAATGCTGAATTTTGTATAAACAGACTATTTATTGTCAGAAAGCTTGCATCTTGTATGGATGATACTGTAAAATATGTATATCAGCTCCCTGATGGTCAGCATGTAGAAACTGTATTAATGCATTATCATCACGGCTGGCGGCTGTGTATTTCCACACAAGTTGGCTGTAAAATGGGATGTCAGTTCTGTGCTTCCACCATTGCGGGCTTTGTCCGTAATCTGACACCGGCTGAAATGCTTCTGCAAATAAATGAAACAGAACGAGATGCCGGCGTTGTGATATCTGGAATTGTACTCATGGGAATCGGCGAGCCGTTGGATAATTTTAAACATGTCATGACGTTTCTAGAACTGCTTTCCCATCCGAAAGGCAGAAATATGAGCCTTCGGCATGTGACAATTTCAACATGCGGCATTGTTCCGAAAATCAGAGAACTGGCGGATAGAAAAACCGGCCTGACGCTGGCAGTTTCCCTGCATCATGCAGAAGATACAGGCCGAAGCCGGATTATGCCGATTAATAGAAAATATTCTCTATCAGAATTGATGGAAGCCTGTGCCTATTATTTTTCCATGACCGGACGGCGTGTGACGTTTGAATATGCTGTCATGGAAGGAGAAAATGATAGTCCGGAAGATGCGGCGGCACTTGCTGAACTTCTGAAACATCAGCAGGCACATGTAAATTTGATTCCAGTCAATACTGTCAGAGAACGTGGCTATCATGCCACAAGAAAAGCAGCAGAGCAATTTATGCAACTGCTTAGGGAATTGGGTATCAATGCCACTGTCAGGAGAACGCTGGGGAGCGATATTGAAGCGGCCTGCGGTCAGCTCCGGCATGAGGCAGATGAATTATCAGGAAGGAGTGAACGCTTTGCGGTGTGCAACAGCGACCGACACGGGTCTGATTCGTGAAGAAAATCAGGATGAAGTATTTGCAAAAGATTACCGTGGCTGTATTTTGGCGGCGGTGTGCGATGGTATGGGCGGTGAAAACTGTGGAAAACAGGCAAGTGAAATGGCAGTTCAAGAAATATTTGATCATTTCTCTGCTGGGTATCAGACAGGTATTTCATCAGAAGAGCTGAGGGCATTATTGCTTTCTTCTATTTCAGCAGCCAATTCTGTGATTTATACAAAATCCAAAATGGATTATCAGAGTTATGGCATGGGGACGACTTGTGTAATGGCTTTTGCAGAACCGGGCTGGCTTTCTGTTGCCAGTGTGGGTGACAGCCGTGCCTATCTGATTGAAGAGCATCAGATCCGGCAGATCACAAATGATCATACTGTGGTCAATGTACTTTATCAGAGAGGAAAAATTTCTCTGGAAGAGATGGCAGTGCATCCACAAAGAAATATGCTGACGAGGGCTGTTGGTGTAGAGCGAGTTGTTCGCCCGGATTATTTCCGGATTCCCTGCAAAGAGGATTTCATGCTTCTGTTATGCTCAGATGGTTTATCTGGATGCTGTTCTGAAGAAGAGATTTTAGACGTTATGATGACAAATCATTTTGCAGCCATGCCACAAGCATTGGTAGAACTTGCGCTTGATAAAGGCGGAAGGGATAATATTTCCCTGGCTATTATCACAAATTAGAGAAACTGGAATAATCACGCAAAGGATGTTTATACTAAATTGCAGGAAAAGGGTTATTCACTGATTATTTTATTATTAAGAAAGGAGAAGCTGCCAGAAGGAAATTGCAGTCAGAAACATATTGCAGTTTCCCGGCAGCAGGCGAAATGGATAAGTACATTGGTAAAAAACTGGATGGCAGATATGAAATCACGGAGCTGATCGGCCTGGGCGGCATGGCTGACGTTTATAAAGCCACAGATATTATTGATAACAAAACAGTAGCAGTCAAGATTCTGAAAAGGGAATATTCTGAGAATGAAGAATTTCTCCGCCGGTTCAGAAACGAATCCAAAATGATTGCAACACTGTCACATCCGAATGTTGTAAAAGTTTATGATGTCGGTTTTTCTGACAAATTGCAGTTTATCGTGATGGAATATATTGACGGCATGACGCTGAAAGACTATATGGAAGCGGCCAGCATTCTGCCATGGAAAGAATCTGTGCATTTTATTATTCAAGTACTCCGTGCCTTACAACATGCACATGACAGAGGCATCATCCACAGGGACATCAAGCCGCAGAATATCATGCTTTTAAGCGACGGAACTGTAAAAGTCATGGATTTTGGTATTGCGAAATCCGCAAGAGAACAGTCTTTCACCGCCACGGATCAGGCACTGGGAACGGTTTATTATATCAGTCCGGAACAGGCCAGAGGAGATGAAACAGATGAAAAAAGTGATATTTACTCTGTTGGTGTCATGCTGTATGAAATGCTGACAGGAAAAAAGCCCTTTGATGCAGATAAGCCTGTGACAATTGCCGTGATGCATATCAATGACATTCCCAAGCGTCCGAAAGCCATCAATCCGGATATTCCGGCAGGATTGGAGGAAATCATTCTCCGGGCAATGGAAAAAGATCCGGAAAATCGTTATCAGACAGCCGCCGACATGATCCGTGATATTGAAAGTTTCAAATCCAGTCCGAATATGACATTTGGCTATTACAAGGAGGACAATGCAGCAGTGAGCATTAACAAGAATTCATATGATGATGAACCGGATGAGTATGAAGAATATGAAGAAACAGAAGAGTATGAAGAAGAAATAGACGAGCCGGATGAAGAAATTGAAGATGAAGAAATCGAGGACGGCGAAGGCGAGGAAGAAGAACCTCGTTCCCTGTTCATTCCTGTCATGACTGCCGTCACGATCGCATTTATTGTGGTTGCTGTCTTCTTTATCCTGTGGCTTGTCAAAGGTGTTATTGATGGAGGCCCTGACGGCACTACTCGCTATGAAATGCCGAATCTTGTTGGTCTGGATTACTATGAAGCCAAAGACACCTACACTTATCTGGATATTCAGATCAATGAAACAGAAAGCTCCACTTATGAAAAAGATGTCATCTATTTCCAGGATGTTGCCGTTGGTGATGCCGTTTCTGCTGGCCAGACTGTCTATGTTAATGTCAGCCTTGGTGTCAGCATGGTACAAGTTCCTGATGTCAAGAATTATCATTATGAATATGCAAAGAAGATTCTGGAACAGGAAGATTTTGTTATTGAACAGAAATATGAAATGAGTTCAGAAGGCGTAGAAGCTTCCAAAGTAATCCGTACAGAACCCGCCGCCGGTGAAATGGCAGAATCCGGCTCTACTGTAATTGTTTATATCAGCAGAGGCATTACAGATGAAACCATTCAAGTCATGAACATGGTAGGCGATACGCTGGAACATGCACAGGATCTTTGCAAATATTATGGACTGGTTGCCACATTACAGGAATCTCCTTCTACAGAACCTGCCAATACTGTCATTGCACAGAGCATTGAAGCTGGCCAGCTCGTACAGCCCGGAACAGAAATTATTCTGACTTACAGTAATGGACAAGATCCGTCCCATGTCGTTCCCTTCTCTATGACACTGCCCTCTAATGCAACAGGCCGTTTTGTTCTGGACTTCCTCGATAGTAATGGAACTACTGTAGCTTCCAGCAGTACTATCAACGCCGCTTTCTCCGGCAATACGATCAATGTCCCTGTAGAAGGCGCAGGCACACAGCAGCTTGTTGTAATTCTGAGTAATTATAATACCAATCAGCAGGCAGAGCTTGGCGTTTATAATTTCGATTTTGCCAATATCACTTATAGTGCTGTCCGTGAAAATATTCAGGGCGCATTTGAAGCCGTTGGTGGTATCTATCATCCGACAGAAGCACCGACAGAAGCACCTACTGTGATTGCTACAGATCCGATTATTTATACAGTAGCACCGAATGAAGATCAGCCTGAACCCGTTCAGCAGCCTGAACCCGAAATTGTAGATCCGACAGAGTGGACACCGGAAACAACACCTCCGCTGACAGAAGATGTCACCACAATCGACACGGATGAGCCGACTTCTTCCGGAGATGATGTTGCAAGTGCTCCGGAAACTGCTCCGGAATTCTAATGAACAGATCTGAAAAACCGGAAGCTTGTTTAATTCTGAAATCTGTCAGGGGACGCTATGTCATTGCGTCCCCTGATGGCAGTTTAAAAGACTGTACCGCAAGAGGAATTTTCCGCAAAAAAGGACAGGAGCCTTATGTGGGTGACTGGGTCTATGCGGAACAGGATGTCATTACTGAACTGCTTCCGAGAAAAAATGAAATCATCCGTCCGCCTCTTGCAAATCTAGATCAGCTTTGTTTTGTCGTTTCGATGTGTGAGCCTCAGCCAAATTTGAGATTGCTTGATAAATTTATTGCTGTATCCGCTTATAAAAAAATTCAGCCTTTGTTATTGCTGACAAAGATTGATTTGGCATCCTGTGAAAAAATTTATCAATTATATCAATCTATCTCTGTTCCGGTTCTGCTGGTAGATTATCAAAAGCCAGAAACATTGGAAGCTGTCAGAAAAGCATTTCAAAATAAAATCAGCGCATTGACAGGAAATTCCGGGGCAGGAAAATCCACACTTTTGAATGCACTGGATGAAAGCCTTTCGATTCCTACAGGTGAGGTCAGTCAAAAATTAGGACGTGGGCGGCATACTACAAGACATGCACAGCTCTATCCTCTCAAAAATGGCGGATATATCGCCGATACACCAGGATTTTCAACATTTGAAACAATGCGCTATGCCGTGATTCATAAAGAAGAACTTGCCGATTGCTTTGCAGAATTTGCAGAATATCAACACAGCTGTCAGTTTCATGATTGCTCACATACATGTGAAAAGGGTTGTGCTGTACTGGAAGCGGTCAAGATGGGAAAGATCCCTGCAAGCCGTCATGAAAGCTATTGTGCCATGTATGAAGAAGCAAAACAAATTAAGGGGTGGGAGCTCTCATGAAAAAAACTTGTATCATCATTGCGGGCGGAGATGTCACGGAGCAAATATATCTACCAGAACATGCATTTGTCATCTGTGCAGACTGTGGCTATCTTCATGCGCTGAAACAGCAGATCATTCCTGATTTGCTTGTTGGTGATTTTGATTCTTATACAGATCAGCTCCCTGAAAAAACAGAGATCGTCCGTTTGCCGATTGAAAAAGATGTTTCTGATACATGGTATGCTGTGCAATGGGCAATGGAACATGGTTTTGAGAATTTTGAAATCTATGGCGCATGTGGCGGCGAAAGAATAGATCATACGATTGCTAATTTGCAGTTAATGCGCTTTATGGCTATGAAACATCTAAATGCTGTTTTATATGCTGGTATTCAGATTTTGCTGACGGTTACACCTGAAAAATCATTTTGTTTTCAGAAAGAAGCATATCCGCATTTTTCTGTATTTGCATTATCAAATATATGCAGAGGTGTAACAATCAAGGGGGCGAAATATGCCCTTGAAAATGCTGAATTAGTGTCTCATTTTCCATTAGGGCTGAGCAATGAAACAGAAGATCAGGCAGAAATCTCTGTTCAGGAGGGAAATCTTCTGCTGATTCTTACGAAATAATAATAAATCGCTGGCGGATTTCCCGACAGCGATTTTTTTGATTCTATTTTTGATGAAAGATCCCTTGACAAAGCGTGACATCCTCCCCCGCCTATAGAGGCGGGGGAGGATGTCACTAAGGACAATTTAGTCAATATCTATGATTTGATTCTTCTGAAAAAACAGCTGATTCATGACAAAGCATGATAAAAAACAGAAAAGAAAAGATTAAGAATTTTTTGCTAATCTTAGTACACAAAGCAATCAGGCCATTACTGCTGAAAATGGCCTGATTTATTTTTCATGATGGTGTTGATTTAGTTTCACTCTGAAATTTTTTATGGATATTATCAATATTTTCAGTTGTACCGCTTCCATCATCATCAGGGGCACGGAATTCTCCACGCTCGACCAGTCTTAAAAATGCATCTACGACATCTTGAGTAAGCTGTGTTCCGGAAACTTCTCGAATGATAGAAACCGCTTTTTCAAAGTTCATGCGTTTACGATAGGGGCGATTGGAATACATGGCATCAAATGTATCTGCAACAGCAATAATCTGCGCAACTCGTGGAATTTCATCACCTTTCAAGCCATCAGGATAGCCTTTTCCGTCAGGGCGTTCATGATGAGAGCCTGCACCAATTGCCAATTCCGGCATAATGCTGATATTTTTGAGGGTATCACGTCCAAGAACAGTATGTGATTTGATGATTTTATATTCTTCATCCGTAAGCTTTCCGGCTTTATTTAGCACATCCTCTGGAATACCGACTTTTCCGATATCATGCAAAAGTGCAATGCTATAGTAAGTTTCAACCGTTTCTTCATCATAGCCCAATTCCCTTGTCAGCATGGCAGTATATTCGGCGACACGTGCAGAATGACCATTTGTATAATGATCTTTCATATCAATCACTTTTGCGAATGCCTGCACAATCTCACGAATCAGAATTTTTTGTTCTTCCTGTTTTTTCAAAAGCTGTTTTTCTCTGCGATGAATGAACAGCATGAAAATTCCAGCTCCCAGCAATGCAATTAGAAAATAGGCTGCAATTTGAAATCCTATCATTTCATGAACTGCCTTTTGCTTGACGATGGAAACAGAAAGTTTCTGGCTGTCTTCTCCCTGCGTATCATACATTTCCATGATGAAATGATAATTTCCGCCTTTGAGATTAGTATAATTCACTGGAACGAGTTCACTTCTCCGAACGGTTGTCTGATGACTGTCGAATCCATCCAGATAGTAAGTAATTTGAGGATTCATCAGGGAATAATTATATACAAATCCATGAATAGTGAGTTTCTGTACATCAGATGATAACGTAATTATTCCGCTGGAATCAGGATAAATATATTTTCCATCTGCTTCCACATAAGGAACATTCATTTTGATTTCACTGACATCTTCAAACGGCTTTTCAATATTGACTTTTGCAATCCCATTTGTACCAGAGATATATAAATTGCCATCTTCTGTGAGTTCACTGTAAGAATTGGAGGTTGCAATACAAGGAAGACCATTATCTTTTCCATAGAATACGGCATCAATTTCATCATTTGCAAGAAGATTTTCAGCTGGAACAACATAAATTCCATTGCTGCTGAGTATCCATATTTCCCCCTGACTGTTTTCATACAAGTCAAAATTATTAGAATATGGGAATTTTTCAATCGTTGTGAATGCTTCTTCCTCTGTCATATAAGTAATAGAATTACTTGTGACAATCCAGAAAAGATTTCTGTTCACATCTTTTTTGATTCTCATAATGACATCAGAAGAAAGGCCGGATTCTGTTCCGTAATGCGTAATATTTCCATCTGTATGAATAATATAAATTCCTCCGCCATCTGTTCCGATGAGCATATCACCATTATCTGCTTCAACTACGGTCAGGATTTCAGGATTTTGGATTCCATCAGATTCGTTGTAAATTTTTGCGATAGCATTATTTTTGATGATAGCAACGCCACCTGTACAAGCTACCATGAAAGAGCCGTCTTTCCGTTCATAAACTGTCCGGATTCTATCAGAAGGAAGACCATCTTTTTGAGTGAATTGCGTCACATTGCCATTATCATAGCAGACAAGTCCATTTTCTCCAAAAGTAGAAATCCAGAGCCTATTTTTGCTGTCACGGATAACAGAGCGAATTCTGCACCCGTTCATCATCTGAATCAGATCTGTTGCATTAAGAATTTCACCAGAGGCAGAAATCGCCTTTTTGATAGGCATTTTTTCAACAATGCCATCTTTATTGATGACTGTCAGCCCCTCGTTTTTGCTCCCGATAACAAGTTTATCATCATACATACAAGTAGAATTCACTACAGTATCCGGCAAGCCATATGATTCAAAAATATCTTGAAACTGGTTCGGTACAATTTTCATAACGCCTTGTTTTGAGGATGTGAACCATAAATTTCCTTGATAATCTGTTATCATCTGTTCAGCAGAACTATTTAGAGGGAGATTGTCAAGACTGATGAATTTATTATCTTTTATTACGCCAAGACCATTATCCGCACAGATCCATATTTCATTCTGAACCTGTTTGATAGAATTGATATATTCCAGCGGAGAAGTATCAATTTCTTTCTGCTTTCTGAAACCGTTCGAAATTTCTGCATAGTAAACTTTTGATTCTTTTGTACCAATATAGACAAGTCCAGCTTTTTCATTATCAGGATACAAGCTCAAAATGCCTGAAATACCGATCTGAGAACTGCTATAATATCCGGTGAGTTTTTCGTTCTGAATCGTAAAAATAGCTCCGCCCATGGTCACACCATAAATCACGTTATCGCTTCCGAGTTTCAGATTCCGGATATATTCATGATTGATTTGTGGTTCATCAATCATATGTAATGACATAGATTCATCAATCACAGCAATTCCTTGTGTAGTAGCAATATAAATATTTCCGTTTTCATCTTCTGTAATGGCACGGATAGAAAGCGAATTCAAACCATCATTTTTATCAAATCGCTGATAATTATCTTTATCTATAACAGTTGCACCGCTGTCATTTGTCCCAACCCAAAGACGATTTTTTTTATCCACATAAAGGCTGACAACGCTGGCGATCCCATTGATAGAATTAATTCTTTCGAAAGTATTTCCATCATAGCGAATCAAACCGCTATAGCTTCCTATCCAAATGAATCCTTCTTGTGTTTCAGCGATTGCATTGGCTTCTGAAGTGGGTAATCCATTCGTATTATTATAAAGCACTGAAGAATGTCCTTCATGATGATCAATCAGATCAATGGCAATCTGTTCAGTTTCTGTCACGTCTTCGGCAACGGCAGTTGATGGAAAACTGAACAGCATTGCTGAACATAACAGGCAAATACAGCATTTCCATTTTCTTTTCATGTGTGACTTCATGCCTCCTCACATAACTGTCAATTTTATTATAGCATAATTTTAAAAATAAGTCAATTACTTGTTTCTAGCGTATTGTATAAAAAATAACCGCCTGTCCTGATTTTCAGGGATGGGCGGTTAATTTTATATAATTCAGCATTTCTATTTATCTACTACAAGTGTAGCTGAACCGTAAGCTTTTAATGGATTTCCATTCTCATCTTTTTCAAGTGTATAGCGAACATGAAACGGCACACGCCCCACTGTCAATGGAATGATTGCCTCAAGATATTCTGTTCCCTGTTCCAGTTGTCTGTGCCAATCTCGATACATATCCGCATAATCAGCCGGAAAAATGCCGACTTCAATCGCAGGTTCGGGATAATTTTCTACCAGTGGCGGAAGATGCAAATCACGCATACATCGGAAACAAGGGCGCATTTGTCTCGTGGCAATCGTATATTCCCATGCATATACATTTGCCTGTTCACTTGCAAAACGGAAACGGCGTTCACTGTCATAAAGTGCAAGATACTGTTGTTTTTCCATTGTAATATTCTGCACCATTGCATAGAATAAGTATTGATTTTCTGCACTGCCGATCATCCGTACATAGCTCCGAATATAAATTTTATCTTCGCCACAGATTTTAGAGCATATTGTGCGACATGTTTCACAAGTTTCTTCTTCTCGTGAATGGATAGCACGTTTCAACATATTTTCATAGATTTTCCGATTTTCATCATCAAAACCATGCCAAGGATCAGAATCAAGAATATCCTGTTCAATCATGTTCATTCCCATTTCCTTGACATATTTTTTATTCACACGCAAAACTTCCACTTTTCCATCCTGATAGGTAAAAATTGCTGCACCACCTACAAAATGATTAAAAATCAATGTTTCCAATGATTCCGGATTCCAGAATTTTCCTGCATCCATTGTTTGTATTAAATCCATTGACGGCTTCAAAGGCTCATGTTCCAGCTGTGTGAGTTTCTGGCGGAAGGCTTCTTCTGGAATGGGTTTAGAATATAAATATCCTTGCACATAATTACAGCCGATACTTTTCATATAATCAGCTTGTTCCATAGTTTCCACTCCTTCGGCAATCACCGGCGTTCCTAACCATTTTGCCATCTGCACAATAGAAGTGATAATTGTTCCTCCTCTTCCGCCAATATTTCCACTTAGAAAACGCATATCCAGTTTAATTATATCAACTTCAAGATCTTTCAGGACATTCAAAGAAGAATAACCGCTCCCGAAATCATCCATTTCGACTATATAACCAAATTCATGCAGTTGTTTCAGAACGCCTGAAACAAGTTCCATTCCACCAATGGCAGAGGTTTCCGTCATTTCGGTATGAATATATTTTGTAGGAATATCATATTTCACACGCAGCTTTTCGATTTCATCAACATAATTTTTTCTGAAAATATCATGTCGAGACATATTGACTGAAATGGGAACAGGCTTGACACCATCATCAAGACAGTTCCGCAGAAAGCGGCATACTGCCTGAAATACGCCGAGATCTGCCCTATAAATCAGATCATTTTTTTCCAGTACCGGAATAAAGTCAGATGGATACTGTGTCCCATAAATAGGATGTTTCCAGCGCATCAAAGCTTCCGCTCCGATCATTCTGCCTGTGGAATGGTTGATTTTGGGCTGATATAAAACATAAATATGTCCTTGTTGCAAAGCTTCATCAAAACTTGCAAGCAATTCTTGTTCATTCATTTTTCGTTCCAAATTCATCGCTCCTTTTATGATGAGAAATTCTTACTTTCTATTATAACATAATTTTCAACGCTTTGCAATAGAAAATATCAGCTTCATAGCAAGTTATTTCAGGAAGGGCTTTCTCTAAGATAATGATTTAAGAACAAATTTTTTTAAATTTGACTTGACTTTTTTATAGAAACTTGCTATAATATATGATGAAGTTGTATACCTTTAAAACTCTCATTTTTTAGGATAGAAAGGTTTCACAAAAATAAAACAAAGGGTGATTGACATGAAAAAATTTTTGATAATGATATTATTATGCTGTCTCTTCACAGGCTGTAGCGGTAAAAGTGAGGTAACAAACAGCAATCAGGCCGCCACTACATCTGATAATGATATTAGTCATATTTCTTATTTAGATATTGCATATGGTGAAGATTATACGGATTTGAAAGCAGATATCACCTTTCTGACAACTCGTTCTGATCTGATAGTTGATACAGATGCACCCTTTGAATTTCCAGATTATTTAAGAGAATTCAATGCCGTTTATCCTAATATCAATGTCTTTGTTGAAACTGTTACCGATTATGATTTTGATATGAATAACAGAATTTTATCTGGAAATTGGGGTGAAGTGTGTAATATCCCTGAGGCCGTCAAAGCATCTATGTTAGGCAATTACTTTGAACCATATTTTACAATAGAAGAAATTGGCGATCGGTATCATGCCATAGATACCAAGGTTTATGACAATATCGTTTATGGTATTCCTTCCGGTATTGATGTGCAAGGTATTGTTTACAATAAAAAAGTATGGGCTGATGCAGGAATCACGGAACTTCCCAAAACACCAGAACAGTTTTTAACAGATTTACAATTGATCAAAGATCAGACAAGCGCAATTCCTCTTTATACAAATTATGAAGCCGGCTGGCCTTTAGTGAATTGGGATTTTCATGCAGTGGGTTCTGGTGTTGGTGTGGATAATTATATGAATGATGTCATGCTCACAACAAAAAGACCATTTACGCAACAGAAAGATGATACTGGTCTTTATGCTGTGTATCACCTTCTCTATGATTGTGTCAGCAAGGGTTTGACAGAAGAAGATCCCCATTCTTCCAGCTGGGAATTATGCAAAGGCAGAATCAATAATGGTGAAATCGGCTGTATGGTACTCGGTAGCTGGGCTATCTCCCAAATGCAGACAGCTGGTGAACATGGTGATGATATCAGTTATATGCCGTTTCCTATCTCTATTCAAAATAAACAGTATGCACTTGCAAGCAGTAATTATTGCTATGGAATCAATAAAGATTTAAGTGATGAAAAACGACTAGCTTCTATGATTTTTGTGAAATATTTAGTAGAGGAATCTAAATATGATTTTAATAACAGTAGCATACCTGTCATGAAAACAAATGAATATCCCGATATCTTAGGCAATTTTGATGGTGTGAATCTTGTGACAAATGCCACAATCAGTGAAGAGTTTGAAAAAATAAGTCGTGCTACTGTTGGAGTAAATTATGATTCCAAACATTTGGAAAATATCATTGATGCCGCAATCAATGGCGATTCTTTCGATGAACTTATGAATAGCTGGAATGATGCTTGGGAGGCTGCATTACTATCTAAGGAGTGAGTTCCATGGCACAGAAATTTGTCGATAAATTTTTGATAGCATCTGTCCTTTTAAGCAGTATTGTAGGTGTAACTGGTGTTATCTATGGCATAAGCACTTTAAAAATAGAAAAAGATAACTGTTATGCTACATTATTAAGTACAACAGATGAAGCTTGTTCCAAGATTGAAAGTAATTTTAAAAATGATAAAGCATCATTGCGAATGCTTGCCAAAGTAATAGGCCAATCTGAAGATTTAGAATCAAATGAAGTCAATAATCAAATGGGCACTTATGCAGTCAATAATTATATTACCAATATCGCCATTTTAGATGCTGATAACAAAATATTGCAGTCAAGACATGCGAATGTAGAAAATAATGTCATATCTTTTGAAGAGGAAGTTGCAAAAGGGGAACATATCAGCAATTTACAGCTGTCCACTTTCTTGAAAGATAAATATGTATTAAGAAATTATATTCCTATTGGCAACAGAAGCGGAATAAGAGGATTATTATTCACAGAATTAGATGTTGATGCTTTAGTCAAAGCATGGTCACTCAGTATTTATGAAGGGCAGACTGCTTTTTGTATTGCAGATAGAAATACAGAGGAAATTGTGGTAAATGGCTGGAATCATGATTATCAAACATTATCTGATATACAAAATGAAGAAATTGTTACTGGAATTAAAAATAAAGAAGAAGGATATTCTGAAATCATATTAAACAATGAAGAATATCTTATCACTTATAAGCCCATGAATATTGAAAACTGGGATATTATCATCATTGTGAAATCAGATATTGTATTAGCCCCGGCCAAGAAAATCAATATCAATTTAATACATTGGTTACTATCATGTATGATAATTTTCATTATCTATCTTATATGGGTTATGAGATGTAATTTTATAGCCATAAAAGAAGCAAAAGAAAATGCAAATAAAGATGCTTTGACAGGTCTGCTTAACAGAAATAGTTATGAGGAGTATTGCTCTAATTATTGCAACGGAAAAATTCGGTGCATTTATATTGATGTAAATGGCTTGCATGAAATTAATAATGAAAAAGGACATATGGCGGGAGACATGATGTTAAAATTTATCGCAGATATTTTAAAAGATTATTTTAAAAATGAAAAAATATTCAGAATCGGTGGTGATGAGTTTCTGATATTCAGTCAAGAAGCAATGGTTGTTCTGAATGATGTCATGAAAAATATAGATTCTGAAATTACCTCTTGTAATTATCATATTTCTTATGGTCTCGCAGAAGGAGTAGATTTAAAAAATGTGATAAAAGAAGCTGAAATTTTGATGTATACGATGAAAAAAGAATACTATGAAAAACTTGGTAAAGAAGTAAGAAATAAACTTGATGTTGCTGATTGAATGCATCGCCTTCATCAGGGAAATCTTTTCAATAAAAATTAAACGCCTGTATATCGTTGAATTTTCGATATACAGGCGTTTTTATGTTAAATATTTTTATAATAGCATTCAATCATTTTTGCCATCAAGTGACGACGCTGAGAAAGAAATTTATCATAATCAGCAACAGTCATATGAATAATTTCAGGAGGTAATGCATTTTCAGCAATATTAGTATTCAAAGCATCAGCATTCATGATATTTCCAATTTTACCCACACCAGTTTCAAACTGTTCCATAATCGTTTTGAAGTAAACGGCAGGAGCAGCATCCCTAATAGCTTTATTTACCTGCGTATCTAGATAAGTATAATTGGCTACCTGATTATATTTTGATTTCAAAGTAACACCGTTCGATTTTAAATATTCTTTCGGAAAGATATGATGCACATCACCTGAAATTTCAAGAAGGTCTGAAATCATAGTTCCATGCATGAAGAGTGAATTTTTATTCATATTGATTTGTGCAGCCAAAAACGTATTGAATGCCGGATTACTTATAGAAGAAGTTTCTAAATTTTGTGGTAATGTAACATCCCAAAAAGTATTTGGCAAAACTGAGCATTCAATTTCATTGAAAAATACAAGAAATCCCTTTTCCTCGATATTTCGAATATCACGGCTCATGGCTGTTTCTGGTGAACTAATATATCTCCCCGTTAATGTAGATAAAATAAACCATTTTTGTACATAACGTTTCACTTGATTCTTAGGAATAGAAGCATCATCTGATAATTTCAGAAACAGATAGTAAGAAAAATCTAATGTCATCGTTGAATTCAGCAGTTTACTGGATTTGAAACCAGCACCTTTAATAGCAAGAATAAACTGAGAAAAACGGCATTCATTGACAAATGCTTGCATTCC
>DJXD01000047.1 GCA_002449585.1 Ruminococcus sp. UBA7013
CTCTATAGGCGGGGGAGAGTTCACTCTAAATTCAAATATAGCTTTTTGATTCTGGATAATCCAGATTCATAAACATAGTCATAAGGAAATCAGCACTGCATTTCAGATCTATAGCATCTCTGCATGTATTCCCTGCATGTTCATATTTTTGACAAGTCTTTTGATGTCTGCCTTTCTGAAACTGCTGAATTTGCCGGAAGAATTGAGCCTACTTCTCCGAGGAAAGATAATGACTATTTCAGGCATAGGCATTTTGATCTGTATTTTCCTGTTTTGCTTTGGCAAACATAAAAAATCATAACAAAAAGCCTCCCCGAAGGGAGGCTTTTGTGCATTCAGACTCAGCACCCACAGCCGCAGTTATTATTGCAGTTGCATCCGCAGTTATTATTGTTATTGCCGCAGCAGGAACACAGAATGACGATCAGCAGGATTACCCAGCAGCAGTTATTATTATTATCAAAGCACATATGACATTCTCCTTGTGATATATTTGAAACGGTCTGTTCTGTTCCGCTTCATAGTATATCATATGAATCTGCCCCAAATGTGTGACTACTTTCTTTTATATTTAATTCCTAATGCATCTTCTGCTTTCTGCTTTGCCGCACTGGTCAGAAAGCTTCCTAATTTTCCCTGTGCTGTCATGCCTACCACGCCTTTGACGGTCTCTTTGAAAGATTGATGATCCCGCTTTCTGGAATTACAGCTCCTGCACATCGGCTGCAAATTGCTGATTACATCAAGGCCGCCTTTTCTTTTCGGAATAATATGATCGATCGTGATCTCTTCTTTTGAAAACCATTTCTTGCAAGTCACACACTGATAATAAACACCCTTCCGGTAAGGAAGCTTCCGGCCTTTATTATGCTGAAAATATAATTCTCGATACCCCATTTGTAACACGCTCCTGTTCTCATGATAATTTATTATAACAGATTCAGAAACAAATGTCAAGATCAGTGCATTTCCCGGAAATGAATTGTTGTTTTTCTCTATTCTGACAAATATTGCGGTCAAAATGTGCTATACTGTTACTGTAACAAAAAAGCCTGATTCTGAAAGGAGCTGCTTGTTTTGATGCAGAAAAATGGTTATGATTACGAAGTAGACAGGTTTTCAGAAAATGCAATGCTGGCATTGGAGGCGGCTATGTGCCTTGCCGGAGAAATGGGACATACCTATATTGGCACAGAACATTATCTGCTTGGCCTTCTGCATCAGCGGCCAAATCATGCCGCTGAAATCCTGATGAATTTTGATATGACAGAACAAAAATTTTCCCAGCAGATGCTTCAAACGATTGGAAAAGGTACACCTGCCTCCCCAAGCTATCATAATATGACACCTGCTTTGCACAGGATGTTTCATGAAGCACAGGTTGCTGCTGATGCTGCCGGAATAAAAGAGGTTGGAACAAAATGGCTCTTGCTCGCTATGCTGAAAGATGAAAATAATGCCGCCTGTGAACTTCTGGAATTTATGCAGGCAGATATTGCATCTATGAAACAAGCCTGCCATTCTAAAAATTCGCTCAAAATTACAAATATCCCCACGGAAACAGAGTTTCCGCAATTATTTCGCTATGGAAAATTATTGCTTCCTTCACAGGATGCAGATCCTCTCATTGGCAGAGAACAGGAAATTAACCGGATTTTGCAAATTCTTTCCAGAAAAAATAAAAATAATCCCTGTCTCATCGGTGAGCCAGGTGTTGGAAAAACAGCTGTCATTCAGGGAGTTGCTGATCGATTTGCCCGTGGAGAAGTCCCTTCTCAATTATATGGCATGTTTATCTTCTCGCTGGATCTGGGCGCATTGCTTGCCGGTGCAAAATATCGTGGCGATTTTGAGGAGCGCATCCGGGCATGTATCGAAGAAGTTACCAACAGCGGCCGAATTATTTTATTTATTGATGAACTGCATACGATCGTCGGAGCTGGTGCGGCAGAAGGTGCGATTGATGCCGCCAATATGCTGAAACCACGGCTTGCAAGAGGAGATTTGCGCATCATTGGCGCAACCACTCCAACAGAATATAGCAAAAGCATTGAAAAAGATGGCGCACTTTCCAGACGATTCCAAAGCG
Organism: Ruminococcus sp. UBA7013; assembly: GCA_002449585.1. Taxonomy (GTDB): domain Bacteria; phylum Bacillota; class Clostridia; order Oscillospirales; family Ruminococcaceae; genus UBA3855. The sequence goes on from DJXD01000047.1 coordinate 2,090, forward strand.
TTCAGATCACAGAACCATCCCCAGCAGAAACACTCTGCATTCTGAACGGATTAAAAGAAAATTATGAAAATTATCATCATGTATCTATCTCTGATGCCGTTTTGCAATCCTGTGTCGAATTATCGCAAAAATATATTGCGGATAAAAGCTTTCCTGATAAAGCAATTGATCTCCTTGATGAAGCATGTGCAAAAGCCGCCCTTCGCAGTGAAAACTTCCCTGATGTGCAAATAGAAGATGTGGCTTCTGTTGCCGCCCTCCGGACAGGAATCCCCCTTGAACAGATGACAGCTGCTGAACAGGAAAAGCTTCTGCATCTTCAAAATATATTGCAGAAAAAAATCATTGGTCATGAGCAAGTGATTACTCAGCTTTGTGATGCCGTATGTCGTGCAGGAAGCGGCTTCCGAGATATTCGCCGTCCGATCGGCTCATTTCTGTTTCTGGGCTCGACCGGAGTCGGAAAAACGGCACTTGTCAGAACATTGGCAGAAGCTTTATATGGTACAGAAAAAGCATTATTACAGATTGATATGTCTGAATATATGGAACAACATGCCGCCGCAAAGTTACTCGGTGCGCCTCCCGGATATGTAGGATTCTCCGAAGGAACAAAATTTTGTGAGCATCTCCGAAAACGGCCATGCAGTGTAGTTTTATTTGATGAAATTGAAAAAGCACATCCGGATATTCTGCATATTCTTCTCCAGATTCTGGAGGATGGCATCATCACAGATAGCACAGGACGAAAAATCAGTCTTCGGAACTGTCTGATTTTCATGACATCTAATCTAGGAATGCATGATAAAAATCATACTGTTGGCTTTACAGAACAAACCTCTTCTGATAAAAAACAGGCAATAGAAGCACTTCGTGATTTTCTTCCGGCAGAAATCATCAATCGGATTGATGAAATTTTTGTCTTTGATTCTCTCAAATCTGAACATCTCCGGAAAATCGCAGAAATCCAGATTCATCAGCTGGCGGAACGTGTCAAACAGATTGGAGTATCTCTGGAATATGATGCAACTGCTGTGCAATATCTGGCAGATTGTCCAGAAACGGAACAATATGGTGCTAGACCGATCCGGAGATTTCTCACGCAAGAAGCAGAAAGCCCACTTTCCAGAATGTGGCTTCATGGCGAATTGCAAAGGGGAGACACTGTAATCTTGACAGTACAGGATCAGAAATTGCAGTTAAAAATTACAGAGCGTGTGTATTAATCCCACACGCTCCTGTTTTTTACTTAAAAATAATTGTGTAGTCATTTGCACGCTGTGAAGCTGTCAGAATATCGCTCATTGCTTTCTCAGCATCTTGTTTAACAGCTTCAAAAAATTTCCCATCACTCATAAGATCTGAAATTTTTTGTTCTTTAAATTCTGCCAGTTTAGATGCGTAATCCTGATATGTTTTTTTGCTGAACAGCGCATTTTTGACATCATAAGCTCTAACACTGTTCTGATCAATCTCATGAGAAAAAACTTCAGGTTCAGGGAGTGTAACTGTAATGATCTTTTTTTCCTCATTAATATCATATGTAACTTGAGACATGTCAATTCCTGCGCTGATAATACCATCATAAACAACCAAAATCAGTTCTTCCGTACCTGGAACAGTAACACCTGCTACTTTTGTTCCCTCTTTTCTGTCTTCATTGCAACTTGTATAATAATATTTTTCCGTTACCAGCTCACTGACAGATTCCATCATGCTTTCCAGCTCTCTGATGGTAATCGTTTCTTCTCCTTCTGAAATCACAGCTTCCAATGATGCAGGGAGCGGATTCTTTGGTTTTAAGGAAAGAGCTGCAAAAATTCCACCGGCAAGCAGTGCCCCCACAAGTGCTGAAATCACCACGGTTTTTATATTTACAGATGCGGGTCTTTTATCTTTTAATTCCATATTCAAAACACTCACTTTCAAATTTTTTGAATAAAAAAACGTATATTTTTATTATATCAAAAAAAAAAAAAATGCAAGAAGTTTCGAAAAATTTTCATTATTATGACATCATTTTCAGCGAAAGCAACTAAAATTCATGCTATATTTTGTTAAATTTATCTAAAAAATTCTTCCAGAAATGCCGGCGGAACATGCTCCGTCAGCCATACGCCATTTTCAGATAAATAGAATAAATACCCCTGCTGATGCATTTCTCCTGCCTTGATCCGGAAAATATAGGGCTTTCCATGCCGTTTTCCGACTTTCAAAGCCGTCTCTTCCTCTTTTGACAGATGGACATACTGCCGCCCCATCGGCAGCAGACCCTTTTCATAAATAGATGCTATAAATCGTTCCGCTGTTCCATGATATAGAAATTCTGGCGGTTCTTTTTCTTTCAATCCCAGATCAACCTGAATAGAATGCCCCTGATTTGCCCTGATTTTGGTCTTATCTTCATTAAAGCTGTAACGCTGTTTTTCATCTGTGTGAACAATTTCCTCCAGCGTTTCCATATCAATTTTAAATTTCCCTGCCTGATTTATTCCAGAAATTAACTGTTTTACATCTGCCCATCCGCCTTGAACAGAAATTTTAATTCCTATGATTCCCGGATTATGCCGCAGAATCAGACTCAGATATTTGCTTAATTTCGTCAGATCCTTCATGAAGTTTCCCCCTATTTTTAATCATATTTTTTAAATATTCCAATGGCTGATATTTATCATACAGCCCACAAATTCCCACAGCAGAAAAACCCATCATCAAAATAAAATAAGGCATTGCATATTGTGATTTGCTCTCTGAAAGCAGATGATACATCATTCCACCAATTACAACTAATGGCAAAATCATTTGCATCAACGATTTTTTCCGCATACAAAACAGACAGCCAATAAAAACGCCCCAGAAAATCAGCTGTGCATAACAATCCATAAAAAATTTTGTTTTCTTTTCTCCATCACCACAGATCCAGGCGGCTAATTTTCCTTTCTCTTTGTATTGCATTCTTACCTGATTATTCCAGATACTCTGATAACTGGTTTCATTCCATTGAGATAAAAATTTTCTATAAAAAAATTCATTTCTATAAATCGGATCTTGTGAAAAAATTTCCAATCTTTTCTTAATTTCTTCTACAGAAGCTTCCGCAGATTCTTTATTTTTAAAATTATGCACTTCAAAATTCGTCAATGTCGGCCAATAGGTATACCAGCCGGGCGCATTTTCTGCCTCATTCATGCCCATTACAATATAAGAAACCAGCGGCATAGTATCACCAATTTCAATACCGCTTATGTTACTATATCTAGCATAGACCGCCTTTGTAAAACAAATCGGAAGCAGACAGGATAAAATAATATACGCCCCACAAATTACCATTTTTTTTAGATTTTTCAAAGAACCAATGCATTTTACACCGGCTATGATCATCATAGCGATCAGACAAATCAAATAATTGGGCTTGATGGTGTATGCAATCGCAATACATAATGCTGATAATGGAATAAATCTGATCTTTTCTGTCTGAAAATAAGCGGCTTCAAATACCATTGCCCAGACAGCAAACAGCAATCCGGGATAAATTCCATAAAGAAATGCACAGAAAATAATCGCCTGCGTATTGAACAGCATGAAAATTCCTGTCAATGCTCTGATTTTTTTATCTGCAAACAGCAGATCCATCAGCACCAGTAAACCAGCATAAATGCCTGCTAAAAGAAAAACATTCAGCACTTCCAAATACATTAATGTCTGGGTTGGTTCTATCAAATCATGAATCCGGATCAGAATTTCACTGAACAGTACATATCCCATCTGAAATGGATAAAATTTAGAGAAATAGGGCATTTCCATCCATGTAAAATCATCCTGAGCCGCACGGACGGCGGCTGACATTACTGTTCCGGAATCTTCCGAAGGGGCAACCTGTGAGGATACTACCCAGATTATTCCTAATATGACTGTCCATGACATAATAAATAGGATTTCTTTTTTCAATGACCATTTTTGAATCACAGGCATGATCAGAAAACATATAAAAAATCCCAATGCTAGCCATATGAGATTTCCTAGAATATTATCATGATAATACCAGACGGATTCAATTCCCGGCCTGATCCGGTTGACGACACTATCCATTGCCTGCCAGTCTTCTATTCGATTCATACCAGTCGTAGAAAATAAACTTGCCAGGCTCAGCACCCCCATCAAGAACACCGCAAACAGGCTGACAATGATTCGGACAAAACTTTCAAATTTATTCTTTTTTTGTGTCATAATCAAATCTCCTTTCGGATTTATTATATCACACAAATCCAGACATTGCAACCCTTTTTTATGGGAAAAATCATGACCATATCCTGAAAAATCAGAAACATGGGCATATTCTTCACTTGATGATTTTACAATAATTTTCAGAAACTTTATTCCAGTCAATCACCTGAAACAGATTGTCAATATAATCTCCCCGGAGATTCTTGTATTTCAAATAATAGGCATGTTCCCACACATCAATTGCAAGAATGGGAAAATATCCTGTTTTTTCAGAAATAGGATTATCCTGATTTGGAGATGCAGAAATCATAAGATCGCCATCAGCATTAGCAGAAAGCCACGCCCAGCCAGATCCAAATTGACCCAATGCCAGCCTTTTGAGTTCTGTTTTCAGATTATCAAAACTGCCGAATGTCTGATTAATCTTATCAGCAAGCGCACCTGTCGGAACATTGCCGGGATTCGGCGACAGCTGAGAAAAATACAGATTATGATTATAAAATCCGCCGCCATTATTGCGCAGTGCGGTTCTGACAGCCGGATCTGCAATTTTATCAAGATTGGACAGTATTTCCTCAGCACTTTGATCCTGAACGCCTGCCATTTCCGCTGCTTTATTAAAATTTGCCGTGTATGAGGCATGATGCTTGCCATAATGGGTTTGCATTGTGAGGGTATCAATATACGGCTCTAATGCATCAAAAGCATAATCAAGCTCAACTTGTTTGAACATGAAAAGTCCTCCTTCATGATTAATATATTATTATTATATAAAATTTCAAAAAATTTGTCAAGTATTTTGAGCGAAATAATTTGCTATAAAAAAGTCCGCCTTAAACAGGCGAACTCTTTTTTTCTTCTGAATGCTGTTTCTGTCGAAGCTGTTCAAACGTGATTCCATATTGACAGGCGATATCATGAGCATAACTTTTTCCATCAGGCTTTTCAAATCGGATTTGATAAGCATGATCACTTTCACGCTTCCCCATCACAAGGCTGACTGCTCCGCCCTTCCCGGAAAATGTTTCTGCATGGGCGGCAAGTTCATGCATGTGTGTATTAAAGCATGTTCGTGCGCCAAGATAACATAAATATTTAATCACATCTTCTGCAATATAAAGTGATTCAGAATGACTTGTTGTCGAAAAGGATTCGTTGAATAAAAGCAGACTTTCAGAAGTAGCTGTTTCACAGATCTGACTGAATCTTTCTGCTTCTTCTCCGAGCCGTCCTAATGATACTGTCTGATTTTCATCTGCTGGGAAATGTGTATAAATCCCATCACACAGCCGGATCTTTCCGCCACTGCATGGCACAAACACACCTTGCTGAAATAATAAAAAAGCTAATCCAATTCCTTGCGTCAGGATCGTTTTTCCTCCTCGATTAGGGCCTGTGAGAATCAAAACGGTATGTTCTTTTGTAAATTCAATCGGATTGCTAACAAGCGGATTTGTAACAGTCCCATCCAGACAGCATAATGCTAATTTTAGATTATAAAAATCAGATAACTGTGTATCTTGATCTGAAAAATCTGGCAAATAACAAGGATAACCGGAATCTTTCAACTTTTGTTCTATCTGTATAAATCGCAGGTAGAATAAAAATTCATCCGCAAGCCTAGTAACAGCCATTCCGCTTTCATCTGTATATCTTTTGAGCACACGCCGCAATTTTGAAACTGTTCCGGGAAGCATTTCCTCCACAAGATTTGTCAAATTCTTCATCAGCAGGCTTTCACTGGCTGTTCCGCTTCCTGCATGTGTCAGCATGGTGAAAGATACCAGATCTTTATCATTCGGATGTTTCTTTCTATGAAAATGAAAAAATTTTTTTAAAATGCCTTCTTCCTGAAAATAATAATCATTCAGAGAAATAATGCCTACTTGATCCGGTCTGAAATCATCTCTGAAATTAACACCAAGCGTCATGCTTCTGACAGCAGAAATATCTTCACTCAAAGAATGAATATCTTCTAAAAATTCATCAAAACCGCTTGCATGATAAATCTGATCAATAAATGCAGAAAGTTCCTGCATCCCTTGTGATGAAAATTTGATATTTTCAAGCAGATGTTGAATTCTTGTCACAGAAGTACTATAATTTTCTAATTTTTTCAGCCGTCCGATCAGTTCCCAGATGCTGGCTTTTCGATAATTAAGACTGCCTTCATCACTGGTATAAAATCGCATGGAATCGAAAATTTCAAGCAATTCTTCACACAGATCGGGGTATTGTTTCAAATCCTGATAGATAGCCCGGCGATAAGCGATTATTTTGGCATCAACAGGCATTTGCAGAAGAAATTTTTTTAAAATCGGCTGTTCTGATGGAGAAGCGGCCAGATGGGCACATAGAAAATCAACAGATAAATCATTTGCAGTACTATCAGAAAGCGAAAAACAGATTTCTGATTGTTCTGGAAACAGCAAACTGAATGCATGCAGATCTATGCTCATTCTGACAGCCTCAATAATCTTTCCGCATTTCCGGCAAAAATCAGCTGTTGTTGCTGTTCCGTCAGGCCAAGACGCTTGATTTTCTGAATTGTCAGCTCTGTACTATCCCAAGGGCAATCACTGCCAAGCAGAATTTTATCCGCACCATGCTTTTCAATGATCCGGAAAAGCTGATCTTCTGGAACATGACTCCCGGATAATGCTGTATCAAGATAGAGATTTTCAAACTGTCCGGCAAGAATCTGTTCTGCTTCCTGCCATAGCTGATTTCCCCCCAGATGTGCCATAATAAAAACAGTATCCGGGGCGGATGCAATGGCTTTTGCTGCCATTGCAGGTGTATTATGCACACAATCTGGACAAAGCGGATCATATCCGGCATGAAAAATAACAGGCAGATTTAATTCTCCGCATTTGCGATAAATCGGAATCATATGGGGATCATCTGAGAAAAAATTTTGATAATCCGGATGCAGTTTGATGCCATATAAGCCCAGAGATCTGATTCTCTCCAATTCCTGCATGACATCCTCCCCAGCAGGGTGAATGCTTCCGAATGGAAAAATATGATCACATTTACAGGAAGCCGCCCAGTTATTGCAAACAAGATGCTGAGAAGGCTTAGTTGCAATCGGAAGGATCACAAAGCCGTCGATCTTCCATTGTTTCATCATTATTTCTGTTCCGGCAAGTGTGCCATCTGTCAGAGGGGATTCATGACAAGTTTCGGCCAGATTTTTGATAGTTCTATGTGCAATTTTATCAGCAAAAGCATGAACATGAAAATCAATATAATGCATGTTTATCCCTCCTGCTGATAGCATGTAAAAATCCGGTCAACTTCTTTCTGATCTTTGACTTTTGTAAAATTGCTGACAAGTGGGCACAGAATCAAAGAAAATACCATGCAGAATGCACCAGCATTCAGAGGAGATGTCAATGTAAATGGAATCGGCAGGGCGTTCACAGATTTTGTTAATTCCGGAAACCATCCCATCATGAATAATGCTGTATGAATCAGCGTGAAGCCAACGCCGAAAATAAAGCATGTCCAGACTGCCGCCGGCGTGATCTTCTTTGAAAACAGTCCCAGCATAAATGGCGCAAGGAATGACCCGGAAAGCGCACCCCAAGAAATACTCATCAATGTGGTGATATAAGCATTTTTATTTGCTGCCATAATCACAGAGATCAGCAGGAAAACGGCGATGAAAATCCGGATAATCAAAATCTGCTTTTTCTCATCCATTTTTCCCTTCATGGCCGGCTTGATTAAATCCAGCGTCAGAGTAGAACTGGATGTCAGCACCAAAGAAGAAAGCGTTGACATAGAAGCTGATAATACCAATACGACAATCAATCCCATCAGGAATTCCGGAAGCGCACTCTCTAACATAGAAGGTACAATTGCATCATATTCCAGCTTGCCATTAATAATATTAATTAAAGATTTAGAAGCATCTTCCGGATCTGTTGTACAGAACAGCCGGCCGAATCCTCCCAAGAAATAACATCCGCCTGATACGACGATTGCAAATACTGTAGAAATAATACTGCCCCGACGGATTGCATCATCATCAGAAATAGAATAAAATTTCTGAATCATCTGTGGAAGTCCCCACGTTCCCAGAGAGGTCAGAATCACAACCCCCAGCAAATCAGCCGGATAAGGGCCAAATACAGTGTTTAATGTCTGCGAGTTGCCGCTGTCATCTGTAATTTCCCCCAATTTCTGCATAGCTGTTCCAAATCCGCCCTGATAATTCAGAATAGTAATCACTACAGCAATAATTCCGATCAGCATGATAATTCCCTGTACAAAATCATTCAGCGCAGTTGCATGAAATCCTCCAGCTATAACATAAATCGCTGTAAATACTGCCATAATAATAATACAATAAATATAGGGAATTCCCAGTGAAGATTCAAATAATCTTGATAATCCGTTATACACAGATGCTGTATAGGGAATCAAGAAAATAAAAACAATCAGAGAAGCGGCGATTTTCAAGGCTGGGCTTTGATAACGTTTTTCAAAAAATTCCGGCATTGTTGTCACATCAAGAAATTTCGTCATAGTACGGGTACGCCGTCCCAAAATCACCCATGCCAGCAAAGAGCCAATCAATGCATTGCCCAAGCCGATCCATGAGGCAGATATTCCATATTTCCAGCCGAATTGCCCCGCATAGCCAATGAAGACCACTGCGGAAAAATAAGATGTTCCGAATGCAAATGCCGAAAACCATGGCCCTATACTTCGTCCGCCAAGTACAAAATCATCTACGCTTTTTGTTCGTTTATTGCAATAAATGCCAATCCCGACCATAAGGCATAGATATAATACCAAAATTAGCCATCGTATCATAGAAAATTCTCCTTTTTTTAAACTTTTTCGCTTTAACGCTGTTAAGCGTCACAAAACACTATTCTATTATAGCGCATCCTAAAAAATTTGTCAAGAAATTTTAAAAAATTTCAGTTGACATATTTCTGAAAATATGTTATAATAAAAACCGATACACAAAGCAGTCATAAATCTGAAAAATAAGATGAAAAAACTGTTGATTCTGTACAATTTTATTAATTATGAAGGGAAAAGGCAATGGAAAGTTATTTTTTTCAGAAGGACATAGAAACCATGTCCCGGAAAGATCTGGAAGCCTTACAGCTGGAACGGCTGAAACATCAGGTACAATACTGTATGGATCATGTACCATTTTATCATAAAAGGCTGACAGATGCAGGTGTGACAGCAGATAAAATAAAATCCCTGTCTGATATTCAGTATATTCCATATACAACAAAAGCAGATATTCGTGATCATTATCCTTATGGATTATTTGCAGCTCCTATGAAAGACATCTGCCGGATTCATGCATCCAGCGGCACAACAGGAAAACCTACTGTTGTTGGATATACTAGAAATGATCTGCATTACTGGAGTGACTGTGTCGCCAGATTGTGCGCCGCAGTAGGTGTAAATGATGAAGATATTGCTCAGATCTCATTCGGATATGGTCTGTTTACTGGTGCGCTTGGCTTGCATTATGGATTAGAAAAACTTGGCTGTGCAGTGATCCCCATTTCTTCCGGCAATACCAAAAAACAAGCCATGATTTTGAAAGATTTTCAAACTAGTGTCCTGATCAGCACACCATCTTATGCTATGTATATGAGTGAAGTGGCTCATGAAATGGGAATCTCTAATGATGAATTAAAATTAAGAATCGGCCTGTTTGGATCAGAAGGTTGCACGGATGCACTGCGTAATAAAATAGAAAAGGGATTTGGCTTGTTTTCGACTGATAATTATGGCATGAGCGAACTTATGGGGCCTGGCGTTTCCGGAGAATGTGTTTATAGATGCGGTCTGCATTTTGCGGAAGATCATTTCTTTCCTGAAATCATTGACAGCGAAACAGGAGAAGTCCTTCCTCATGGCGAAAAAGGAGAGCTTGTGATTACTACACTCACAAAAGAAGGCATTCCATTACTTCGCTATCGTACAAAAGACATCACCAGAATTCATTATGAGCCCTGTAAATGCGGCCGTACTCATGCCCGTATGGAAAAAGTACAGGGGCGCAGTGATGATATGCTGAAAATTCGGGGCGTGAATGTCTTCCCCTCTCAGATTGAAAGTGTTATGGCCAATATCGACGGTATTTCCCCCCATTATGAATTAATTCTCACCAGAAAGAATTATACTGATTATCTGGAAGTCAGAATTGAAATCACAGATGAGCATCTGCTGGAAAGCTTTGCAGAACTGGAAACACTTAGAAAAACCGCATCTGATAAATTGAAAACGGTTCTGGGAATTCAAGCAAAAGTGACACTTGTCGCTCCTAAAACGATTCAGCGTTATGAAGGTAAGGCCAGACGTATTATTGATAAACGAAATGAAGCAGAAGAATAAACGGAGGTTTACATGAAAGAATTAATGATTGGCAATGCAGCCGTTGCCAGAGGATTATATGAAGCTGGTGTAGAAGTTGTTTCCAGCTATCCGGGCACACCTAGCACGGAAATCACAGAATTTGCCGCTACTTATGATGATATTTACTGCGAATGGGCACCAAATGAAAAAGTAGCGATGGAAGTCGCTTTTGGTGCATCCCTGAGAGGTGTCAGAAGTGCCTGCGCTATGAAGCATGTAGGGCTGAATGTTGCCGCTGATCCCTTGTTTACACTGTCCTATACTGGTGTAACAGGCGGCCTTTTGGTCTGTGTGGCAGATGATCCAGGAATGCATTCCTCCCAGAATGAACAAGACTCCCGTCATTATGCCATCAGTGCAAAAGTTCCTATGTTAGAGCCTTCTGATTCTTCTGAATGCAAAGAATTTGCAAAACTTGGCTTTGAAATTTCAGAAAATTTTGATACTCCCTGTCTGCTTCGAACCTGCACACGCATTGCCCATGCACAAAGCGTTGTGGATCAGCAAGAGCGCATTGTTCCTGAACATAAGCCTTATGAAAAAAATCCTGCAAAATATATTATGGCTCCTGCCAATGCCATCAAAAGACATCCGTTTGTAGAAGAACGGACGAAAAAATTAATTGCCTATGCAGAAACAGCAGAGATCAACCGGATTGAAATGGGTGGCACTGAAATTGGTATTATCACATCTGGTGCTTGCTATCAATATGTCAAAGAAGTATTTGGCGATAGTGTAAGTGTTCTGAAATTAGGAATGATCAATCCGCTTCCGGTGCAGAAAATAAAAGATTTTGCCGCAAGTGTGCAGAAGCTTTATGTTGTGGAAGAGCTTGACGGCATTATTGAAAGTCATTGCCGGAATATTGGTGTTGATTGTATCGGCAAAGAATTATTCACACCTTTGGGAGAATACTCACAGAAAAGCATTGCAGAGGCATTCGGACTCCCCGCAAAAGAAACCATTACGGCGGATACTGCTGTTCCGGTTCGTCCTCCAGTCATGTGTTCCGGCTGTCCTCATCGTGGAATGTTCTATGTATTATCCAAAAATAAAATCACTGTTCTGGGTGATATTGGCTGTTATACATTAGGATCTGCACCGCCGCTCTGTGCATTAGATTCTACTTTATGCATGGGGGCATCTGTATCTGGTCTGCATGGCTATCATAAAGCCGCCAAAGGGGAAGCAGATGGAAAAAGTGTTGCTGTGATCGGCGATTCTACTTTTATGCATTCTGGAATGACAGGGCTGGCGAATATCGCATATAATGGCTCTCATGCAACGGTGATTATTCTGGATAATTCTATCACAGGCATGACGGGGCATCAGCAGAACCCAACAACTGGCTATAATATCAAGGGAGATCCGGCAACTAAGATTGATCTTGAAAGTCTGTGTCATGCACTGGGTATTGCACGGGTACGGGTTGTAGATCCGTATGATCTGGAAGAAACAGAAAAAGCGGTCAAAGAAGAACTTGCTGTTGCTGAACCTTCTGTGATTATTTCCCGTCGTCCGTGTGTACTTCTGAAATATGTCAAGGCAAAATCACCGTTCAAAGTGGATCAGGACAAATGCAGAAGCTGCAAACGCTGCATGAAACTTGGCTGTCCGTCTATTCATATGAAAGATGGCAAAGCTGCAATTGATAATACACTTTGCGTAGGGTGTGGGGTCTGTCAGCAGCTCTGTCCTTTTGATGCTATTCAGGAAGGGGAAAACTAATTATGATGAATACAAAAGGAATTGTGATTGCAGGTGTTGGCGGACAGGGATCTCTGCTAGCCAGTAAACTGCTCGGAAGAGTGCTGGTAAATGAAGGCTATGATATTAAAGTCTCTGAAGTACATGGCATGAGCCAGCGGGGCGGTTCTGTGATTACCTATGTTCGCTATGGAGATAAAGTATATTCTCCTGTTGTGCAGTCGGGTGAAGCAGATTATATTATCTCTTTCGAGAGAATCGAAGCCGCAAGATATGCCTATCTTCTGAAAACAGGCGGCATTATCATCACCAATACACAGCGCATTGATCCGATGCCTGTTATTATGGGAACGGCAGATTATCCGGAACAGATTCTGGAAGAGCTTACAGCAAAAGGAGTTCATATTGAAGCGATGGATGCGCTTTCTCTCGCAGAGCAGGCAGGCTCTTTCAAAGCAGTGAATATTGTTCTGATGGGACAGCTGGCAAAACATTTTCATATTGATTATGATAAATGGATTGCCGCATTGGAACAGACTGTCAAGCCCAAATTTGTAGAACTGAATAAAAAAGCGTTTGCGCTGGGATATCAGTTCGGAAATTAAGAAAGGAATGTGATTTTATGATCGCACAGCAGATTTCTATTTTCATGGAAAACAAGCCGGGACAATTTGTGAAAGTGACAGATACTCTCACAAAAGCTGGCGTTGATATTCGTGCTATGTCTCTGGCAGATACGAAAGATTTCGGCATTGCCCGGATGATTGTTAATGATTGTGAAAAGGCACAGCAGGCTTTGAGAGAACAGGCTTTCATGTCTACTATCACAAAAGTAATGTGCATCGTTCTGGATGATCATCCCGGCTGTCTGGGAACAGTGACAAAGCTCCTTGCAGATGCAGGGGTTAATATTGATTATATGTATGCTTGTATTACAATTGTAGGGAAAAATGCTTATATTGTCATGCATGTGGATGATGAAGAAAAGGGCGATAAAGTCCTGACAGAAGCAGGTATTAAAACCGTATCAGCAGAAGAGCTTTCCAGAAATATCTAAAATTAGTAATAATCAGCAAAGAAAAACAGCACTGTTCCTGAAACAGTGCTGTTCAATTTGTGCAAATTACATAAATTTATGATAGATCATTGACTTTTTTTAAAAAATATGTTATAATAATAAAAATGAAATTTATATTCTTTGTTATGATAAAACAAGAATACAATAGGAGTTCCTAAACAGAGGGTGAAAAGATAGACAAAAGTGTAAAAACGTGAAAAAATGTGCTTATGAGGTGATAAAATGCTGAAAGCATATAAAACAGAAATTTTTCCGTCACCAAAACAGAAACAGAAAATTCACAGAACGATTGGTGTGTGCAGGTTTATTTATAATTTCTATCTTGCGCATAATAAAAAAATTTATGAAAAAGAAAAACGGTTTGTTTCAGGCTATGACTTTTCAAAATGGCTGAATCAGGAATTTCTACCGGTAAATCCTAATTTTTCATGGATAACGAAAGTCAGCAGCAAATCTATAAAACAGAGTATCATGAACGCTGATAGAGCATTCAGAAATTTTTTTGAACACAGAACCGGGTTTCCTATCTGGAAGAAAAAAGGAAATTCTAATGTAAAAATGTATTTTGTGAAAAATGGGGAAAAACAAATCATTTCATGTGAACGGCACAGAATTAAAATCCCTACTTTAGGCTGGGTAAGATTGAAAGAAAAAGGCGATATCCCTACCAATCCTAAAACGCATGTCATAAAAAATGGCACAGTTTCTATCAAAGCAGGGAGATACTATGTTTCCGTCCTTGTGGAAGAGGCCGCACCAGCAAAACCTGTTCTGAATGATTTCGGAATTGGCATTGACTTAGGAATCAAAGATTTTGCAATTTGTTCAAATGGCAAATTCTTTGCAAATATCAACAAATCTGGTCATATCAGAAAATTGGAAAAAAGTCTGAAACGACAACAAAGAAAACTTTCGGGGAAATACGAAAGTTTAAAAAAATTATCAAATAACTTGAAAGGAGAAGCTACTCGGCAAAATATCCGTAAACAAATACTGAAAGTACAGAAGCTCCATCATAAACTTGATTGCATCAGAACGGATTCTCTCAATAAAGTGATTTCTGAATTGGTGAAAACCAAGCCAATGTGGATGACACTTGAAAATTTAAATATCAGGGGTATGATGAAGAACAGACATCTTTCAAAAACAATTGCACAGCAGAAATTTTTTGATTTCAGAACAAAGATAACTGCAAAGTGCAGAGTATACGGCATTGAACTGAGAATTGCTGACAGATTTTATCCGTCAAGCAAATTGTGCCATCAATGCGGCTGTATCAAATCTGATTTGAAATTATCAGATAGAATCTATCTCTGTTCTGCATGCGGATATACAGCAGACAGGGATTTGAATGCGAGTCTGAATTTGAGAGATTGTCAGATCTATCAAGTTGCATCATAAAGCAATGATAGCTATGTACCGTAGGCTATACGGGAATTCACGCCTGTGGACTGTACACGAATTTGTGAGTAGATAGTACTTGTCACTATCAAAAGCATACAGGATGAAGCAGGAATTTTTCTCAATATGGGTATATTTGTCCATATTTTGAGTAGCAGTGAGAAATATGCAGATTATCACAGTAGATGAAAGCCGCTGTATTGGCTGTAATGCCTGCGTTCGTGTCTGTCCGGTACATGCCAATATCACAAGACTAAAACCAAATACAACAGATGAATTTGTTACTAGCATTGACTCAGAAGCCTGCATTAATTGCGGTGAGTGTGTAAAAGTATGCCGTCATGGTGCAAGAGATTATCATGATCATTTTGATCAGTTTAAAGAAATGTTTGAATCCGGAAAAGAAATGATTCTGATCGTTGCGCCCTCTATCCGTACAAGCTTCCCCTATGGAGCATGGAAAACTTTGCTTTCCTGGCTAAGAGAAAATGGAAATTGCAAAATTTATGATGTTGGCTTTGGTGCGGATATTTGCTCTTATATGTATAATCAATATGTTACCAAACATCCGGATCAAAAATTGATCACACAGCCATGCCCTGCCGTTGTAAATTATATCCAGAAATATAAGCCTGAATTGATTCCCTATCTGTCACCCGTGTTGAGCCCCGTTGGCTGTCTTGCCACATGGCTGAAAAAATATCAGCATGAAACCGCTCCCCAGTTTATGCTTTCCCCTTGCATCGCTAAAACCAGCGAAGCCGGCCGTGAAGGACTTTATGATTATAACGTCACATTCCGCAGCCTTGCAAAATATCTTGAAAAACGAAAAGTAGATCTGGATGATGAGGTAGAATTCAAATTTGATTCCCGTGAAGGTAGTATTGGCCGCATGTATCCTATGCCCTCCGGCCTAAAAGAAACGATGCTGATGCTGAATCCTAATCTTGTGATCAGAAATACAGAAGGCATTCATGAATTATATCCTGCTCTTGACAGATATGCGCAGACAGCAGATGAAAGAAAACCAGATATTCTGGATGTTCTCAACTGCCGCCATGGATGCAATCGTGGAACAGCTCTTCCGGAAAATGATACTAGCCTGCTGGAAGTGGAACAGATCATGAATGATATTACTGCCCGGAGTATCCGTGAAGTCAGTGGCAGTTTCTTGGGAATCGGAAGATTTAAGCGTTTTAAAGAATTTGATAAAACTTTGCATCTGGAAGATTTCTTAACAAGTTACAAAGATGAAAGTGCTCACAGACCCAAACTCAAACCCGAAGACTATGACGCTATCTTTGCCCATATGCATAAGCGTGATTTTGCTTCCCAAAATATCAACTGTGGCGCATGTGGTTATAAACATTGCCGTGATATGGCTTATGCTATTTATTATAAGCTCAATGTTCGTGAAAATTGTGTATATTATCTCAAACATCGTATGAAAAAACAGTATGCACAGCTTAAAAACATGTATGACGCATGTCTTGCCGAAATTGAAAAGATCAGTCAGGTCAGCCAGCAGATGCAGAATACACAGGAAGAAATTTTATCTGATTCTGAAGAAATGAAAGAAAAAGCAACTGAGTTAAGCAAGAGCATCGGCGGATTGCAACAGCTTTCCCAGGAATGCCAGCAATATTATCAAGGAAAACAGCCTGATACTCTCACTGCTGATGATTTTATCAAATTACAGGAATTTGCCGCTTCCATCGGAACAATGTCCGAAGATTATTCTGAAATGACTATGGATTTTGGCGAACATTCTGAAGGCATCTATGAACAGCTCCAGACAATGACGACAGCTGTCTCTTCTCTGACAGAATTATCTGTCAATCTGGAATATGCCATGAAAGAAAACTCTGAGGATTGATGAAATTTCTCCCGTCTTTGACGGGAGATTTTTTATTATAAATCTACATCTGTAGAAAAAACAGCAGTTTTTACAAATTTTCATTTTTTTTTTTGCTATTTTCACAAGAGGATACAGCCTTGACAGTATAATCTAATTATGCTATAATAAAAAAAAGAGTTTCCTGATAAAATTAATTCAGAAAGGAGTATAATATCATGGAAGAAAAAATTATGATTACCTGTGACAGCGCACTTGATCTTAGTGCAGAGCTGACGAAAAAATATAATATCAAGGTATTACCCATGATAATCAATATGGGAAGTGATCAGTGTCTTGACATTGAGGACGCTACCCCTGATGATATTCTGAAATATCATGATGAAACCGGAGATCTTGCCGTTACTGGTGCGCCTACAGTGCAACATGCATTCCGCTTTTTTACTCGCCTTGTACATATGGGCTATACTGTCATTCATTTCACTTTGAGTTCTGGTCTGTCTACTGCTTTTGATAATGCACAGATTGCCGCAGAAAGCTTTGAACGTGTCCATGTGATTGATTCTATGACTGCATCCGTAGCAGGTGGCCTTTTGGTGATCAACGCCGCTGAAATGCTTCAGGAAGGCAAATCTTCTGAAGAAATCATTCGTGCCAGCAGGGAAAATATTGCCAGAGCAAAAGAGCCGTTTTTGATCGACGAAATGGAATTTCTCTATAAAGGCGGCCGTGCTTCTGCACTTTCTGCATTCGCAGCCAATATTTTCAATATCAAGCCTAGTCTTTTTGTATCTGATGGGAAACTTGTGGTTGGGAAAAAATATTATGGAAAATTCCAGTCAGTTGTGCCAAAATTCATTAATGCCGAAATTGGCAATGGCAAAAATATTGATAAAAGACATTTCTTTATTGGACACACAGGTCTGCCGGAGGATTTTCTCGAAGCCTGCAAAGTCGAAGTTGATAAATCTGCTGATTTTCAAGATATTCAAATCATTCGTGCAGGGAGCACAATTACCTCACATCTGGGCAAGAACGCTTTAATTCTGGCATGGCTCAACAAAACTTGATTATACTGTTAACTAAAGAACGTCCCTCCAAAGAGAGACGTTCTTTTGTCTTCTGATCAGAATTACTGGTTGACAGCTTCTTTCAGGTTCTTGCCAGGCTTGAAAGCAGGAGCTTTGCATGCAGCAACATCCTGTAATGCACCTGTACGGGGATTCTTGCACTTACGAGCAGCACGTTCACGTACTTCAAATACACCAAAACCCGTGAGTGTCACTTTGTCTCCTTCAACCAGCGCATTCTTGATGCTCTCGAATACAGCGTCCACGCACTTACCGGCATCTTTTTTGGAAACGTTTGCTTGATCAGCAACAGCCTGAATCAGTTCAGCTTTTTTCATTTGCCATTCCTCCAATGCAATAATGTAATTATTATTATATACGATCTGCACAGATTTGTCAAGGATTTTCCAGAAAATTGGCGTTTCTGTGCAAATTCAGGTATTTCTAAGTTAAAATTTGGTCAATATATTACAAAAATGTCTGAAAACTATAAGTTAGGCTTGATTCAAGCCATTTTTTAATTCATGACAAAGATTTACAATTTCAGGAACAGCTTCCTGCCCGAATTCGCCAACTTTATTGACAATCGCACTCCCGACGATAACGCCATCACAATAAGATCCCATTTTTTTAGCAGTTTCTCCATTTCGAATGCCAAATCCGACACAATAGGGGATTTTCGTTGATTTTTTGATCTCATCAAAGAAAGCATTGAAATCAGTATCAAAATGATCACGCATTCCTGTCACGCCGACAGAAGAAACACAGTATAAAAAGCCCTGTGCCTGTGCGGCGATCTTAGCAATTCTGCCTGTAGATGCTGGTGTCACCAGACTTATGTTATAAACACCATTTTTTTCGCTGGCTTCCTGAAATTCGTCATGCTCTTCAAAAGGCAGATCGGGGACAATTACCCCATCAATGCCGATTTCAGCACATTTTGCAAAAAAGGCATCTGTTCCGGAACGAAAAATCGTATTGGCATAAAGCATTAATAGCAGGGGCATATCTGTTTTTTCACGGATGCGCTTTACCATTTCAAAAACGCCCTTCAATGTTGTATGATAATCACGAAGAGAACGAAGACTTGCCGCCTGAATAACAGGCCCTTCTGCGATGGGATCAGAGAACGGAACGCCGATTTCAATCAGATCTGCGCCATTTTTCTCCATAGCAAGAACGGCTTTTTCTGTGAGATCATAACCACCATCCCCGGCGGCAATATATGTGATCAGTGCTTTTTTATTTTCAGCTTTCAGCTGTGCAAATTTTTCATCAATTCTGTTAGACATTCAAATTCACTCCTCTGTATCTTGCAATCTGCTGTACATCTTTATCACCACGGCCGGAAAGATTAATAATCATGATCTGATCTTTGCGCATAGTGGGGGCAATTTTCAAAGCAGCGGCTACGGCGTGAGCGGATTCAATTGCAGGGATAATGCCCTCTGTTTTTGAGAGATATTCAAAAGCCTGAACAGATTCCTCATCTGTAATGGCGACATAATCCGCTCTTCCGGTCTCATGGAGATAAGCATGTTCTGGGCCGATTCCGGGATAATCCAAACCAGCAGAGATAGAATAAACAGGGGCAATCTGTCCTTCATCATTCTGGAGAAATACAGATTTCATTCCATGGAAAATGCCAAGATCGCCCTTTGTGAGTGTAGCGGCATGAAATTCCGTATCAGCACCCTTTCCGGCGGCTTCTGCGCCAACAAGTCTGACAGAGGCATCCGGAATGAAATCATAGAAAATGCCCATAGCATTTGAACCGCCGCCGACACAAGCAACAACGCAATCCGGAAGTTTTCCTTCTGCTTCGAGAATCTGTTTTTTGGCTTCTTCGCCAATGATTTTCTGAAAATCACGAACCATTGTCGGATAAGGATGCGGCCCCATGACAGAACCAATACAATAGAATGTTGTTGCAATATTAGTTGCCCAATCACGCATTGCTTCATTGATTGCATCTTTCAGGGTAGCCGTTCCGGAATCCACCCCGGTGACTTTTGCGCCGAGCAGTTCCATGCGGTACACGTTCAGAGCCTGCCGCTCCATATCTTCCCGACCCATATAAACTTCACATTCCATATCAAAATAAGCACAAACCGTTGCAGTTGCAACACCATGCTGACCCGCACCAGTTTCAGCAATGACACGCTTTTTTCCCATTTTTTTAGCTAAGAGTACTTGACCTAATGCATTATTAATTTTATGTGATCCTGTATGATTCAGATCTTCACGCTTGATATAAATCTTTGCGCCGCCCAGATCTTTGGTCATTTTTTCGGCATAATACAGCAATGAGGGGCGGAATGCATAATCTGCATATAATTTATGAAGTTCTGCCAAGAATTCAGGATCTTTGCTATATTTTTCATAGGCTTCCTGTAATTCTGACACTGCATTCATGACCGTTTCGGGGACATACTGGCCGCCGAAATTGCCAAATCTTCCGATTTTGCTCATAAATAAAATCCTTCTTTCTTAATTTCTGAGAATTTTTGTCAAAATTCTGATTTTCTCCAGATCTTTGCATTTATCCGTTTCGACACTGCTGGAAACATCCATGCCAAATGGGTGAACAGCTTCAGCGGCTTCCCGGATATTTTCGGCCGAAATCCCTCCGGCAAGGAAAATTTCATGTTCCGGCCGGTTTTTTTGGATTATATCCCATGGCGCAAGCACACCTGTTCCGCCATGAGAAGTGGCTGAAAAGCTATCAAGCACAAGTTTATCTACTGGAAGGACATCCGCTTTCTGGATATCTTCTCTTGATTTTACCCGTGCCGCCTTCCAGATTTCAAGGCCTGCCAATTTTCTGATTTCTTGGATCAGTTCCGGAGATTCTTCTCCATGAAGCTGAATTATATCCAGATATTTTGCATAGGCACAAATCTCTATAAGATCCGGATTGACAAATACGCCTACCCGTGTGATAGAGGGATCAAGCTGCTGTGTGAATGCTTTCAGCTGTTCAGGGCTGACATATCGCCAGAATGGCTGAGAGCAGATAAATCCGGCATAATCCGGCGGATATTGATTTATATAATTAATATCTTCCAGCCGCCGGATACCACAGATTTTTAATTTCATGCCGTACCCTCCCGAAGTGCATGAAGCGTTTCCGTCATATTAGGGCTTCTCATAAGCGTTTCTCCGATCAGAACGGCATCTGCTCCATTTGCCCGAACGGTTTTCATATCGGCATTATTTTTAATACCGCTTTCTGAAACAAGCAGCTGTTCGGGCAGTCTCATGCTGCTTAATTCTGCCGTGATCGAGAGATCTACTTCAAATGTTTTCAGATTTCGATGATTCACGCCGATCAACTTGGGTTCTAATTTCTGAACGATTTCCATTTCCTCACGAGTATGCACTTCCATCAGGCAATCCAGCCCCAAAGAATGCGCCAGATCAAAATAGGCTTTCAGTCTGTCATATTCCAGCACCGCCGCAATCAATAATATGGCTGATGCTCCTAAATATTTAGCTTCATAGATCTGATATTCATCAATCACAAAATCTTTTCTCAGAATCGGAATATTAACAGCTTCTGCAATTTGTTTCAAATACTGACTGCTTCCCTGAAAATAATATTCTTCTGTCAGGCAGGAAATGCAATCTGCCCCGGCGGATGCATACTCTTTTGCAATTTCTACAGGCTGAAAATCCGGACGAATCAAGCCTTTTGAGGGGGATGCTTTCTTGACTTCGCAGATACAGGATAATCCCGGCTTCTGCAAAGACTTGATAAATCCGGGACGATCCGGCGCATGTTCTGCCAGCTTCTGCATTTCGGCCGGAAAACAGCGTTTCTTTTCCGCATTCAGCTGAATCTGCCTTTTCTGACAAATTTCATCCAGAATCATAGCATTACTCCATTTCATTCGTAAACTTGACAAATTCATCAAGTTTGGCCAATGCTGAACCATTGTCAATAACTTCGGCCGCTTTTTTGATACCATCCTGCAATGTTTCTGTGATGCCATAAATATACAAAGCCGCACCTGCATTTAATAATACAATATCACGTTTTGCGCCTGTGACAGATCCATCAAGAATGCTGTGTGTGATCTGCGCATTTTCTGCTGGTGTACCGCCTACAATTTCATATTTTTCATAGCGTTTCAGTCCGAATTCTTCCGGCGTGATTTCATATGTCCGGATTTCATCGCCATTGACTTCCGTGATAGTAGTGGCATCAGAAACAGAGATTTCATCCATAACATCATTGCCAAACACAACCATCGCTCTTTTAATGCCAACTTCCTGTAGAACTTTCGCCATGATCTCTGTCAGTGATTTTTCATATACGCCTAAGATAATATAATCTGCTTTGGCCGGATTGGTCAGAGGGCCTAAAATATTGAAAATTGTCCGAACGCCGAGCTGTCCTCTCACAGGGCCAACAAAGCGCATACTTGCATGATAACTCTGTGCAAATAAGAATGACAACCCTGTATGATCAAGACAAGCTTTTGCCTGATCCGGTTTTGATGCAATTTTTACTCCCAATGCTTCCAATACATCCGCCGCACCGCTTTTGCTGGATACACTTCTGTTTCCATGCTTGGCTACTTTTGCCCCTGCTGCCGCTGCTACAAATGCAGATGTTGTTGAAATATTGAAAGATGCGCACTGATCGCCGCCAGTTCCTACAATATCAATACTATCAGAAGCATCCGGCACAAGGCTGGCCTTTTGTCTCATACCTTTGGCAAAGCCTGCAATTTCATCCGGCGTTGCGCCTTTTGTCGCCAATGACATCAGTACAGCAGAAATCTGTAACTGTGAAGCCCGTCCGCTCATGAGCAGATTCATGCAGTCCTGTGCTTCCTGAACGGATAAATTTTCATGATTCATGATCTTGCTATAATAAGGTTTAAGATCAGCTTCTTTCTGTTCTGGCTCATCCTCGGCAAGCCCTGCAATCACTAAGAAATTCCGAAGAATTTGCTTGCCGTGATTGGTCAGTACAGATTCAGGATGAAATTGCAATCCATATGTCTGATCTGTATTATGAGAAACCGCCATAATCTGGCCATTTTCATCCAGAGCTGTCACCCGGAGACAATCCGGCAAAACAGATTCATCTGCAATCAATGAATGATACCGCCCGGCAGTCAGCGGATGCGGAATATTTTTAAACAGCGGATGCTTTTCTTCAAATTTGATCATACTGGCTTTTCCATGCATAAGCTGACGTGCCGGAATGATTTTTCCGCCAAATGCTTCCACAATGGACTGATGCCCCAGACAAATGCCCAGAATCGGAATTTCTCCGGAAAATTTGCGGACGGTTTCCACTGAAATCCCTGCGGATGACGGATAGCCAGGCCCTGGAGAAATCACAATAGCAGCAGGATGCAGAGCGGCAATCTCATCTAATGTAATTTCATCATTGCGCTTTACCAGAATATCGGGATACATTTCGCCAAGATACTGGCATAGATTATAAGTGAATGAATCATAGTTATCAATTACTAATATCATTTTCTTGCCTCCCTGATTGCATTGAGCATAGCTTCTGCTTTATGGGTTGTCTCTGCAAATTCTTTTTCAGGATCAGAATCTGCTACAATGCCTGCACCTGCCTGCACATACGCTTTTCCATTCCGGAATAATACTGTCCGGATGGCTATGCAGGTATTCATATCTCCATTATATCCGAAATAGCCCACTGTTCCGCCATAAAGGCCACGCTTTTTATTTTCCAGACGATCAATAATTTCCATCGCTCTGACTTTAGGCGCACCGGACAGCGTACCCGCCGGAAGCACTGCCTGCAATGCATCCATAGGCTGACAATCTTCTCTGAGTGTGCCTTTGACATCTGAAACCAGATGCATCACTTTGGAATATCTTTCTACATACATGAAATCTGTCACTTTAACAGATCCATATTCACTGACACGGCCTAAATCATTCCGGCCTAAGTCTACCAGCATAGTATGCTCTGCCTTTTCTTTCTCATCATTCAGAAGTGATTGCTCCAGAGCCTTATCTTCTTCCCGGCTTTTTCCTCTGGGGCGTGTGCCAGCAATGGGCTTGGTAGCGGCCACACCATCATTGACTTTGACTAATAATTCCGGTGAAGCACCTGAAATTTCATAGTCTTTTGTCTTGAAATAATACAGATAGGGGGAAGGATTGGTTGCCCGGAGTCTTCTGTAAACTTCAAAGCTGTCCGGCGGATTTTCAATTTCAAATCGCTGTGACAGGACAACCTGAAAAATTTCGCCTGCCCGAATCTGTTCTTTTGCCTGATTTACCATAGAAATATAGGCTTCTTTGGTGACATTAGAGCCTACCCGGATAGCTGGTTCATCATCCCGATATTGTCCCCGGCAGTGATAGCCATCTATTTTGGCAGCAATTTCTACAGCTCTGTTTTCTGCTTTCTGATATTGTTCTTCCAGATTTTCCCCTTTATGCAAATTAATCATTACAATAGCATTACTATTCAAATGATCATAGGCAACTAATTCATCATAATCAAACAAATGAATATCTGGCATATGAATATCATCCTCCGGGACATTGATCAGCTTTTTTTCTGTATATCTCACAGCATCATAAGCAAAATACCCGATCAAGCCGCCGGTAAAATACGGAAGATCTTCAAATTTTGGTGAAACTCTTTCATTCAGAATTTTCTGTAATTTCTGAAAAGGTTTCTGTTCCGTGACAGTTTCTCTCACGCCATTCCGGAGAATCTGCATTTGTGCGCCTTCTGCACGGATCTCCTGCACGGGATGAAAGCCAATAAAGGAATATCTGTCCCACTGTGATCCATTATTGACACTTTCCAGCAGAAATGCATTTTCTTCTCCCTCAGCCAATGCCGTATAAATACTAACAGGTGTCCTATGATCTGCCGGAAATATGAAAAATACCGGAATTGCTGTATACTTTTCGGAAAGTTTTCTGACTTCCTCCAATGATGGAAACAGCATAATCATGCCTCCTTTTGATAAATAAAAAAATAAAGCCAATCCTCCCTAAACATGGGACGATTGACCGTTGTGCCACCCAATTTTAGACAATGCTTTTGCACTGTCCCTCTTTTCGGATACTAACATATCCTGCCCCGATAACGCAGGGCTACACGTCAAAGAATACTAATATTTCATGTTCTTCCTTGCTCCTCACAGATCCATTCATTTTACAGCATATACACCAGACTCTCAGCAGCTGCCCGGCTCTCTGTTTACTGCTTTGTAAAACTACTTACTTCTGTTCACAGGATTTCATTGATAAATTTTAAAACTAAGATCAGTATATCACATTCCAACAAATTTGTCAAGTGCTTTTTTCAAAATTTCTAAAAATATTTTCTGTTAAACTACTTGCCATTTTCAAATAAAAATGTTATAATATTCAAGAGTGTATTTGTATTTAAAAAATACCGCCAATATTCAGCTCAAAGAAAGGATAATGTGAATCATGAGTAACGTTTCTGCGACTCAGAAAAGAAGTGCCCAAAAAAATCATACCTCAGATACAAATGAAAATTGGATTATTAAAAAATTAAAACAAGTTGATTGGCCTAGAACTATTGTCTCATTGCTCAGCCCTCTGTATTGTGCTATTATTGTTTATTTTTCATATCTTTCTATTTTTTATCAGCTGGAATTACTGGATTTTCAGAAAGCCTGTATGACTGTTGCAGGGGTGTCCGTGGTTGCATTGGCTACGATGCTCTACACAAGAAAGATGTTTCTGACCAAAATTTCAAGCCTGATTATGCTCCCTGTCATGGTTCTGCCGGTCATGCTCTACTTTGGCCAATGGGCAATTTTATCTCCTCTGATTGTCGTTTCCCTTGCTATTTTTTTCTTATCTGGTTTAGGTGAAACTGCAAAAACTGTATGGGGAACGATTTTTCTTCTGATTTATCTGCTGGGGGCACTGGTCTATTTCGTTGTCAATTCGCTGTTTGCACCTTCTACGACTCCTGAAACTGTAGCAACAGGCATTTCCCCCTCTGGATTATATCGCTATACTGTGACAGAAACGAAGGATAGCTCCAACGGAAGCACAAAAGTATCTGTTGAAAGTAATACCATGGATAAATATTATTATGATCTCTTTCAGTTCAAGATCAGAGGGCTTTCTCATGATGTTGTAATTGAACGGCCTTTACAGGAAAATATTACAATCGAATGGGATACCGTCAGCCGGGATGAGATTACAGAAGAACTTGCTAAAATCTCCAAAGATATTGAAGTCACTCTCAGTGATCAGCAAATGGATCTATTAGGCCGTGACGCTTATCAAGTAACATTCAATAACGGCCAGACACTGACAATGACACAGGGTGATTATCATAACACTATCATTGCATTGGGATCTCGTGAGCAGGAAGCTCTTGACACAGATGCAACAGAAATTTCCCTTGATGCCATGGGAGAAAAAACAAAGAAAATTCTCGGTATTACAGTAGAAAATTTTAAAACCGTAACACTCGCATCACTCACAGAAGAGGATCTCACAAAGCTGGGCATTCCTGAAGAAGGTGACGTTATGTATTATAACGGAAAAATTGTTTTCCGCTATTATATCGCAATTCTGGAAGAATATTTTGATATTTCTAAACAGGATTTGAGCCTTCTGTAAATCAAAAAGAGTTCACTCATTTGGGTGAACTCTTTTTTGATAATATCCCGCAGACGGATTTGCACCGCCGTTCACTGGTTCGTGGCCAGCATCCTGACTGCTGAAAGATACGGAATATACTGTTTGCTCATCATTGGGATAAGCTCAGTAATCTCCGCAGGCGGATTTGCACCACCGTCTCCGCCGTGACAGGGCGGCGATCTGACTGCTGATCTATGTGGAGTATCGGATGGACATGCCATTTCTTCGCCATTGGAGCGATATTTTTATATAAACTACCGATAATGCCCGTGAGCGGACTTGCACCGCCACATTCAGCTTGTGTAACTGACCTTCTACTTTAAATTACACGGACAGGCCGGACAGAAATCTGTTTCAGTATCATCGGGATACTGTTTTTCCGGCACAGATCTAAATTTTCATGATCTGCTTGCAATTTTCATGCATTTGCTGTATAATAAATACAGTGAAACTCCACAGGCGGATTTGCACCGCCGTTTTCCGGTTTGGAAGACCGATGTTCTGACTGCTGAACTATGTGAAGTACTGGACGGCAAGCCGTTTCTTCATCATTGGGATGATGTTTTACATAAACTACCAGTAAAATCCGCAGGCGGATTTGAACCGCCATTTTCCGGATGAAAACCGGAAGCTCTTACCATTGAGCTATGCGAAATGCTGGATGATGCAAATCATTTCTTCGCCCTCGGAGCGATGTTTTTTATAAACTACCAGCGAAACGCCTGTATATGGATTTGCACCATAATCTCCCGCCTTAGCAGGGCGGACGCTCTGACTCTTAAACTATACAGGCGACCGGACGGCCAAGCCGTTTCTTCTCCGTGCGGAGGGATGTTTTTTTATAAACTACCGGCATCTTTATCATAGCATATATTTTTAATTTTGTCAAGGAGTGATTTTTATGAGAGTTTGTCTCATCTGCCGACAGCGCAATATGGAAGAATACGGCATTTGTCCGGCATGTCAGGCCATGAATGATAAAATGCGTCAGATCACTTGTGATCTTTCCGGAAAATTTGCTGTTGTGACTGGCGGAAGGATCAAAATCGGCTATGCTACAGCATTAAGATTATTAAGAATGGGCGCATCTGTGATTATTGTGACACGCTATCCCAAATGCGCATTAGATGCTTATCAGCATGAATCAGATTTCAAGGACTTCAAAAACAGATTATTTATCATTGGCTTTGATCTCATGCGTGTCGATAGAATTCAGGAACTAATCGCACAGATTGCAACGATCTGTCAGGGAAAACTTGATATTCTTGTGAATAATGCCGCTCAGACCGTCAAGAAATCGAATGATTATTATGCACAGCTCAACATGCAGGAAAATGCGCTGTCATTGCCTTATAACAATCAGCTGATGCAATTGATCACTCAGGATGCTATGAAATTTTCCCTTATACCAGAGGGACAATTAATTGATTATAGTGAAACTCCGGATCATAATTCATGGGTATGCAAACCCGAAGAAATCACAGCACAGGAATTATTAGAAGTTCAGCTTATCAATGTGACTGCGCCATTTTTATTGACGAATGGTTTACGGCATTGTCTGGCCTATGATCATGCTGTACGGAAATTCGTGATCAATGTCAGCTCTGTAGAGGGACGTTTCAATACAAAGCAGAAATTAGCTCGTCATGTACATACCAACATGGCCAAAGCCTCTCTGAACATGATGACACATTCTATATCAACAGATTTTGTCAGGGATGAAATCTATGTATATTCTTGTGATCCGGGCTGGGTATCGAATCAATTTCCGGCGGCCTATGCGATCAGCAAGGATTTCAAGCCATATCTGACATTTGATGATGGTGCAGCACGTGTATTATATCCGATCATGATGCATATGCATTCGACAGAAAAGATCAAAGATTATGGTATGTTTTACAAAGATTATCAAATTATTGATTATTGAGGTGATTCGATGGATAATTTATTAAGAAAATTTCTGATGTCATTGGGATCGGGTACTGCAAAGGCGATTTCCAAACAAGTGAGTCAGAAAAAAATAGCTGATCAGGAAAAAGCAAATCAAGAAAGAGAGGAAATAGAATCTCTGATTTATAGGCCGAAAGAAATTTTATCTTATCCGCACAGAGAGATAGAATATATCCGTCTGACGGCAAAAGAAGCCATTCAGATGGGCTATTCTTTCCGGAAGAAATCGAAAAGCATCAGAATCACAAATTATCATGGTCAGGCGGAAACCTTGATACTTCCGTCTGAGATCGACGGCATAAAAGTCAATGAAATCAGCACAAAGGCATTTTATCAGGATCAGCATGTGAAGCAATTACAGATTCCGGGATGCATAAAAAAGATTGGTGAATATGCCTTTGCAGAAAGTCAGCTGGAAAGCTGTATTTTTGCGGATGGAATGGCCTATATTCCAAAGGGAGCTTTTTCTAAATGCAAATCATTATCAAGAGTAGCTCTGCCATGGAATGTGGCCGAAATCCGGGAAAATGCCTTTGAAAACTGTAAAAAATTAGAATTCATGTTATTTCCGATGTGTTGCCATACTTATCAAGATAATGCGTTTCTTTATTCAGGATTGAAAGAATTTGCTAAGGAAAAGAGCATTTATTCCGTATGGAATGGAAGAGCTTTCCTAGAAACGCCTTTATCAAGAAATTATGCTCTGATCCTTGCTGATGCACGGAAAGACCGCATGAATATATTATTAGTAGGGAATAAAAATAACAGATTTAAAATACCTGCATCAGATCGGCTTAATTTCGGGAAAAATGCATTTTCTCATCATGTTGTTCTTGATATGACAGAATGTAAAAATATTTCATTTTTTGATTCTTTTATTGATTCAATTTATTGCAGTTATTACTATGGCTATTACTATACAATACTTTATTTGCCTGAAAATTATCAAAAGCGAGTACAGACACCCTATAATACTGTTCATACTCGTCTTGGACATACTTCAAATTCTGCTCTTCAATGCGTATCACATCATATTGATTCTGGTCATGATACTGTCGTTATCAGAGATACCAGCCATATCGGGAAAAATGATTTTGAATATTCCATCTCCGGAAAGATAAACAAAATCACTCTTCGGCGAGGAGATGGAAATTTTCTATGCTGGATTGATGCGGAAACATTTCAGTCTGGTATATTGGAAGAAGTTAATTTTGAAATGCCTTTCCAATCAGACAGCCCTTTATTTTCTTCAAAATGCCAGTTTCTTAGAAAAGTCAGCTGGCTGGAAAAGGGGCAGACTGTGACAAAATACATCCCTGATTATTTCCTGCTGGATTCTGTTGCTGTGCATCATGAACTGATAAAAGCTTTCATGCATACGGGAACACATTTCTTTGACAGCCGTATGATTGATAAAGGATTTGGCCAACAAAAATATAGCTATATCAATAAGCAAGGCGATAAGATAAAACAAAGCGGCACACATACCAGAGCCCGCATTTTCATTGCAATTGATGTTCTTAGAAGCACACATAGACCTTGTGACACTCCTACAGAACCATATCTGTATTATCTGGAGCATCACAAGGAACAGGCAATTCAATTATGTGAAGCGGTTCAGAAGGATTATCCCGAATATCTGGAATATCTCAAGAGTTTACCATTTATGAATAATATAAGATAATTTTTTATCAATATCAATTCTTGTTTCCCGGCACAGTTCCGGGAACTGTCTGAGGGATTGAAATGCAAATTTCAGTGCAAATTCTGATCCAATCGGGAGCAGAGACTCTAACATCAACTGCGGAAAAATAAAATGTGATCCATGTTCATAGAGTAATGCTTTATATTTTGCATGATGCGGTTTAGATTTTAATCTATCCTCCATCCGGCGGATATATTTGCAAGTATTCCAGAGTGAATCATCTTCTGCACCGACAAAGACAATCCGCCCCCTGATATTTTCGACTTTGATCTTTTCGGCTTCCTGAATCGGATGCAATTTTTCTGATTCATCAAATAAATCTCTGCTTGCGATCATATCCCCTCTTCGATGGGCTTCTTCCTCGATTTTGAGCCAATATTCCGGATGTCTGTAAGCATAGGGCAGAAAAGGAAGCTGTTCCCCATGATAGGAAAGACTGGATTCAAAATCTCCGGGACGTTCTCTCATGCCATCAAGATGATCTCTGTAAAAACCTTCCATGATGAAATCACAAGGGGTCAGTGCAATTGTGAGTGTAATATCAGGGATATAAGAAGCGGCTGCTAATGCCAACATACCTGTTGTAGATGCTCCACAGATTCCAATTTTTGTGTTTCCTTGTGCTTTCAGATAAGCAACTGCATTTTCCACACGCTCCAGCGGATAACTATGATGGCCATAATCTTTTTTAGCAGGTGCTAATGCAAGCACATGACAGCCCAGCGGCTGCACCCAATTCACCCCAGCAAGCACAAAAGCATCATCAATATCATCTCCCAACATGATGATCATAGCTTTATCAACAGGCTTTTCATTTGGATAATACGCCCCATAGAATCCATCCTTTTCGGGAGTGAAATAAAATCTTTCTGGCTGGAATATATTCCGGCAGTTCTCAAAAAGCTGATCTAATATTTGCATAGAATTTCCTCCTTGATTTTTCTTTATTATAACATAATTTATTCAGAATTGCAAGTAAAAAAACACCGTCCGGCCTGATAGCTGGACGATGTTTTTTATTATAAGGAGTGGTAAAGAAATCAATTTTGATCCGCATTTCTGAGAATCTTGACACCGCCGGTAGATCTGACAGTTTCCATATAGAGCTTGTTGCTTTCTTCACGGGCTTTGTCAAGTTTTTCCTGAATGGCATTCTTTTCAGCAAGTACAGCATCATAATCTGCTTTCAGACGGTCGATCTGCTTCTGAAGGGACTGCGCAGCAACCTCTGCTTCTTTCTTAGCCATATTTGTTTTATAGCCATGTTCTTTGCCGAGTTCTTTTTCTTTGGCTTCTGCGCCTTCCTGTTTAGCCTGTTCGATCTGAGCAGGGATTGCATCAATCTTTGCAGTCAGTTCAGCAACAAGATCTGCTTTACTATCGATTTGCGCCTGTAATTCAGCAGTTTCTTTCTGTACTTCTGCAATCGCTTCTTCACGTCTTGCGAGTTCATCAGCCCAAGCATCATCTTCTGTTTTCTGCTTTTTGGTGAGATCATAAGTATACTGTTCTGTTTCCACAGCTCTTGCGGCTTCCAGATCTTCTTTTTTCTTCTGAATGATTTCCTGTGTTACTGTAAAAGCATCATTGACTTTTTCGAACTGTTCCTGATTCAAGGCTTCCAGCTGTTGCAGATCTTCTGCATCTTTTGCTTCCTGTTCAGCTTTCTTAGCAGTCTGTGCTTCTTCCTGTGTGAGATTATCATTTTTGCTCTTGTTGATCATGGCAACGAAGCTGACAAGTTCCTGCTCGATTGAAAGCAGGGTTGCATATTCCTGCTTTTTGAGAGCCTTTGCGGCCTCCAGAGCATTGATCTCATCTCTGATTTCTTGTGTTAAATAGCTCAACTCAATATCCTCCTTTTTGCTGGCTGATGCTGTTTTTTCCGGTTTTTTCACGGGAGCAGGGGTTACTTTCTTCACGGGTTCGGGAGTAGAAATCGTAATTGCAGGAGCGGCGGCCGGCTTATTGCCCAGAGCCTGTTCTAATGCCTGAATTGCGTCCAGAATATCGGATTTTGTAGATTTTACGGAAATCCCCTTTGCATCAGCCGGAATGCTGATTTTCTTGGATTTGGCTTCTGCGGAGAGTCTTCTGAACTCTTCCAGCAGTTCATTTTTTGTGCTTTTATCACTGATCATAGTCTAAACCTTCCTTTCCGGCGGGGTAAGCTTACTTCTTGCCTGCGCTGTTATAGGGATGGTTATCAGTATTCAGGATATTGATACCGCCGATAGATTTTACTGTATCGCTTGTGAGCTGACGGCTCTGAGCGTTGCAGTCTTCCAGAGCGGCAGACAGAGCGGCTTTTTCTTTGCAAAGTTCCTGATATTTCTTTTGCAGATCATTAAATTCATCCTGTAATTCGTTGATTCTGGTCTGATTTTCTTTATCAGCCATCCATTTATGATAGCCATACTCCTTATTGAGTTCTTTTTCTTTATCAGCTGCACCCTGTGCTTTTGCTGCACCGAGTTCACGAGGAATATCATCTACAGTAGCCTGCATTTTTTCGATTTCAGCGAGTTTATCAATGCAAGCCTGTTTTGCTTCCTGTGCTTCCTGTTCTTTGAGCTGTAATGCTTTTTTACGATCAGCAACGATTCTTTCTCGTTCTTCTTTGGCCTGTTTTCTGGAACGTGCGAGATCATAATCATACTGTTCTTTTTCACGTTTTGCTTCCTGAGTGGCATCTTCCTGGAGCTTCTTTGTTTTCTGCCGAATCTCTTCTACTTTTTCTTCTGTTTCAGCATTTTTGGCATCCATCTGTGTTTTAAGATCATCTGCGGACTGCTTCATAGTTTCCTCAAAGGCTTCTTTTTTCTGCTGAAGTTCCTGAGTGAACTGATCAGAAACGGACTTAGCGGCATTCTTGACAGCCTGCAATGCGCCGTCTTCGATATCAATGCCATAGAGCTTTTTGAGTTCCTGCTTTTTCGCTTCGATCATGGCGAGCAGTTCAGAATATTCGCCTGTGACTTCATCACTGAGAATCTGACGGCCAAGAATGGCTTCTGTCATCTGGAATGTTTTTTCAGTCTGTTCTCTCTCGATGATGCTGGCGGGGGTTTCGAGGAGTTTTGCCTTTGCCTGGATAGCGGCAAGCTCCTGTGAGTAGGCTTCGGAAATATAATCCTTAGCGCTTCTGCTGTTGTCTAAAATCATGACATACGCTCCTTTTTATTTATTTGTGCATTCTCAACTGAAAATATCAATAAATAAATTTTTTTTAGTTTAGAATGCTTGTCTGACATTAAGTATAGCACAGATTCGCAATCATTTCATGAATAAATTATAAATTTTTTATGAATTTTTCTGTTTTATGCAACTATGCTTTTTCAACATATTTATTATAACATATCAGGAAAGATTTGTATAGAGTTATTTTTAATTTTTTTTTGCAAGCGTTTTTGATTGCAAATCAGGACTTGCAAATGAGAGATAAATATGCTATAATAAATCAAAGGCGAAAGCTTGGCTCTCGATAGCCAATATGTGTGCTTTTGTAATTTGTCAAAAGAATCTGACACTGAAATTTTCTGCTGTCAATGGCATGGCGGATGAATTTATTAATATTTCTGCTTGTGACAAATCCGCCTATATCCAGCAATCTCTGAACAGAAACGACATCTTCCGCATCAATCAGCACCGGAAACATATTGATGAAATTTTCTTTGATATAGGCTTTCAGTTCTTCATCTTCCGGACGCTGGAAAAAGAGCTGAAATAAAATATCATATTTGGCAGATCTCCGGATGCTTGCATGAAATTTTCTGTCTGTAATAATCTGGATCAGATTTTCAATATTAGTTTCCCGATAAGCAGATGTATCCGGACGGATCACAATGCCTCTATAATGAATTTCATGCAGACGTTCGCAATAATCAAATGCCTGCTTGCCGACTTTCTGCACATGATCGGGAATTGTAAGGCATTCCAGATTTTTGCAGGATAAAAATGCGCCCTCTCCGATTCTGACCAGTGTTTCCGGAAGCTGTACCTCTTTCAGCTGATAGCATAGATAAAATGTTTCATAACAGATAGATCTGACACCCTCCGGCACTGTGATATTCTGCAATGCCTTACACTGTCGGAATGTACCCCCACCGATTTTTTTGACTGTGTTCGGAATCTGAATTTTTTCCAGAGCAATACAGGATTCAAAGGCAGAATGTTCAATCTGTGTCAAGCCATCCGGAAGAATGACATGTTTCAATGATTTGCAGTCCCGGAACGCTTCCGCCCCGATTCTTGTGACACCCTTCGGAATAATGGCCTCCTGCAATGATGGATCTGTTACTTTTTGCAGGACTCCGTTTTTGATGATGAATTTCATAAAGACCTCTTTTCTTGATTATGTCCGCTGATTTTCCCCAGATCAGCGGAGCGGATCTGCATTGTCTGATCTATATCATGGTTATATTATATCATATCAGTTGTTCAAAAATAATAAAACTGCTAAGTTTTTAAAAAATTTCAGAAAGGATTATTTCATATGGAACATGAACGAATTATTTATATTCTGAATTATCTGTCAGGATCTACCAGCGAAAAGAAAAAAGTTTCGATCAAAGATATTCAGAATCATCTTTCAAGAGAGGCAAATTTGATGGACGTTTCTGCACTGACCATCCGCCGGGATATTGAAAGGCTCATAACAGCAGGCTATGACATTCGCAAGGAAAATGGCTCACATAATACAGCCTATTATTATCTTGTCAAAAAGGGGTTTACATTCAATGAAATTCGGTTTATTGTGGATTCCATCAGCATTAATAAATTCCTGTCTAATCCATTAAAACAGCGTTTGATCAAGAAATTTGAAGGGCTTTGTACGGGAGAGGAAGTGCGCCAGCTGATCAGCCGTATTTCTCTGAACAGCCAAGCACCGCCGAATTTGAATCTTCTGGAAAATTTGGAAAAAGTGCATCAGATTATTTCACAAAAAAAGAAAATCAATTTTGAATATGGAAAATATGATATTCATAAGCAGATTCAGTATTATCACAAACGCCGGAATATGATTCCCTGCAAAGTGATTTATTTCAATGAAAAATTTTATCTCAAATGCATGGATGAAGAAACGGGGAAATTTCGTACTTATCGAATTGACCGGATGAAAAATATCAAGTCAGGGGAAAAGACAAATAAAAAAGCCGCCCTGCCTAAGCCGGAGGGCGTTGTATTGGATATTTTTGACCCAGAGAAATATATTTATGTCATGCTTCGGGTCAAGAGAGCATTACTTGATGATATGCTGGAACAATTCGGAAGCTATGCAAATGTCAAAGATGATCCAGATCATCCGAATCAAGTACAGGTGAATGTAAAAGTTGGCATAGGCAGGGGCTTTTACAGATGGGCTTTAAAATACGGTTCAGATCTGGAAATACTTTCCCCGGCTTCCGTGCGTGAAGAATTCCGGAAAATGCTTTTACATATGATGTCATTATACGAAACATAAAAAAAACTCCGGAATGCATGATGCATTCCGGAATTTATGACCCCTACGGGAATCGAACCCATGTTGCCAGAATGAAAATCTGGAGTCTTAACCGCTTGACCAAGGGGCCTTAATAGCGGCGGCTGGACTTGAACCAGTGACCGTCCGGGTATGAACCGGATGCTCTAGCCAACTGAGCTACGCCGCCATTTTTCTTTGCTGTAACCAGCTTTTATATTATAGCATGTTTCAAGAGATTTGTCAATAGTTTTTTTGAAATTTTTTAAAAAAATACTGCAATTATTTTTCAGAATAATTACAGGAGACTTGACTTTTCCTAATAAATTCTGTATAATAAAAATATAGTAAATCTTCAAAGAGGTGATAATTTTATGCATAAAAAATTATGGATGCTCCCGATCAGTCTGCTGCTGCTGGCTGTGGCCGGATTTTGCTTTTGGTCGCTCTATCTGTCGTGGAAATTTACCCTTCCAGCAAGAGCGGCTGTTCAGCTCTCATCTGAAACAGATGCTCACATCACTCGCAGTGCTTATGTCCAGCCAACAGAACCCCCTACAGAAGAACCTACTACAGAAGCTATTTTACTAGAAATTCCAGTTTCTGAGCCTGAGCCTATTGCTGTTCCTGAACCTGTCAAAGAAACACCTTATTCTATGCAGATTAATATGTCAACTGTCAGTGCGCATCATAATACTAATCCTGAAGTTGTGGGCTGGATTAAAATTTCCGGCACAGTGATTAATTATCCCGTCATGCAAAAAGAAGGCGATAATGATTATTATGTCAATCATGCCTGGAATGGTGCTTCTAGTTCTGCCGGCGCAATCTTTACAGACTTCCGGAGCAGAATGGATATTTCTGATAATATCCTCATGTATGGGCATAATATGGGCAACGGCTCTATGTTTCATGCGATTAAAAATTATAAAACACAAAGCTGGGGGCGTTCTCATCCCTATATTGAATTTGCTACATTGGAACATAGATATTTATATAAAGTCTTCTCCTGCAATGTAGTTTCCGGTGAAGCGGGTGCAAAATTTGAATACTGGAATTTCATCGAAATGAATCGAACGGATTATCGAAATTTTATCAATGGTATCCGGAATACAGCAACTGTCTGGTATGGAGATGACAGGCATCTTCCACGGGATAATCATCAGAAATTTATCACATTACAGACTTGCAATTCTGGTGCGAATGATGGAATTCGTTGTCTGGTATTTGCGTATTGTGTCGGAGAGAGGTAAGCCGGATGAAAATCATGTTTATTTGTCATGGAAATATCTGCCGTTCTCCGATGGCGGAATTTATCATGAAGGCAATGCTGAAAGAACAGGGATTTGAAAAACAGATCTCTGTTTCTTCCTGTGCTGTCAGTGCGGAAGAAATCGGAAATCCCGTTTATCCTCCGGCAAGGCGTGAGCTGGCAAAGCATGGCATTTCCTGCGATGGAAAATATGCCATTCAGCTGAAAAAGCAAGATTATGATCAATATGATCTTTTTATTGTTATGGATGATCAAAATCTGTTTCATCTTTGTCGTATTTTCCCGTCTGATCCGGAGCATAAAGTACATAAATTGCTGGAATATGCCGGATCTTCCGGAAATGTAGCTGATCCTTGGTATACAGGGGATTTCAGCAAAGCTTATGAAGAGATTCAAAAAGGCTGTGCAGGCCTTTTCAATACCATCTGCACGAAATAAAAAGAGATTAGATAAGGATTTATGATTATGAGTAAACAAGTAAAACGAGGCTTTGTCCCTACGGATAAGCGAGATTTCAATGAAAAAAATCTTGAAATCATCAGAAATGCCGCAGAAGAAGTATATTTCCTTCTGAACAGAGGTTATCCTCTTAAACCGGCTACAACATTTGTAGGCAATCATCATTTGCTTTCAGAGCGTCAGCGGCTGGCCATAGCAAGGGCAGTATCTTCGGAAAAAAATATTCGCTGCCGGAAAGAAAAGGAACTTTGTGATGCAGATCTTGCCGGGCAGACAATCTATATTGATGGATTTAATACAATCATTACTATGGAAATAGCATTTTCAGATTCTCTTTTGTTATCCTGCATGGATGGCACAATCCGGGATCTTGCCGGACTTCGGGGAACATATCGTCTTGTCGATAAAACAGACACAGCCATAGAGGCGATTGTACAGACGCTGATAGAATTACAGATACAAAAGGCTGTCATTTATCTGGATGCGCCTGTTTCAAATTCAGGCCGGTTGAAAACTCGCATTGCGGAACTGACAGAACACGCACCGATTGAAATCGAAATTTTAATTGAAAATGCTGTTGATTTTATTTTGAAACAGAAATCTCCTGTTGTTACGGCTGATGCAATTATTCTGGATGAATGCCAGAGCTGGTATAATCTGACAAAAGCCGTGATTCAAAGAAAAATCGGAAATTATGATTATATCAGCATTACCAGAAATAAAACATGATGGAGGACACATATGAGCCGTAATCACAAGAAACAAAAAGAAACAGAAATTCTGACACCGGAAGAAGAAACAGAAGAGATCCCCGAAGAATGGGAAACAGATATGCCGGATGAGCCGGAGAATGAGCCGGAAAAAAAGGGATTTTTTTCAAGAGTCTTCAATTTTATAAAAGAAAAGGGAGAAGAACTTTTATTTGAAGATGATGAGGAAGAAGAAGAGGAGGAAGAAATTGAAGATTCTGCTCCGGAAGAAGAGCTTGAAACAGAAATTATCATAGAAGATGCCCCTCAGGAAGATTTGATTTCTGAGCCAGAACCGGAAATCATAGAAGAGCCCCCTCAGGAAGATTTGATTTCTGA
>DJXD01000077.1 GCA_002449585.1 Ruminococcus sp. UBA7013
TCATTCATCCAGCCCATATTCCACTTGAAATTAAATCCCAGCCCGCCAATATCAGTAGGCTTTGTAACAAGCGGCCATGCTGTAGATTCTTCTGCAATCATGAGAACATCAGGATGTTTGGAAAAAACAGCTTCATTCAGATTTCTGAAAAACTCGACAGCTTCCAGATTTTCATGTCCGCCGTGAATATTCGGCGACCATTCTCCGTCCCTGCGGTCATAGTCAAGATACAGCATAGAAGCGACTGCATCCACACGAAGACCATCAAGATGGAATTCATCCAGCCAATAACATGCACTTGAAATCAGAAAAGATCTTACTTCACCTCGGCCATAATCAAACACCCGTGTTCCCCATGATTTATGTTCCATTTTTCTAGGATCAGTATATTCATAGCAATACGTACCATCAAATTCACAAAGCCCGGAAGCATCTTTTGGAAAATGTGCTGGTACCCAGTCAAGAATAACACCAATACCGGCCTGATGGAAAATATCAATCATTTCACGGAACTGATCAGGTGTACCATAACGAGAAGTCGGTGCAAAGTAACCCGTTACCTGATACCCCCATGAACCATCATAAGGATATTCTGTCAGCGGCATGAATTCAATATGTGTGTAAGCCATTTTTTTCATGTACTCTACCATCTGATGTGCAAAAGATACATAATCAGGGACAGTATCATCTGCATTATGTTTCCAGGAATCAAGATGCACTTCATAGATATTCATAGGCCGTTTATAAACGATCTGTTTCTTTTTCTGTTCAATCCAGTCTGCATCATTCCAAACATAATTACTTTCATAGATTTTGGAAGCGGTTGCAGGGCGAGTTTCAAAATGATTGGCATAAGGGTCACTTTTCATCAGGAGCTTACCAGATTTTGTTTCAATGCTGTATTTATAAGCATCAAATTGTGCAAGACCGGCAATCACGGCTTCCCATACACCGTCAGCAATCAAGGACATGGGATGATATTCCCTATTCCAGTTATTAAAATCTCCTACGACAGAAACACTGACCGCATTAGGAGCCCATACACGGAAGCGGAATTTTTTCTGACCATCTTCCTCAACTGCATGGACACCGAAAAATTTATAACTTTCATTATTTTTCCCCTGATAGAACAGATAAAGAGGAAAATCATTTGGGTTTTCTGAATTCGTACGATTCATGAGCTTCAGCTCCTTTCTATTTTATTTTACCAGAAATCATGCGTTCTTGCAAGTATTTTCCTCGCTGTGATAAAAATTTCATAGGAATATACAGGATTTAGCTATAAAATTTGTGCAATATCAACAGAATTTTATGTCAGATTCTACCGGAAAATCCGGACATCTGCCGTGTTCTGGATTTTTCTGGCATGTATTTCCGTTTTCCGGGTATCTGCCACACGGGCGGCGATCACGGTCATATCATCCCGGATTTCTCCGCCATGAAAAACAGCCGCTTTGTCAAAAATTTCTTGAATTAATCTATCAGGTGTAGGCTTCTGGGAAATCAGCTGACGGATATAAGGATATTCTGTTTCATTGATGCCATCAGAAAGCATGATAATATAATCTCCGTTCTGTGCAGCTATTTTTTCCTGAGAAGGTGCGGCATCCGGCATAATTCCCACAGGAAAGCTTTCCGGCAGAATTTTTTTCATTTTGCCATCATGGCTGAATAATGTTGCCGCAGAACCGGATTTATAAAAAGTCAGTTCTCCAGTATCGGCATTGAGAAATAAAATATCCAGTGTGGCAAAATTTTCTGTATTAGTTTCTGTCATGAGCATGATATTAATCAGCCGGATGGCAGATAATACAGGCATGTCTGAAGTAATCAAATTCCGGAGTGTCTTGACAGCAATCCGGGAAGCCAGAGATGCCGCACTACCGCTCCCCATGCCGTCTGAAATGACAAGATATTGATTCCCGGCAGGATCTGTAAAGATCTCTTCATGATCGCCACAGCGTTCATAGGCAGGCGCATTTGTACTCTTTGCGGCATATTCCAGCGAATAGGGAGGGACTTCATAACAGCAATATCTATAAATCTGTTTCTGTTTTAGCATTAGGCTTTTCATGCAGATATGAAGTTCCCTGCTCAGCAGTTCCTGCACCGAGGCAAGCGGAAATTCTTCCTGCCTTGTATAAATTTCAGCCGCATATCTTCCGCTTTTCAGCTGATAAACAAAACAATCGTCTTCTGTTACAGCACACCGGAGCAGAATATTCCGCAATGTATTCGTTTCTGCATCGCAATAATGCAGTGCTCTCCGCCGGGCAGAATCTTCCGTCATGTTTCGTAATAAATGCAGATATTCCAGCATCAGATCCCTGTTTTGCAATAATTGCGTATTCTGCATTTCCCGAAGTGCTCGCCGCTGTGCATACAGATGCAACATGTCAGAAACCCGTTTTCGATTAGGACAATGATCTAAAATTTCAGGAATCACAGATGGTGTATGTAATAACTGACGAAAAGCCTGTCCTGTCTGATCTGCATTCTTTTTCCAACAAAGTTTATAATATCTGCATTCTTGACACTGCTTTTCTTTCACCTGCTGAATCGGATCTACAGGCGGAATCATTTTTAAATGCCGCATGACGGAAGCTGTCTCTTCCCGAAGCTCCTGCAAAGCATTCCCCAGAAACAGCTCTTTCTGAATGATTTGTCTTTGACTGCCCGGACTCACAGAAGGGAATGAAATCCATCGACGAAATTCTGTTTTACTAAATAATGCGTATATTGTACAGGCAATCATGCATTCTACCAGTATTTTAATAATTGCAACACTGCTGTCAAGAACAGCACTGCTCAGTATCTGCATGATAAAAAATACAGGAATAAAAAATGCATTCGGAATCTGATATAAAAAGCCAGCAAGCATGGCTGTCACCGGAAGAAATAACAGCGGCATTCCCAGTTGTACGCTGCAAAGCTCCACGCCGCAGGCTGTCAATGCACCGCATAATGTTCCTGCTGATTGATGAAATTGCTTCGCTGCCAATAACGTAACTATCAGCCCAACCAAACGGCCAAGATTACAAAATTCCAGATCAATTCCGCATAATGCCGTAATTCCCAGCATATAACACATAGCAAATGTAAAGCTTTTCCCTGCATTGAGTGAAATATTTCTATTTTCACAGATACTCCTGACGGCATCAGACAGAAAAAAGGCCGCCGCCCCAGTCATGAAGGATTCCAGAATATACAATGGAAGTCTGCCCGCACCTGCCTGAAAAACCAGATCCAGAATGATCCCCCCGGCCATACATGCGCCTGCTGTCAGAATTCCCAATACATGCGGCTTATAATTATCATAGAAAAAAATCCGGATGCAGATAATGCAGACTAATGCTGTCAACAAAAAATGCATATTTGCCGGTGCGCCCTGTGCCGCATAAGCCAACAGACTCCCCAGCAGAATGCAGAACGCATACAACGGACTGCATATTCCTGCTAATGCCGCCCCTAATGGAGACACAATTCCGCTGACTGTTCCGGCTGATAATAAATAGCCGCTCCCAACAGATAACAGACACCACACCGGAACATGCACCCATTCATTCCGCATCAGTTTTCTGAAATAAAACATAGCGTCACTCCTTCATGAAAGAAATCATGATTTTATTATATCAGAAACTCTGTAAAAATTTTGTCGAAACATGGTGCAATATCAGGAAAGTTTATCAAAAAAGTCTGTCATTTCCTGCGAATGTCAGTTTTTCCGGAATTTTGCTGTTCAAGGATATTCTGACATTACATTTAGATATTCTTCAAGACATAATCCGCTCTGCATAATTTTTTCAGCAAGTTCTTTTCCCACATAGCGAATATGCCAGGATTCATATTTATAGCCCGTATATGCTTCTTTTTCTCTGGGGAAACGAATGATAAATCCGAATCTTGCACAATTTTGTTCCAGCCAAATGGCTTCCGGTGTATCATTGAAGGCATCTCCCGGCCAATTGACATCAATCACCATACCTGTTTGATGTTCAGAATAGCCTGCTCTGGCTGAAAATCGGTCAGCGGCTTCACTTCCGTATTGACTGGAATAATCACTATAAAGATAAACCTGTGTCTGATATGACCGAAAATCAGAATGTGAAAAAAGAGATAAATTGGCTTCTTCAGAAGCCGCCTGACAAAGCTGAGAAAAAGCTTCCTCCGTTTCAGAAGTCATTCCGTGCGGATTGTAAGAAGCAGGAAGCGGATAAGTTTTATTTACAAGCATAATCCCTTGTACATAAGTAATTCCGCCAATCACTTGAATATCATCTCTCGGACTGCCGGAACAGCTTATTGTATCCGGGTCGGGTAAATCTTCATCATCTGAATAGATTTTTACATTTACATCGGCAAATATATCCGGATTACTGGCAGAAGTAACACGGATCTGACATTCTCCTGCTCCAACAGGAGTAATCATTCCGCTTTTATCAACAGTGGCAACTG
Source organism: Ruminococcus sp. UBA7013 (assembly GCA_002449585.1). Taxonomy (GTDB): domain Bacteria; phylum Bacillota; class Clostridia; order Oscillospirales; family Ruminococcaceae; genus UBA3855. The sequence continues at coordinate 4,456 of DJXD01000077.1, forward strand.
TTTCATCAGAAGATTCCCATATTTCAGAAATATCAATTGCATCATCCGGCGACATGCGGACAACCGGCATCACAGAAACATCATCAACATGCAGAAATGCATGATAAAAGCTCAGGCTGATGCCTGTCACCGTTCCCGGCGGAAGCGTTTCAGGCTGTGTTTCTGGTTCTGTTTCAGATATGACTTCTGTTTTCCGTTCTGTAGATAATGTTTCTTCTATGATATTTTCCATCGGACTGATTTCTTCCGGCTTCTGTTGCAGACGAGTGAAAATCAGCAGTAAACTGGCAGGCAAACATAAAATTACAGCAATCAGTGATAGAATAAAAAGAACTTTTCTCCGGGATTTTCTGGATTTTGATTTTTTAGTAGCCATGCATGATTTCCTTTCTTGATTCAAATTCTTAGATATTTATTATAACACAAAAAAATCTGCCTTGCAAGAGACAGCATAAAAAATATTTTCTGAATCCATTGGCAAAACAAAAACTTGACAGTTTTCTGAATCAATGTTATAATAAAATCAGAGGTTTTATCTAAAAACGAGAGGAGGGAGCGGCTTTCTTCCCTAGTCTGAAAAGTCAGGAGCAGTCTGCCGCCTATTGATGAAAAAACAAAATATGATCCTTCCAATCCTGATGCTGATATTGGTCATAGTGATTTTTATGCTGCTGTATCAAGCAATTGTCAGCAGTATCATCATAATTGATCAACAGCAAACGATTTCCGACGAAAAAAAGCAACCGGAAATAAAATATGGAAAAGAACGGACAGATGTTGTCATATGCTGTCAGAAACCAGATAATCGCATATTAATGCTGCTGAATCTGTCATATAGAGAATTCCCGGATATGTATCCTGAAGAATATCCTGCCGATACGCTCGAACAGGATGGTATGCTTCCCGGAGATTTTGCTCAGCTGGTCTATACAGCAAAATATACCCTTGGTGGCGAAGATGAATTTAATGCAGAAATCACATCTATCAAGCAGGGCAGCGGACAGATTTCTGCAACAGAAGCTTTGGCCAAAAGAGCTTATCAATCTCATACGGATATGTGGGGGATTTCTCGCACCGCAGATGCAGAGCCTATCCAGATCTATCAGCAGGAATATGCAGATTTTCTCATGATTCCAGCCGGAAATTGTTATTATCTTTTTACTCCCAATTCTGATGAATATCAGATCTTTGATCAGTATAAACAAGTCTCGAAAGAAATTGATATTAATGGCCAAAAGAAAATACTTCGGACATGGGTACTTTGTAATCATAATATGACAGATGGCGCAATTCTGGATGCTTTATATCAGGGACGTGTTACAGATAATCCAGATCTGTTCTTTGTGGGATATGATAGTGATTATCCTTATCAGTTCACAGCAGGCGGATACAGTCAGCCTTTTTTGTATCACATGAACAAAAGTTATATTGCTTCTGATGTAACAGAAGTTAATATTTATCATCTCACGCCGGAACATTATACCAGCATTGCATTGATGCCGGAAGAGGTTCAGAAAGAGATTTCTGCCAATTGGAATAAATCAGATGATATTCTTGTTTTCAGCGGAAACTATGATGAATCCTCAGAACTGACTTTTGATGATAATAACAGACCTGTGGCAACATCAGGCAATTCTTATGGCTATCTTATTTTTTATCTGCAAAGCGGATTTTTTGAAAATATTTGTTCCGGAATCACAGATGAATGAAAGTTCCCCTGCCAGGCAGGGGATTTTGATTAATAAATCAATATCATAGGATTTTTTGTTTCATCCAGCCAATGCAGAACGATGAGCATCTCTTTTTCAGGGATGGCTACACAGCCAGCTGTATAGGAATTTGTTTTGCAATGTAGAAAAATAGCAGATCCTGCGCCAGGAACAACCGGATTCATGTTATAATTAATTGCAACAGAATAATGATAAGCAGTCGGATAATCAGCAAGATGTTCAGCACTATTCCAACGAATCTGATCACTTTCAACCCATTGATTATAGAATTCAGATTCTGGATCATCTACCCAATAGCAACGAGAATTTGTTTTTCGATATTCAATTGCTAATCCTTCCATTGTATCCGTACCGAAAGCAAATCCAAGAGGAAATAAGCCTTTTGGGGTACGATAATCACCTTCCCGGCTTTCTGCGCTGACACCATTTTTCCCAACAACGCCATATGTTTCATGATATTCATTCCAGCCAGATGCATTGCATTCAAACAGAAATATATCTGCATTTGTTCCATATGATTGTACAATAATCAGTTGAGAAGAATCTTCCAATTGTTCTATATCTGTTCCGCTTTTTTCCAGAAACGGCATAATATTTTCTGCTGGATTATCTGTTTCCGTTTCTGTGATTTCTTCCGAAGCAGCTATTTCTGTTT
>DJXD01000076.1 GCA_002449585.1 Ruminococcus sp. UBA7013
TCATCCACCGCTTTAGAAGCGGGGGGTTTCTTGCTAACCTTTGATAAATGCAACTATTTCCATAAATGCAACTATTTCCATAAATGTTTATCTGAGCTGAACAATAGGCTTTAACAAAAGTTAGCAAGGAATCCCCCACCTCTATAGGTGGGGGAGGATGTCACATTTTCGTTATGCTTTTTTCAGTGAAAAAAATTCTTTGTCAACGTTTCTTGAATGTATGAATATGCAGAATAGACTTGACATTTGTGCAGAATTGTGATATAATAAAAATCATAAAATGATTTTGATTAGAAAGGATGATCTGCATGACAGAAAAATTCCTCAAAGCACAGGAAAGTCTGTATTCTGGTTATGAGCAGGCATTGAGTGAAATCCGCAATGGCAGAAAAGTCAGTCATTGGATCTGGTATATTTTCCCCCAGCTGAAAGCATTATCTAAAAGCAATACTGCCTATTATTACGGAATCGAAGATCTGGAAGAAGCAAAAGCCTATTTACAGCATCCAGTGCTCCGTGCGAGACTGCTGGAAATTTCTCAGGCTCTGCTGGATTTGCATCAGTCTGACCCTCTGCCAGTGATGGGCAGTTCTATCGATGTCAAAAAGCTTAGATCTAGTATGACACTCTTCCGGGAGGCTGAACCGGAATTGACGGTTTTTCAGAAAGTGCTGGATCAGTTTTATCATGGTGAACCTGATGGAAAAACGCTGAAATTATTAAAAAAATCCCCCTGATGGGGGATTTTTTCATGATTCATCTGCTTCATTGGCCTTGCGTGTCATGCGGTCAATCGCATTTGTATTCAGCCGAGCGGTAAGCTTCAGCCGATCGACTTCCTGATGCAGGTTTTCAATTTCGGCTTCATAGCGGCTGAGTTTTGCGGCATTTTGCCGCAGGCTTTCTAATTCTGCTTCGCATTTTGACAGCTTTAGAATATATTTTACCTGTTCTTCTTTCAGCTTTGTGATTTCGGTTTGTGCTTCGAGCATCTGACGGAGGAGCATATTTGTCTGGAGCTGAATGACACGCAGTTCTTTCAGCATTTCCGCATTCAGCTGATTCTGTGCTTCACCGAAACTTTCCAGTGTCTGGCCGGTTTTCCCGATCCCCTGCACGGATTCATATGTTTTTGCATTCAAGATAATTCCCGCCTTTCATGATAAAATTCCAAAATTTCTCCGGTTATGATTCAGCATTGTCTGTAGCGTTTCTTCTAAAGAATACTCTGGTTTCCAGCCGGTATCTTCTACAAGCTTATGAATATCTGCCTGAATGACTGGAATATCAGAAGGCCGCATTTTGGCCGGATTTTGTTCAATCACGATAGATTCATGACTTAGATCAAGCAAAATCTGCAATAATTCCTGAATCGAAACGGCATGACCGCTCCCGGCGTTATAGATTTCACCTGCACAGCCTTTTTGCATTAATAAATAATAGGCTCGCATCATATCCCGGACATCGGAGAAATCACGCCGGGCAGACAGATTTCCGACCTGCATCACAGGCGGACGGAGACCTGCTTCAATTTCAGCGATTTGCAGGGCAAAATCAGCCGCTACAAAATGCGGCAGCTGCCCAACGCCGATATGATTAAATGCTCTGACTAATACGATCCCCATGCCGTAAGATCGGGCATAGATCTGCCCCAGCATAGTTTGACATGCTTTTGTCACTGCATATGGATTTCCTGGTCTGAGGGGTGTTTCTTCTGCAATGGGGCTTTCTGATCGGATATAGCCGTATTCTTCTCCAGAGCCAATTAATAAAATTCTTGGGTAATAATGCTCGATACTGCGCACGGCTTCCAGCAAATGCAGTGCGCCTTTGAGATTAATATCTATCGTCAGCTCTGGCTGTTTCCATGAAGCGGCAACAGAGCTTTGCGCCGCTAAATGATAAATCTGTGCAGGGCGGTGTGCTTCCAGCAAACGCCGGATTTCATTCTGATATAAAATATCCAGATCAAACACATCACAGAGCGAAGAGGAAATATGCTCATGGGAAAGCTTTGTTGCTCCGACATGCAGACCATGGGAAACAAGTTCCTGAATCAGGTAAGAACCTGCAAAACCGCCTGCGCCTATAATTAATGCATCCAAATAATCACCCTTTCAGAATTTCATAAATTTGTTTCATGATCCGTTCGCAGTTATAATATTTTTCAATGCGTAGTTTTCCATTTTCTCCGTACTGTTTCCGGAGTTCCGGAGAAGAAGCTAATATTGTAATCGCTTCGGCCAATGCTTTGACATCTTTGGGCGGTACGGTCAGCCCGGTTTCATGATCAATGCTGACATAGGGAACGCCTGTCGGCAGATCTGTATTAATCACGGGTTTTCCATAGGCCATGGCTTCCATCTGGACGATTCCGAAAGCTTCTGCATTTTCTACAGAGGGAAGAATAAAAATATCACAGTCAGCAAAGGCAGACTGCAAATTTTCATGAGATAGATTTCCCAGAAAATGCACAGGCATTCCGGCGGCTTTTTTCCGGAGATCGGGCTCAAGTACGCCTGTTCCGCATAAAAATAATTCGCAGTGCTTCACCTGCCGAAAGGCTTTTAATAATATTTCCACGCCTTTATAATACACCAGCCGTCCGACAAATAATAATTTTATCCGGCCTTGCTGATATAATTTCTTTGTCAGGATGGGAGTGAAATGCTGGTGTTTCTGCTTTTCTGCCGGATACGGAATAATTTTGCATTTTTCCCGGAATTCGGGAAGAAATGCAGAGCCATCAATATGCCCCTGGGTGGCCGTGATAATGCAATCTGCACGTTTGAGAAATGCCCGAAGCACAGGCTGATAGAAAAATAACAGCTTTTTTTGTCGAATAATATCGCTATGCCAGGAAATCACCACTCGACAGCGACAGCCTGACAGCAGACAGGCCAGATCCCCCGGCGGAAAGGGGGTATGAAATTCGATCACATCCGCCCATTCTGACAGCTCCCGGAATTTCCAGAAAAATGAAAAGGAGACCGGACAAGAAAAATAAGTCCCAATGCTTCCGCAGCGAATGATTTCAATCCCCCGGAGTATTTCTGTTTTCCCTGCCCCCTGTTCCTGACAGACTAATACTTTGATTTTGGTATCCGGAAATTTGGATAAATAATAAGCTCGCTGTGCAATGATAGTTTCAATTCCGCCGATATGCGGCGGAAAGAATTTATTCACTTCCAGAATGTTCACATAATCACCCCGGCATTGCTTCTTGATAGATCTGATATAATAAATCTGCACTTCGTTCCCATGAAAATAATTTTGCTCGTTTCAAACCTCGGATATGCAGATCCTTCCGGAGTGCCTGATCTGTAGCTAAGAAATACATAGCGGCGGCCATTTCTTTTGGATCAGGATGAATAATCAGGGCACAATCTCCGGTCACTTCGGGAAGGGATGCCCGATTTGTGATCATCACAGGCGTTCCGCAGGCCATCGCTTCCAGCGGCGGCATTCCAAAGCCTTCATAAACAGACGGAAATAAAAATCCAGTTGCACCACTCATGAAAGCGCATACATCCTCTTCTGCAATATATTCCGGCAAAAGAATTTGCTTTTGCAGTCCGGATTCTGTAATCTGTTTGAGAATATCGCCATAAGCCAGCCCCTTCGCACCAGCAAGCACCAGATAGGGCATATTTTTATGCTTTCTGACAAGCAGTTCATAAGCTTTGATCAGCATTTGCAGATTTTTCCTAGGATCAAGCGTTCCAAGATAGAGAAAATAATCCCCTGTGATTTTATATTTATCACAGATATTGCGAATCTGTTCTGATCCGCATGGATGAAACTGGGCAGGATCTACACCGCATGGAACAACACGGATTTTTTCGGCAAAAACAGGATAATATCGCAAAATTTCTGATTTTGAAAATGCAGAATCTGTAATAATCCTGTCAGCTCTCTGCATGGATTGGAAAAGCCCAAGTTCCAACATATGCCTTGTGCGGCTTCGCACAGTATCCGGGTAGGCTTTATATACCATATCATGCACAGTGACTATTTTTTTTCCGCATACGCCCGGAGGGATGATATAATTAAAAAAATGCGTGATGTCTGATTCTTGGCCAAAGAATAAATCATATGGCAGAGGGATTAGCCCTGACATGATCCGGTAGACATAAGGAGAGCCGAATACTTGCTTTTCCGATGCATTTGTATGCAGATATTGGCTGATTTCCTGATGCTTTTGCTTACGGTCTTTAATAGCAAAATAATTCAGCTGATATTGATTTTCCGGATGTGCCTGCATCATAGCCCGGATCTGACCAGCTTCACAATAGCCGATCCCTGTTTTTTTGCCTAATAAAGGCAAGGCATCAAATGCGATTCTCATTTAATAATGCAATATCATGTTCCACCATGCGGCGGACTAATTCCGGAAATGCAATTTCCCGTTTCCAATTTAATTTTTGTTCTGCTTTTGCAGGATTGCCAAGTAATACATCCACTTCGGCAGGGCGGAAGAATTTGGGATTGATCCGAACAATGATTTTTCCGGTGTTCTGATCTTTGCCGATTTCATTCACGCCTTCCCCCTCCCAGATCACTGGAATATCAGCACAGGCAAAGGCAGTTTCTACAAATTCCCTAACGGTTCTAGTTTCATTCGTGGCAATGACATAATCATCCGGCGCATCCTGCTGTAACATCAGCCACATGGCTTTAACATAATCTTTAGAATGTCCCCAATCCCGTTTAGAATCCAGATTGCCCAATTCTACAAATTCTTGCCGCCCGGCTTTGATATTAGCGACAGCATGGGAAATTTTTCTAGTGACAAATTCTAATCCACGGCGTTCAGATTCATGATTAAATAAAATGCCGGAACAAGCAAATAAGCCATAGCTTTCCCTGTAATTTTTTGTAATCCAATGGCCGTATAATTTCGCTACACCGTAGGGGCTTCTTGGATAGAACGGCGTTTTTTCTGTCTGAGGCATTTCCTGCACAAGGCCGAACATTTCAGAAGTAGAAGCCTGATAAAATCTAGCTGAAGGCTTTACAATCCGGATAGCTTCTAGCAAATTTGTTACACCTAATGCATTGATCTCTGCTGTGCCGAGGGGTGTTCCCCAGCTTGCTGCTACAAATGATTGTGCTGCTAAGTTATAGACTTCATCCGCCTGCGATTCCTGCATAGCCGAGATCAAAGAAATAGGATCGGTCATATCTGCATAAATCAGATGAATCTGATCTTTCAGATGGGCAATATTGCCATAATCCACATTGGCCTTTCTTCTCCAGATGCCATAAACTTCATAGCCCTTTTCCAGTAAAAGCTCTGCCAGATAAGAGCCATCCTGCCCGGTGATTCCGGTGATCAACGCTTTTTTCATAATGAATACTCCTTAGTAATTATAATAATTCCAGCCTGTTCTTTGCTTTGAGTTCTGCCAGAATTTTCTTGATCTCTTGTGTACTATTTTTATGACAGATCAGCAATGCATCATTTGTATCAACTGCAATCAGATCCGATACTCCAAGCAATGCAATCGTCCGGCTGTTTCCGCATATGGTACAATTCCGGCTTGCGATGCTGATCACATCCCCCTCCAGCATATTATTATTTTCATCCGTAGAATTGATTCTTTCCAATGCCAGCCAACTGCCGACATCATCCCAGCCAAATCCCCCCGGAATGGTATAAATATTTTCTGCTTTTTCCATAATGCCGAAATCAATTGATTCTGATGGAAGTGCAGGGAATTTCTGATTTAAAATTTTTTCAAAATCAACTGTCCCCCAGGCTTCTGCAATGGGGGCAAGTCCGGCAAATAATTCCGGCATGTGCTTTTGCATATTTTTCAGAATACTGGATGCTTTCCAGATAAACATGCCGCTGTTCCATAAATAGCTTTTCGCTTTCAGATAAGATTTAGCTGTTGGCAGATCCGGCTTTTCTACAAATTTTTCTACAGCATATACGCCATTCTGATTGCTTCCACGCCGATATTTAATATAGCCGTATCCCGTTTCCGGATAAGTCGGAGTGATCCCCAATGTGATCAGATTTTCGTCTTGCATGGCGGCATCTGCGGCTTTTTTGAGCGTATTTAAATAAATTTCTTCTGCATGAATCAGATGATCCGACGGCAGAACGAATAAAATCGCATCCCCATATTTTTTAGCGATGACCGAAGCCGCAAGCCCAATGCATGGGGCAGTATTCCGGGGACATGGTTCAGAAAGAATATTTTCCTCCGGCAGATCCGGAATCTGTTCCCGGACTAATGTCAGATATTCGGCATTTGTGACAAGATAAATATCTTCTATCTGCACTAATGGCTCTAATCGTCTGACCGTTTTTTGCAGCATGGTTTCTCCGTCGCCTGTCAGTGATAAAAATTGTTTGGGGCAGTTTAAGCGGCTTTTCGGCCAAAATCTTTCCCCTTTTCCCCCTGCCATGATGACAGCTGTTAATTTCATAAATTCTACTCCTTTTTCTGATGTTCGCTGAATAATTCTTCATTGGTTTTCTGCGTCGGAAACAGCATGATCTTGATCGTCATTAGTATAATTTGTATATCTTTCAGCAAAGAATAATTTTCAATATACATGAGATCCATTTTTAATTTATCATGCGGCGCAGTATCATAAACGCCCGTGACTTGTGCATAGCCTGTTAGCCCCGCCTTGACACGCAGACGAAACCGGAATTCTGGAAACTGTTTTTCATATTCTGTACATAATTCCGGCCTTTCAGGGCGAGGGCCTACCACAGACATATCTCCTCTGAGAATATTAAATAACTGCGGCAACTCATCCAGCCGGAATTTTCTCAAAATCCGCCCGACGGGTGTAATTCTTGTGTCATTCTCTTCGGCCAGCTGTGCCCCATGCTGTTCCGCATCTGGTATCATGCTTCGGAATTTATATAACATAAATTCTCTTCCGTTTTCTGTGAGTCGCTTCTGCTGATAAAAAATCTTTCCGCCATCACAAAGCTTTACTGCCAGCGCACAAATTCCCATTACAGGCAAGGCCGGAATTAATGCGATCACGCAGAACAGCAGATCAAACAGGCGTTTTAAAAATTTCTGTTCTACTGTCAATCCGTAATTCCGGCATAATAACAAAGGCGTATCAAACAGCCGGAGATCATCTGCACCCCTGATAATAATATCTGATATTTCAGGGACAATATACGCCCTTAATTTTTCAGCAAAACAAAATTTGACAAGTTCATTTCTGAGTGCTTCAGGCAAATCGCAGATGATTACCCCGTCATATTTCATAATTTTCTCTGTCATAATTTTATAATCTGTTTTTGCGCTAACAGATTCACAGATCATATATTTATCTACTCGATAGCTCATTTTCATAACCAAAGCGGCGGCGGATGGGGTATTATACACAATAATCAGCTTTCGGGGCGGATACAGGAAAAAATAAATTTTCTGTGCCAGAAAAGTCCAGCACACGACAATCACAAATTCCTGAGAAGTCAGGCGGATCAAGGGGGCAGGATCGGCAAATGCACGAAGGATCACACTCAATTGCAGATATGTCACTGCATTGGAACAGCAGACAGCCAGCACTTGTGAGATCAATGCATCTGTTTTTTGCAGATACCCGACACGGAACGCATTATACACCCGAAAAAACAAAAATGTCACGACAGCATAGATCCCGATGACTGCCCAATGTCCTCGCCGATAAAATGGCAAAGCTAGCACATCCAGATAATCATTATACCAAATACCTGCAAACTGACTTGTCAGCATTCCGAGCAATATCACAGCGGAAAAAAAAGAAATCAGGTGTTTATACTGGTCACGTTTTTTATTTCGTTCCAAAACAGAACCCTCACTTTTACTGATAATCCCTGTTTTAATTATAACAAACTCCGGGCAGAATGTCAATCATTTCAGGAAATTTAATCATGATTTCCGATAGAATTCTGTTGGATTAAATAACAAAAAAAGAATATATTTTTTTTGATTTTTATGCAAATAGACGAAATTTAAAAATTTTCCAATAAAATCAAAATTGCATTGTTATTATAGTAGAAGCTTCTGAAAGGAATTTGAAAACTGGTGAAATTGAACAAAGATATTTTTGGAATTTTGTGGAAATTTTAAGCTTTCTTGTGATGATGTCGTGAGCATAGAGTATAACGGCGCAATTGATCCTATGTTTCCAGGCTGGTATGCTTCTGAGAATATTTTGAAAATAGAATATCTTGGAAAAGCTTCTGATTATTTTGAAACTAAAAAGCTCACAGTAATAGATCATGCTAACTGTGTGATCATTTTTGAAGATGCGGAGGGCAATCTTTACAGAGATGCCTATACTCATTGGAGTACAGAATTTCTTGCAATTGCCAGCTGTTCCTATGAAGGTGTAAATCCGGAAAGCATTCAGATTGGTGATCAAGTGCTTTGCGCTGTTTCCGGTGATGAAGTCAAGGCGGAAATGGAAATCCTGAATCCTGCCATTCTTGAGAAATCGCTCTTGGAAATCGTTTCTGGTGATGCCAATGCAGATGGCAGTGTGAATATTATGGATGTGATCTTGATCAATAAAGCGATTTACGGGAAAGCAGAACTTTCTTCTGATCAGCTCCATGCTGTGGACTGCAATCAGAATGGCATCCCGGATGCTTCTGATTCTTTGGTGATCATGAAGATGATTCTGAATGTAGCATAAAAAAAGACCGCCCAAAGCGGTCTTTTCTTATTTAGTATCAATATATTTGGCATAGCCTTTTAGATAGATTCCACCAGATATGATCGTTAAAATCACAGAAATCCAGACAAGAGCCGTCAGAATCAAAGTGATCATTGCGGTTGTACCACCATCACAGATAATATTAAAATCTTCAATGCACATCAACCAGATCAGAATCAAAACAATCGTGATCATAGTAAAGGCCGTTTTGAGTTTTCCCCAAATTCCAGCGGCAACCACAACGCCCTTTTCAGCCGTCACCAGACGCAGACCAGAAACCATGAATTCCCTTGCGGCGATGATCGTAATGACAATGCCATTGACAGGAATGCCAGGGGCATTTATATCCGCAAGACAGGCAAGCGCAGCCAAGACAAGAATTTTATCTGCCAGCGGATCGGCAAATTTTCCGAATGTCGTTACCAGATTATATTTTCTGGCTATTTTGCCGTCTAATGCATCTGTGATGGATGCCGCCGCAAAAATGATAAATGCAATGGTCATATGATAGGGAATGTCCCAGTATAGAAACAACATAAAAAACGGGATCAAAATAATCCGCATGAGAGTGAGTTTATTTGGCAGATTCATGAAACCACCTCACCGATCAGGTCATAATCTAGGGTATCAGTGATCCTGATCTGTACATATTGGCCGCAGGAGAGCTTTGTTTCTGATGAGAAGAAAATTTTTCCATCAATATCCGGGGCATCTGCCGCAGTGCGTCCGAAATAACAGCCTGCCCATTTGTCAAAGCCTTCAACAACAGCTATTTTGATCGTACCCAGCTGACGGGCATTATATGCAGAATTGATCTGCATTTGCTGTTCCATGATAATATCAGCACGATGCTGACGAATTTCTTCGGGGATTTGATCGGGGAAATTTCCGGCAGGTGTGCCTTCTTCCTGTGAATAGGCAAAACAGCCCAGATGAGTGAATTCTTGATCTCTGACAAATTCAGCAAGTTCATTGAACTGTTGTTCTGTTTCGCCGGGAAAGCCGGTGATCAATGTTGTCCGGAGGATGATCTCCGGGATTCTGTCACGGAGTTTTTGCATTAATTCACGCAGATTTTGATTTGTCGTAGGGCGGCGCATTCTTTTTAAGATCTGATCATTGCAATGCTGAATTGGCATATCCAAATATTTGACTATTTTATCTTCTTTTGCAATCACATCTATTAATGCATCTGTGATGCGTTCCGGATAGCAGTATAATAATCTGATCCATTTCAGGCCGCTGATCTGACATAATTCTGTGAGGAGTTCGGGGAGTTTGGAAACGCCATATAGATCTTCCCCATAACGAGTAGTATCCTGAGCGATGATGTTTAATTCTGTCACGCCATAATCCGCAAGTTGACGGGCTTCGGCAATGACATCTTCAAAAGGCACGCTTCTATATTTTCCACGGATCATGGGAATGGCGCAGTAAGTACAGCCATTAGAGCAGCCTTCTGCAATTTTGAGATAAGAAAAAAATGGAAGGGTAGAAATAATTCTTTCGCCTGTTTGTTCTAAATCCGTTTTAGGAGCGAATTGGACAATTCTTTCACCATGGAGGACTTTATCAAGAACATCAATAATATCTTTATCATTGCCGATTCCAATGACCGCATCCGCTTCGGGGAATTCCTCTGCGGCTTGTTCTCGATAACGTTCTGTTAGGCATCCGGTAAGGATCAGCTTTTTAATCTGACCTTCCTGTTTGAGGGCGGCAATTTCAAGAATGGTTTCAATGGCTTCTTCTTTGGCGGATTGGATAAAACCGCAGGTATTAACAACAGCAACATCTGAATCGCCGAATTCAGTTACTAATTCATAGCCATGTGACCGGAGTTTCCGGAGCATACGCTCTGAATCGACTAGATTTTTATCGCATCCCAGAGACACGACACATACTTTGACTGACATCAGTCATCCTCCTGTTCTGCAAAATAATTTTCAATCGCATTCCGGACAGATGCATAATCATATCCAAGCCGGAGCATACCAGAAAGGGCTTTATTACGGGTTTTCATATCCTGTGGATCAATCAGGATACTGCCGTATTTTTTAGCAAGTACTTCAAAAACCTGTGTTTCTGCGGTTTCCTCATAAGCAGAGAGGGCTTCTTCTATGAGATGCTTGTCAAGTCCTTTTCTGAGCATTTCCAGCCGTGCCCGATGAATGCCATATTTCCGGGTTGCAATCAAAAATTCGGCATAGCGTTCTGCATAACGCCGGTCATTGATCGCACCGCATTGCACAAGCTGATCCATGACATGATCGCATAATTCTCGATCTTGATAAGTATGCATGAGTTTTTGATACATGATACAGTAAGAATAATCACGTTCATCCAGCAGATAGCAGGCTCTTCGATAAGCCCGGCGGAAACGGGATTTTTGATGCAATTCTCTGAGGGATTCTTCTTCGAAATATGTGCTTGGCTGCAAATGATATTGCCGCACGAATTCGCCGTCTATTTCATAGACGGCGTATTCCGTGCGTACTTCATAATAATTTTTTTTTCTGGTAATTTCTTTGATGATCGTTTTCATGTTATTATTCCGTAGGGTCAAATTCTTCATAATCTTCATCGGCATCAGCATCCAGATTAACAGGGGCATTTTCTGTTTCCTCGGGTTCGGAGCTGAGTGTTTCAGATGCTTTGCGAGCGGCTTCTTCTTCTCCGGATTCTTCTGGTAAGAGATCGATTTCACTCATGTGTTCAAGAATTTTGGCCTCGATCTCTTTTCTGAATTCTTCATTGTCAGCCAGCATCTGCTTGACATTGTCACGCCCCTGACCAAGTTTCTGATCCTGATAGCTGAACCAAGAGCCGCTTTTCTTGATAATATCCAGCTCAACAGCCAGATCCATGATTTCGCCGTCACGGGAAATGCCTTTGCCATAGATGTTATCAAATTCGCATTCCCGGAAGGGGGGAGCGACTTTATTTTTAACAACTTTGACTTTCATTCTGTTGCCGATCGGAACGCCGTTTTCTTTGAGAATTTCGCCTTTGCGAACATCCATGCGGATCGTTGCATAGAATTTCAGGGCACGGCCGCCGGGAGTGGTTTCAGGGTTGCCATACAGAACGCCGATTTTTTCACGGATCTGATTAATAAAAATCGCAACACAACCAGTTTTTGAAACAACAGAAGTTAATTTCCGCATTGCCTGAGACATCAGGCGAGCCAGCTGGCCAACATGATTATCACCCATTTCGCCATCAATTTCAGCTTTGGTTGTCATAGCGGCGACAGAATCGACAACAAGAACATCAATTGCACCGGAGCGGACAAGAGATTCTGCAATTTCGAGAGCTTGTTCACCGCTGTCAGGCTGAGCGACAAGGAGATTATCAATATTAACACCGAGCTGTTTTGCATATTTAGGATCAAGCGCATGTTCAACGTCAATAAATGCGGCTTCTCCGCCCATTTTCTGGGCTTCTGCGACGATATGCAAAGCCACGGTTGTTTTTCCGGAGCTTTCAGGGCCATAGAGTTCGATAATTCTGCCACGGGGGACACCACCCACGCCAAGCGCAAGATCCAGCGTCATAGAGCCAGTGGGGATGACATCGACAGTCATTTTTGCCTGCTGGCCGAGACGCATGACAGCTCCTTGACCAAATTGTTTTTCAATCATCTTAATGGCATGATCCAGAGCGGCTTTTTTCTCTTCACGGGTTGCTGGTGCTTGATAGATAGCACTCTTTTCAGGTTTTGCTTTTGCTTTTGCCATTTTCATTTACCTGCTACTCAAAATATGGACAAATATACCCATATTGAGAAAATACCTGCTTCAACCTGTATGCTTTTGATAGTGACAAGTACTATCTACTCACAAGTTCATGTACAGTCCACAGGCGTAAATTCCCGTATCGCCTACGGTACATATTTACAAATGCGTTTCTGTGCATACTGTAAATCTTTTCTCAAGTAGCTCTCCTTTCATTATAATTAAATTTATGTTTGATTCAGACCTGGGCTCACTGTACCCTTTGCAGGTCTTACCCTGCCGCTTATACCGTAATATTTCAGTCGGTATGGATTTCCCACAGCTACGCCTGCTGTCAAGTCAGCACAAACGAATACCATGGATTTCCTCTTTTTAGGTATCTTCGGACTTCTTTTTCTGTCTGCATTTATCTATATTTGAGTATATTTTCACCTCCTGTTCAATACCTCCTGCATGAGTTCTGATATTTGCTTTTCTTTATGTATATATTATAGCATATCAGTTATTCAGAATTGATCAAACTGAGAAATTTTATTTTTTCAAGCCGGTCACAATTCTGTCACGGTGTTCCAGATCTTGTATAATCTGGATATGAGCGAAATCATGAGCTTTCAGAATTTGGGAGACCGCTGTTCCCTGCTGAGAGCCGATCTCAAAGGCGAGCAATCCGCCGGGATGCAGGGCAGATTTCCATATAGCCGGAATTTGCTGGTAATAATATAAACCATCTGCGCCGCCGGATAATGCAGAAAAAGGCTCATGCCGGACTTCTGTTTGCAGTTCCTGCATTTCCTGATATGTCAGATAGGGTGGATTGCTGATAATGAGATCTATGTTTTGAAAACAGCAAGCCGTTGCAGAATCCAGCACATCCCCCTGAATCAGATCAATGGCAAGCTTGTGATAAGAAATATTTTTCTGTGCATATGCCAAAGCTTCAGAGCTGTATTCCACAGCGGAAATTTTAATATCTGGAAGATGCTTTTTCAGAGCCAAGGCAATACAGGCTGATCCAGTGCAAAGATCTATGATATGCTTCACAGGATGTTTTTGAATCCAGTCAAGAAGCAGATCAATCAGACATTCTGTTTCAGGTCGTGGAATCAGTACGCCATGACCAACAAAGACACGCATGCCATAAAATTCCCATTCGCCAAGGAGATATTGCAAAGGTTCGCCGCTGATGCGTTTCTGAATCATGGCAGTGAGAGCCTGTTCCTGTTCAGCCGTAAGTGTCCGGCGAAATCTGTCCCCGGTGATCTGTTCCAGCATACACTTGAATTCAAAATCAGAATCAGGAATATTGGCATCAGAAAGCTTTTGTTTTAATGCGTTTACCATTGATCATCCTCTAAATTTTCAGGAATGCAGGGCTTCATGGCGGCAATTGCGATTTCAATCTGTGAAGCATCCGGCTCTTTTGTGGTGATTCTCTGAATCTGTAAGCCTGGCCATGAAATGATTTTTGCAATCAGGCTGGAGCTGCGCCCTGCAAATTGAATGCATTCGAACGAACAGCCCACAGTGATAGGCATCAGCACGAGACTGCAAAGAAATCTTTCCCATGGAATTGTAAACGGCACGAGACACATGACAAAAATGCTGATAAATAATGTCAGGAAAATAAAGCTTGTGCCGCATCTCGGATGCAGACGAATCTGTTTTTGTACGTTTTCAACTGTCAAAGGAAGTCCTGCCTCAAAGCAGGCAATTGTTTTATGTTCTGCGCCATGATATTCATAAGTCCGGCGCATTTCTTTCATCAGGCTCGTAGCGGCCATATAGCCGATGAAGACTATAATTTTAATAATGCCTTCTGCGAAAGATTGAATCACTCTGTTTTGTGTCAATGGTGGGATTAATCCAACCAGCCATTTCGGAAGAAACAGGAATAATCCCATTGCAAAGACCACGCCCAGAATCATGCCAATCATCATGATACCCTCAGCAGTTTTTTCATCAAAATGGGAATCCAGCCATGATTCAAATGCAGAAGGCTGTTCTTCTGTTTCTGCTTCTTCTTCAGTCATCTGTTTTTCTGCTGATTTCATCAAGCATTGATAGCCATCTTTCATGGAGAAGATAAAGCTGTACACGCCACGGATCAGGGGAATTTTGCGATACCATGGCCGATTTTGAGGGATATCCCATGTTTCCACATCGATTGATCCGTCAGGCAGACGGCAGGCCATTGCCCCCCGGAATTTGCCTTTCATCATAACGCCCTCAATCAGAGCTTGTCCGCCGATCTTGCTTTTATGCGGATTCATGACACAGGATTCTTGTTTCTGTTCGCTCAAAAAATCACTTCTTTCTTAATCATGCTGTTCGGGGGGGAGTGTGATCAGAACAGTTGTGCCAACACCTTCCTGACTTTCAATTTCAAGTGTTCCCCCATGAGCAGTAATAATTTCATCTGCAACCGCCAGCCCGATCCCTGAACCTCGTCGGGTGTGATTGGGCTTATAGAATTTAATTTTGATTTTGGGTAGATCTGACGCTTTAATACCACAGCCATCATCTGCGATTCGCACACACACATTTCCCTCTTTTTCAAATGCTCTGATCCGGACATGTCCGCCGGGATCGGAATATTTAATTGCATTGTCGATGATATTAATAAATACTTGACGTATGCGATTTTTATCACCGTAGACAAATGGCAGCATTTCGGGTTCATCATATTCGATCTTGATATTATCCTGTGTGGTTTTATTCATATAAATCAAGACAGCGTCACCAAGTTCGGCGAGTACATCCATAGTAGCTTTCTGGAGGGTAAAATGACCGCTCTGCATTCTGGAAAAATCCAGTAATTCCTCGACCATCTGGGAAAGTCTTCCGGTTTCGTTCGTGATCACGTTCATGCCCTTCCGGATCGTTTCGGGATCATTCTCACACATGCAAATTGTTTCTGCCCAGCCTTTAATTGCTGTCAAGGGTGTTCTTAATTCATGCGATACGGATGAAATAAATTCGTTTTTCATGTCTTCCGCATGAGAGAGTTCATCCGCCATATGATTGATCGCTGTACATAGATCGCCGATTTCATCAGAATTGCCATACTGAATGCGGCTTGAAAAATCGCCTTTTGCGAATTTTCCAGCCATGCGGCTGACCTGTGTAATTGGCCGGATGATGCTGCCGACAAAATAGATTCCGGTTAGAATTAGCATAGAGAGAATCACAGCACAAACGACAATAGCAGCGATGACAATGCCATCAACAGCATGATCTACTTCTGTAAGGGAACAGACAACACGAACAGCGTCATATTCTGAACTAAAAGAAGAAATATCCATACAGACGGCCATGATTTTTTCTTGATTTTCGGCTTTGCCGACCCAGTAGCCCTCCCCGCCGCCATGCAGATTATCATAATCCGGTACGGAAGTATCTGCCGCCGGGGAAAATCCGGAAGAAGTCAGCACAACACGGCCTTTAGCATTCACCGCCATGAGTTCCATTCTGTCCTTTGCAGAAAAGCTTTCAAATGTACGCCGCATTTCAGATGATAGATTTGTATCAGAATCTTGTGCATATCGGCTCAGAATATTGACAACAGAAGTCAATTCTGCTGTCAATGTCTGCCGGGCACTGGTATAATAAAATGTCTGGACAGCATAGACAAATCCTAATACTAGGGCGATCATGATTAGAATCATCACAGCCAGATTATTAATAATCCATCGCTGTGTGATACTTCTTTTTTTGGGTTGTTTTTCAGACTTTATCATTCCATTTATAGCCATAGCCCCAGATGGTGACAATATATTGTGGATTTGACGGTTCATCTTCAATTTTCAGACGAATCCGGCGGATATTGACATCTACAATTTTGTAATCACCATAATAATTTTCGCCCCAGATATGATTTAAAATACTGGCTCTATCCAAAGCGGTATTTTTATTATTCATGAAATATTCTAAGATTTGATATTCTACCTGTGTCAGATCAATCGGAACGCCATGTTTTGCAACAGTACGGCTTTTGAGATTCAGCGTAAACGGCCCTGATTCAATCACAGGGCTTTTTTCATCACTTGCAAAACTCATGCAGACACGTCTATAAATCGCATCCACACGGGCAGTTAATTCAGATAAAGAAAAGGGTTTTGTAATATAATCATCTGCGCCGATCATCAGGCCGCTGACTTTATCCATTTCCTGAGTTCTGGCAGTCAGCATGATAATGCCGAGTGTAGGGCTTTTTGCTCTGAGCTGTTTGCAGACAGTGAAGCCATCAATGCCGGGCATCATAATATCCAGCAGAACAATATCAAAATTTCCGTTTTCTTCTTCAAATTTTTGTAAAGCCTGTTCTCCGCAGTTAACATCTGTGACATCATAGCCGGCACGTTTTAAATTAATCACAACGCAATCCCGGATAACGTCCTCATCTTCACAAACAAGAATTTTTTTCATAATTAATTCTCCTTTTGATTAATCCAGAAATTCAAAACATAAAATTAAATCCCCAAGAGGAACGGAAAGCATTTGTCCGGGTTCTGATCTGATCAGACAGCTTGCCGTTCCTCTGGCGTGTAACAGCTGATAGCCTGCACCAAGATGATCATCACGATCTGCTTCATCATAAGCCATATAAATCCGGAGCAGGACGGGCATATCTTCCTGCATTTCACCGTCATAAGCACAGAACTGGATTTCATTTTCCGTCATGCTGTTGCGAACGGTCACATGTTTTTTCCATGTTTCCGGGAGCAGGAAGACATAGCCATCATTGGCATTATAATAACTTTGATATTCTGTAAAAACAGTAGTTTCTTGTATCGTCAGCCAGTTTGTCATGCGAAGCTGTTCCGATTCTGCCACATCTTCATAGCCGGGAAATACGGTCTGAACGGGAATTTCCGGAACGCCATCATGATCAATATCCATGCAGGAAAGCCCTGCCCGGCGGATGGTTTCCTCTGTACCCCGGCCAGCTCTTTGCCATTGATTGACGAGCTGTGTGCCAATTTCTTCCGTTTCTTCGAGATTGAGTACTTCTGTTTGCAGATTGCCTGTACCTGCGGCCGCATCGATATAAAATACAGTTTGGCCGCCTGGCAGCCGGGTATTGATGAGCTGGTGATATTCTGTATAATTATTTGCAAATAAATATTTATATTCATGATAATGTTTATCTTCTTCCAGCCGATACACGGCGGCATATGCCTGTTCTGCGGTGCTGACAGCTCCTAGGAGAATCAAATCCGGATGCCGTTCCGGATCTGTTTCCGCAATGTCAAATAAAGCATAACTATGTGTCAGCGTCTGTTCGAGATAATTATTTTCATATGCATAGACGGATAAATATTTTTCAGATTGATTTGCTGTACTATAGCCGACAATAATATTAATCTGGTCACTGCATCCCAGAGGAGAAATCATAATTTTCTCAATTTCTGAGCCTTCTGCTCCCCGATCACAGATAGATTTCCAATTTCCATCAATTTTATCAAGAATATTCATGCGGAGACCGCTTTCAGAAGCGGCGGCATTGGTTTTTTCATAGAATACAATGGCTTCATCTCCTGAATCATTGTCAATATCTGCAACGGTAAAAGCAGAAAGATAACTGCCACTTTTGGGATATTTCAGCCGGATGCCTGAGCCGGCAGCATTTTCAAGAGCCTGATAGATTTGTTCCTGTTCACCACTGAGTTTGGGCGGTGTCAGCATGGCATCAATATTAAGATCAATCGAACAGCCTGTGAATAGAAAGCAGAGCAGAACAAGCAGAAAAATGTTATCTTTCCGAGATCGGAACATAATGCTTTTTCTTAGGAAGGGCTTTATAAGCAGGGCGAATAATGCGGCCACCAGTCAAAAGTTCCTCCATCCGGTGCGCCGCCCAGCCTGCCATTCTTGATACAGCAAATAAGGGCGTATATAATTCTTCTGGTATTTTCAGCATTCTGTAAACAAGACCAGAATACATATCTACATTCGCACAGAATGTTTTTTCTGTGCCCTTGACTTCTTTCATGATCACAGGAGTCAATCTTTCAATCGTATCCAGCAGATGGAATTCGGCTTCAATCTCTTTGCCAGCAGCTAATTTAAATGCTTTTTTCTTGAGAATCACTGCACGGGGATCAGATAATGTATAAACAGCATGACCCATTCCATAAATCAGGCCGCTGCCATCATTGGCCTGTTTCATGAGAATTTTCCGGATATGGTCAGCAACTTCCCCTTCATTGTCCCAGTGTTTGACATTGGCTTTGAAATCTTCCAGCATAGCGGAAACTTTGATATTTGCGCCGCCATGTTTAGGGCCTTTGAGGGCGCACACTGCGGAAGAATAGGCCGAATAGGCATCTGTTCCGGAAGAAGTCAATACTCGACATGTAAAAGTAGAATTATTACCGCCGCCATGTTCTGCATGAAGCATCAGCAGACAATCCAGAAGCTGTGCCTCTTCTTTGGTATATTCCCGATCAGGGCGCAGCATGGATAAGATCGTTTCTGCTGTTTGTTCTTCAGGTCTCAGCGGATGCATATATAACGTCTGATTGTCAAAATGCCGTCTTTTTACCTGATACGCATTGACCATAATAATTGGCATTTTAGCAATCAGGCTGATAGCTGTTTTCATTTCATCATCCAAACTGGTGCTTTCACAGTCTGCATCATTGTAAGAATATAGAGATAAAATAGATCTGGCTAATTTATTCATGATATTTTTAGAGGGTGCTTTCATCATCATGTCAACAACAAATCCAGACGGTAAAGCCCGATGCATGGAGAGATAATGCTGAAAGGCTTCGAGCTGGTCAGCTGTGGGGAGTTTGCCGAATAATAATAAATAAGCGGTTTCTTCATAACCATAGCGATTTTCTTTTTGTGCATGATGCACCAGATCATAGATATTATAACCTCTGTAAACCAATTCCCCCGGAATCGGTTCTACTTCCCCTTCATTGACAACATAGCCATGAACATTACAGATATTTGTGATCCCAGCAAGTACGCCTGTTCCATCACTCCGGCGAAGTCCACGCTTGATATGAAATTTTTGATACAGTTGCTGGTCGATCATGGAATTTTTTTTCAGCTCACTGCATAAATTTTGCATATCTGCATTTGATAAAATATTATTCATAAATCAAAATGCCTCCTGTTTGATTTGTTCTATCAGAAATATTATAGCATTTTTTCGTTGACAAGTCAAGCTGTTGAGAAAAATATTAAACATAGAGGTGCATATGCATTGAAAAAGAAATTTTTGACTTATTTTTTCCTGTGTGTAGTGCTGACGGGTCTGCCATTGATCCCTGCTAAATGCATTCGGCCACACACCACACAGGCCGATGCTGTCCCAGAAGAAACAACAGAATCCGAGCCGCCGACAACAGAAGCCATAAAATCAGAAAGAATTTATCATGTGTTAGATACAGAATCAGGGCAGATCTTGGAAATTCCCCTCAGATCTTACCTGATCGGCGCAGTGGGTGCAGAAATGCCTGTTTCTTTTGAGCAAGAAGCACTCAAAGCACAGGTGATTGCTTCTCATACGTATGCAGAACGGCAGGCAGCTTTTGCAGATCAGCATCCAGAACTCAATGGAGCAGATTTTTCAGATGATCCGGATCAATATCAGGCATTTTATACAGAAGAAGAATTAAAAAATTTATATCAGGAAAATTTTGATTTATATTATCAAAAGCTTGCTGATGCTGTAGATGCCGTTCAGGATGAAATTTTAATCTATGAAGATCAGCCGATCATTGCGGCTTTTCATGCGATTTCCGCCGGGAAAACAGAATCCGCCGCCAATGTCTGGGGGAATGAGATTGCTTATTTGCAATCCGTGGACAGTGAGGAAGATCTGAATGCACCACAATTTATGCAAAGTGTGAGCTATACGCCGGATGAGGTCAGAGAACGGCTGGAAGCTTCCCGGACAGGTTTATTTCTGGGAACAGATATTGCTCATTGGTTCGGTGAGCCTTTCTGTTCAGATGCCGGAACAGTGTTACAGATTTCAGTAGGAACAAGCATTTTCACAGGACAGGAATTAAGATCTATATTTTCTCTCAGATCAGCCGCTTTTAAAATTAGATATGAAGACAGAAAATTTATTTTCACAACCAATGGCTATGGCCATGATGTCGGAATGAGCCAATACGGCGCAAATGCCATGGCATGCAATGGCGCAGATTATCAGGAAATTCTAATGCATTATTATCCAGGGGCGATATTAGAAAAAGCCCGGTAAATCACCGGGCTTTCTGATCATGAATTTGCAAATGCCTGTTCCAGATCGGCAAGAATATCATCAATATGTTCCAGACCAACGGAAAGCCGAATCATACCGGCATCAATTCCGGCAGCAATCAGCTGTTCATCTGTCAGCTGTCTGTGGGTCATGCTTGCCGGATGGAGTACACATGTTCGAATATCCGCAACATGCACCTCACGGGAAGCCATTTTCAAAGCGTCCATGAATTTGGTTGCACGTTCCCGGCCGCCTTTGATCACAAATGAAATCACGCCGCTGCATCCATCAGGGAGATATTTTTTTGACCGTTCATGATACGGATCTGTTTCTAATCCCGGATAGCTGACAGAAACAACATTTTCATTCTGAGATAAATATTCTGCGGCAGCTAATGCATTCTTGCAATATCTTTCCATGCGGACGGCTAATGTCTCTAATCCCAGATTGAGCAAAAATGCGGAATTTGCCGCCGGATAACAGCCAAAATCACGCATTAATTGCATTCTTGCCTTGATGATATAAGCGATATTTCCAAAGCTTTCAGAATAAATAACGCCGTGATAGCTTTCATCTGGTTGAGTGAATTCAGGGAAATTACCATTTGTCCAGTCAAATTTTCCAGAATCGACGATCACGCCGCCGCCCTGCAAAGCATGGCCATCCATATATTTTGTAGTAGAATGCACAACAATATCTGCGCCGAATTCGATCGGTCTGCATAATACAGGCGTTGGGAATGTATTATCCACAATCAGGGGGATGTTATGCGCATGTGCGAAATTGGCAAAGCGTTCAATATCAAAGATATTTAAGGCAGGATTGGCAAGGGTTTCGCCGAATACAAGCCGAGTATTGGGTTTGATGGCTTTTTCAAGTTCTTCTTCAGAAGCTTCAGGATCGACGAAAATGCATTCAATGCCGAATTTTTTGAGAGAGACAGCAAATAAATTAATCGTTCCACCATACAGGGAGCTGACAGCAAGCAGACTATCTCCAGCATTGCAGAGATTCAGCACAGAAAGCAAAGAAGCAGCTTGACCGCTGGAAGTACACATAGCGGCCGCACCGCCCTCCAGAGCAGCAATTTTTTTTTCTACAGCGTCAACAGTAGGATTTGCAAAACGAGAATACATGCATTCTGTAGGCATATCAAATAGATCTGCAATATGCTGTGTAGAGTCAAATACATAAGTTGTACTCTGCACAATTGGCAATGCGCCGGGCTCGCCATTTTTGGGCTGATACCCTTCCCGGACGCATTTTGTTTCTAACTTCATGGGAATCATCCTTTCTGATTTTGATATTATTAATTATAACACAGAAAAGATCAGAATGCAAGTATTTTTTTACAGTCTGCAAAATGCCAGGATCAGCAATAATATGCCGCCGATCCAAGAGAGATTTTTAGGGCATTGTGATCCGATTTTACAGCCGGCGATTGTCAGGAAATAGCCTGCAATAAGAGTTAAAATCAAACAGGGCAAAATCAATGGCCGCTCCATGCCAGCCCCCAGCCCTGTCGCTAATGAATCCAGAGATAATGCCGCCGCATAAGCCGCCGCTTCTTTTAGATTTAAATTTTTAGAATGATCCGTATCGGCTAGGGTTTCATCAAAGCAAATATCAATCACTAAGCCTAACGCTTTCCAATTCCAGTGCGGCCGATGTTTGTTAAATAATGCTGTGAGCATTCCTTTCATGATCTGAATGCTTCCGGATAAAAATAAAATCGCAAAGCCGATATATTTAAAAATCCGTTCTGGAATGATCTGGCTTAAAAGCTGTGCGCAGATCAGAGAAAAGCCAAGAAATACCGTTCCTACAATGCTGATCAGCAAAGCACAGCGTTTCGGAATATGAATGCCGCCGGCACTGCATCCAGCGGAGGCAATCAGCGTATCCATGCATATTGCCAGCGACAGCAGACAGATTTGAAACATCAGGCACACCTTCTTTCTGATTCTTCTGCATACTATGCAATCAGAAAAAAAATGTGCCTGTGTTTATGCTATTTCTTCTGTATAGAGAATATTTTCATGTTCTAATGCCTGTTTTAAAGAAACGCTAGCATTTCGGGAAGCATTTTGTTTGATAATTTTTACAGTGACATCCTGTGTATAATGCAGGGAAGCCATCAATGCAGAAAGGGAAGTTTCTTGATCTTGATAATAATATAGATTGCCTTCGATCCGGATCGTGATAACCCCTGTCATTTCTGTAGCGGGTTCTGTAGGGGGATCTGTGGGCGGTTCTGTCGTTTCGGGAACAGTTTCCGGGATCGTTTCAGAAGTAGATTCTGGTATGACTTCATAAACAGGATCTGTAACAGGAAGATCTGCCTGAACTACGCCGATCTCTGAGCCATCCCCAAGGCCGCCGCCATGCATCCGGCCATACAGATACATTGCACCCGCACCAATCACAGCACCTCCGGCCACAAGGAGAATTCCGGTCAATACCGGAAACATGACCAATCCACGGACTGTATTTTTCATGATCATCACTCACTTTCTAGGACAGAAATATCTGTTTCGGCACAATAACAATGAATATATTCCCGACGAACCTCTTTCAGCGCATTTAGAATCTGTTCACATGCCTGATCTGTTCCGGGAGCAGAGCCATTATAAATAAATTCTATCAAAATCCGGTCATCAGGTGTATAATCTTTTTGATATAATAATTTCCGGATTTCCAGACTGATTGAATCTGTATTTGCAATCTGTTTTAAGATTTCCGTTGTTTTGGTTGCTTCGTCTTTTTTGCGAATTTCCAGAATCCAGCCGGATTCCTGCATTTTTAAATAAGCTTTGAGATTTGTTCCCCGGCTGAATTCCATAAGAGCCTTTAAATTATAAGCAGCATCTGTATCCATATCAGCCAGCATGGATAATTGTTCTTCTGCTTCTGCGGTTTTTTGGTCAGCGGCTTCGGAAGCTTCGGCAATGATTTCATATTGTTCATCATATTGTGTTTTCATTTCTTCGGATTCAAAATGACTGAATAAAATAAAGAAAAATAAAATAATCATGATGACATCCAGCAAAGAAGTAAAATCAAGAATAATATCCCGGATCTTCATAGTCAAGCCTTTCTGAATAATAATTTTCTCACTTTTTGTTCCTGTGTTTCTGCGAATGTCTGAATCAGGGCATTTAGAAATTTAAAAATGCTTGCGAAGATAATGCCCCATGCGGTGGATGTGAGAGCATTGAAAAAATTCTGTTTGATCAAGTCCAGATCTCCGGAGAGATCCAGCTCTAGCAGTGCCCGAACTGTGCCAAGCATCCCCAGGAGAGGAAATAAAGATGTGACAGTCAGAAAGACAGCATAAAAAATATTTAATAAATAAAACATGACGGTCTTGAAATGCGGATCACTATCAGACTGAATTTTCCGGGAAATAATGCCGGAAAATACGATTGTCAGAATCAGGCTGATCAATGCTAAGATTGCAAAATAGCCAATATAGGCATCATTTGCCCCGATACTCTGCCGAAGTTTTGATAACCAGTATTCAGAATCCAAAAAGATCACCTCTGTGTTTTTTTTTATTATACAGCAAAAAAAAGATTCTGTCAAGTTTTTTGCAAACCCCTTGACAAAATACTGAAAATCATGTATAATGGTCTCATAGTATTCCTATATTTATGATGTGCAAACTTGAAAGGGTGTTGACAGATGATTCAGACAGAAAAAGCCATTTATGAGAGATATATCACGCCTACTAAAAAAACACGGCCTCATGTGATCGGTGTGGAAATAGAGATGCCAGTCGTCAGCCTGCATCAGAAACCCGTTGAAACGGATGACGTTCTTCAGGCCGCTGAAGCTTTCCGGAAACAGTTCGGTTTTCTCGCCATTCATCAGGATGATGACGGAAATGTTAATTTTATGGAAGACCCCAAGACCGGTGATAGCTTGTCTTTTGATTGTTCTTATTCTAATCTTGAGCTTTCTTTTGGCAAGGCCGTCACACTTTCAGAGATTGAAAACCGTTTCCGGGATTATTATCAGTATTTGCAAAATCAGCTGACGGAAACAGGTAATACCCTCACAGGTATGGGGATTAATCCAGCATGGGATATTAATTATAATTCACCTGTTCCAAATGAACGCTATCGAATGTTATATCATTATCTGCATTCTTATCATGAACATGAGCCGGAAGTGGATTTCCGTTTCCATCACAGCCCTGCTTTCGGAACTTTTACAAGTGCCTCCCAAGTGCAGATTGATGTGGATTATCCTGATTTGCTGGATACTGTCAATATTTTTGGCCTTCTTGAGCCGTATAAAGCATTATTATTTGCAAATTCATATCATCCGGATTATCCGGAATATACCTGTTCCAGAAATATGCTCTGGGAACATAGTATGCAGGGATATAATCCCCATAATGTCGGCATGTTTGAAATCTCTTTGCATTCCGTTCAGGAATTAATGGATTATATTCAGTCCGCAAGTATGTATTGTACTATGAGAGATGGAAAATATATTAATTTTACGCCCATTCCTGTGAATCAGTATTTTCAGATGGAATCCATTACAGGGGAATATTTCGACGGAGAATCTTATCAGCCTGTTGTATTTTCACCCATGGTGGAAGATCTGCAATATTTAAGAACATTCAAATTTGAAGATCTGACATTCCGGGGAACGATCGAATATAGAAGTGCATGTTGCCAGCCGATCCGGGACGTGATGACAGTCGCCGCCTTTCATGTGGGCTTGCTGAATCAGCTTCCTGTGCTGAAAAAGCTGTTGCAGGAGGATACTGTGATCTATACACATGGTTATCATGCGGCAGAATTACAGAGAATGTTGTCAAGAAGACAGCTCCCGGCTTTTCTAGATCAGAAAGCTTGTATCCATCAGCTATTATGCATTTTAGAGCTTGCAGAAACTGGTTTACAACGCCGGGGCTATGGAGAAGAAAAACTAATTGCTCCGCTTTTTACCCGTGCGGAACAGCTGACAAATCCCGCCCGTGTGATGCTCCAAGGCCTTGAACAGGGAAAAGATCTTATGCATTTTGTTCAGGATTATGCCATATTATCATAACAGGAAAGGAGCTGCTGCTATGTCTATCATATTCAATGGCCAGTTTGGTCTGGAGCGTGAAACGCTCCGAGTGGATCAGTATAATCATTTAGCACAAACCCCTCACCCCTTCCCGGATGATCCTAATATTACAAGAGATTTTTGTGAAAATCAGGTAGAAATCATTACGCCTGTTTGTCATAGCATTCCCGAAATGATGCAGTCCCTTTCAGATCTGCATCAGAGAACCGTGCAGAAACTGCATGAAATGGGGGAACATCTCTGGCTTTACAGCAATCCGCCATATATTTCTTCTGAATCAGAAATTCCGGTTGCCAGATTCGATGGGGAACAGGCTTTTAAACATCATTATCGCTTGAAACTTCAGAGAAGATACGGGAAAAAATTAATGCTATATTCCGGTATTCACTTTAATTTTTCATTTCAGGAAGATGTTTTACAAAAAATCCCTGATCGAAATGCATTTTATCTGAAATTATATAAATATCTCAGCTCTTATAGCTGGCTTCTTGTAATGCTGACGGCGGCCAGTCCGCTTTATGATCAGTCTCTTGATGCAGATGGACAAAAAGGCATTGTCCGGAGTCCATTTGCTTCTATGCGCAATAGTATTCGGGGATACTGGAATCAATTTATTCCAGAACTGAATTATACAGATCTGCAATCTTATGCAGACAGTATTCAGAATTATATCAATAAAGGCATTTTATTTTCAGCAAGTGAATTATATCTGCCAATCCGCATGAAGCCCCCCGGTGAAAATTCTCTTGAAAATCTGGTCAATCATGGGATTGATCATATAGAATTGCGCATGTTTGATCTGAATCCTTTTGAACCCCTCGGCATTGCCGAACAAGATCTTGTTTTTGCTTATCTTCTCATTCTTTGGCTTTCCAGCCTTCCAGATTTTGATTTTCATGCCGATTTGCAGATAGAAGCTGTCAAACATCATCAGGCCACCGCCTGTTATGATCTTTCTCAAATCACAATTCAGCATCAGCCAGCCAAACAGGCCGCTGTTTCCGTTCTGGATCAGATGACAGATTATTTTTCTGATGACCCAGAAAAAAGAAATATTATTCATTTGCAAAAATTAAAATTAATAGGAGCGTGATATTTGCGATGTGCGAACTTTTCGGATTGACATCAGCAGAAGTAATAGACATCAGGGAATATTTAAAAAATTTTTATCATCATAGTATCCATCATCCGCATGGATGGGGATTATTTAGAGAAACAGACGGCAATTTTGAAATCATCAAAGAACCCGTCCGGGCTGTGGGCAGCCGCATTCTGCATGATGTGATCCAACAGACGCAGCCCCAGAAATATGCCCTTGCCCATATTCGCCTTGCAACCGTCGGCTCTGTCCGCAAGGAAAATTGTCATCCCTATGTGGGAACAGATCTCACAGGAAGAAATTGGACTATGATCCATAACGGAACTATTTATTCCAGTCGAAATTTATATCAATATCTTAAAATGCAAAAAGGTGATACAGATTCAGAAAGAGCCTTTCTGTATCTGCTGGATCAGATCAATCAGGCACAGGGATCACATCCCCTTTCCCCCGAAGAAAGATTTGAAATCGTCCAGAATACTGTGATGTATTTATCCCCCAGAAATAAATTAAATCTCATGATCTTTGACGGCGAATTATTATATATTCATAAAAATATGAAAGATACGCTAAAATATAAAAAATTAGAAAATGGCTTCCTGTTTGCGACAACTCCCCTAGATCAGGACACTTGGGAAGAATTCCCGCTTGCCCAGCTCCATGCCTTCCGAAATGGCGCATTATTCCGCAAAGGCCAGAGACATGACGGCGTTTTTATTCCTACTCTGGAATATATTTCGGCTATGGATGCCATGTATATTTAATTTTTCTGAATTTTCATCCGTTTTTAATCTTATTTTAATATTCATGTGCTATAATTTCCCTGATCTTAATCTATCAAGGAGATGAAAATATGAAAAAATTAATATCCGCCCTGCTTGCTGGAATGCTGTTTGCCCTCTCCGGATGTGCGCCGTCTAGCTCCACAAGTTCTGATATGACTCAGGAAGTTCCCGAAATTTCGGAATCCTATCCCCTCACTGTCGATTTCCTCAAAGTCGGAAAAGCCGATGCCGCTGTGATCAAAACCCAAAATCATACTATCATTATTGACTGCGGTGAAAAATCCGACGGCAGTAAAGTCCGTAACTGCCTCCAAACCCTCGGCGTGGATAGCGTGGATTATATGATCCTCACCCACTACGATCAGGATCATATCGGCGGTGCGGCCAAAGTTTTGAAAAATTTCCCCGTTAGCCATGTCATCGCCGCAGATTACGAAGAAGCCAGCACAGAATATGATAACCTCGTCGAACAAATGACGTTGCAAAATCTTTCGTTTGAATATCCCTCTTCTGCCGTAACTGTTACCCTCGATGATGCCGTTTTCCAGATTTATCCCTGTCAAGCAAAAACCTATCATGACGGAAATGATAATAATCACTCGCTTGTCATCAAAATGACCCATCATGATGAAGTGTTTCTCTTCACAGGGGATGCCATGCAGGAACGGCTTGCCGAAATTATGGGGGCAGGTGACTGCGATGTGCTCAAAGAGCCCTATCATGGCCGGGAAGTGGCCAATCTTGGCGAATTCCTCGACAACGTCACCCCGGAATATGCCATTGTCAGCACAGATGAAGAAAATCTTTCTGAAATCACCATGCAGGCGCTTTCCGACAGAAACATTGAAACATATGTCACCTTCCGTGATGGAAATATCCGATGCACCAGCACCGGGCAGGCGGTGAGCTTTGAAACCGGTCTGAATTTCAAGGAAGAGGAAGAAGCAGAAACCGAATAGCCCTAAAAAGCAGAAGCCCCGGAGGGCTTCTGTTTTCTTTGTATGGAGATTTACTGGAAACTGTCGATCAGTTTCAAGATATGCTTCATAATGAGGAGAGAATCTGCGGCATCTGGCTTTCCGTCTTGATTAACATCAGCGGCGGCGGCCTGTGCTTCTGTGAGTTCAGATTTGCCATAAATAGCCTTATTCAGCAGGATCACATCCATGATATTGATATTGCCATCATCTGTGAGATCACCGAAGGAAGCAGGGGCAGTAGCATCAGCAGGAGCAAGATAGGTTGCAGGAGTCATTTCCAAGTCAAGAGGTTCAATAAATACTTCACTGATACCATCTTGATCTCCAAAACTATAGCAAATGCTAGGATTCAGATCAGGATACTTTTCTTTCAGCTGTGTTTCAAGATCGGTTGCAAAAGCAATTGCTTCTTCTGGTGTAGAATCAAGTGTTCCTAAATGAAGATTATCATTTTTATGAAAAGGATTTTTCTCAGGACATGTTGACAAGGTAAAAATACCTTCTCTATAAAAAGTGCCTTCTTCTGGATTCAAGAGAGAATTTTCAACATAAAGCCGATCATCTCCAAATGAATCAAATACACTCAGTTCCGGGATAAATTCTGTCAGATTATCTACTGTGAATCCATAGCTTTCAGGAAACTCAAACCGGATTAACATAGGGCGTAAAAGTGGGGTATACTCTTTTACTTGCATAAGACTAGTCTTTTTAATGCAGGGATGTTCAGCTACATAGTTTCTTGCATCTTCTTCGGTAAAAAGATTACTGCTTTCAACAAAATAGGTATTTTCAGGATTTTCTACATTAAAATCATTTACAATGGATGTGACATCCTCCCCCGCCTAAAGAGGCGGGGGCTTCTTCCCTCGCCAACGGGTTTGGTTCTTGCTCGATAGTACCAGTGTACTAAGCATAAACAAGCTAACCCCGTGTGTCCCACGGTT
>DJXD01000069.1 GCA_002449585.1 Ruminococcus sp. UBA7013
AAATTGAAAGAACGCTTGAAAAATGGTTCCGCTATTCAGAAGGCAATTCAAAACGGAGAGATTGATATAGAAGAACTGACAAAACAGCTGAAAGAAAAAGGCTTTGATGTGGTGAGATAAGGAGATGATAAACATTATGACAGTAAAATTATCAGATATTATTGATGCTATTACAATGGCAAATCAGGATTCTTTTTATTTTCTTGATAAGGAAACAGGCATAGTTGAATGGGTCAGCGATATGGCAATGACTGAGGAAGAACAGCAGGAAATTTACAACCGGCTTGATGAACACGGTTTCTATCGCCTTCCGACCCAATATGAAATCCGTGACTATGATATCATGGAGGAATTTATGGATACACTTCCCGGAAATATGCAGGAACGATTGTCTAACACCCTTTGTGGTCATGGTGCTTTTCAAATTTTAGGTACTTCTTTTTGTTTGAATTAGAAATAGAGAATAGTATACATATAAAGATACTGAAAGGAGTTTTTTATGTTTGAAATTTTACAGGATATTGAAATGCTCCGGTTTACACAGTTAATTCTTGAGATTCTTGGAGAAATATTCGTTTGCATTATTATTTTTTGTTCTATCATAAAACATATTGACATACGGACACACCTGTTTCAGCTTAATATTTCGGCAATGCTTTATCTTTTAATGGATATTCTGGCACTTTTGTTCAGAGGCGATGGAAGTATATTCGGCTATTTTATGGTAAGAATCAGCAATGGATTATATCTTGCTTTTAATTATGTTCTTCTATTGCTCATGACAGACTTTCTCAGAGTGAGTATTCCAATGAAAAACGTTACCAAAATAGATAATGCTTTACTTTTGATTGCACAAAGTATGAATATCTTAAATTTAATTTTGCTGTGTTTTTCACAGTTTACTGGATTTCTGTATACATTCGATTTATATAACTGTTATCAAAGAGCTGATTATATTGTGATTTCGTTCCTGCTTGCGGGAATCACTTTTTTGATGAATGCAATTGTACTGTTCAGAAAACGAATTTATCTGAAAAAACTGCTGTTCTGGACATTTGTAAATTATTTTTCTTTTCCATTTTTTAGCATGGTCATCTCATTTTTTATTTATGGAATCGGATTTACTAATGCAGCAGTTGCACTCTCTATGATAATATCATTTTTGCTGTATGAAATTGAAGAGGCGAAAAAGCATTTAGAATATGAAAAAGAAATCAATCGTTTGAACAATGAAATCATGCTTTCTCAGATTCAGTCTCATTTTCTGTATAATACACTTTCAACGGTGCAGGCATTGTGTGACACAGACCCCCAAGCAGCGAAAAAAATAATCGAAAAATTTGGAATGTATTTAAGGCAGAATATGGATTTTTTAAATCAGGAAGAAAAAATTGCTTTTGAAAAAGAATTAGAGCATACAAAAATCTATGCCGAGATTGAAATGGTACGATTTGAAAATATTGGGGTAGAATATGATACACCTGATACAGAATTTTCCATCCCTCCCCTGACAATTCAGCCGCTTGTGGAAAATTCGATAAAGCATGGTATTCGTATCCGTGAACAGGGACTTGTCAGAATCATAACCAGAAAGCAGAAACAATATGACGAAATTATTGTTTGGGACAATGGCAAGGGATTTGACACAACTCTTGCCGTATCTGAAGACAGAACACATATTGGAATTAGGAATGTTCGAGAGAGAATTGAGAAAATGTACGGAGGTACGATGACGGTTGAAAGTCATATTGGAAAGGGAACAACTGTTACAATCCGCATTCCTAACAGCGAATCATGACTGAACGAGGAGAATCATACATGAAAGTAATCTGTGTAGATGATGAAAGAATCATTATGGAGTATACTGTATCCATGTTACAAAAAATGCCGATGATTGACGAAGTAAAAGGCTTTACGAATGCCACAAAATCACTGGAATATCTGGACAACAATACAAAAGTTGACCTTGCTTTACTTGATATCAATATGCCAGACATGAATGGAATTGAACTGGCGACTGAAATGAAACAAAAACACCCTGATATAGCAATTATATTTCTGACCGGCTATTCACAGTATGCCGTAGATGCATTTGCAGTCCGTGCTACTGGTTATCTGATGAAACCTGTTACAGAAGAAAAACTGTTTGATGAGGTCAAATATGCACTGTTTGGCAACCAGAGAAAGATAAAAGCTCATGTAACAGTGCAGACTTTTGATGGTTTTGATATATTTGTTGATGAAATAGCTGTCACATTCAAATATGCAAGATGCAAGGAACTTCTTGCGTATCTGGTAGACAGGCATGGAAACAGTGTAACACGAGCAGAAGCCTTTTCAATATTATGGGAGGATAAACCTTATAATCGTCCCATGCAGAAACAATTTGATGTGATTATAAGAAGCCTTCGTACTTCGTTGAAAAATTACGGCATTGACAGGATATTCGAACTGAAAAGGGGAAATATGAGAATCCGTCCGGAACTTTTTACTTGTGATGCCTATCGTTTTTTTAGTGGTGATATTGATGCAGTAAATGCATTTCATGGGAAATATATGGCTCCCTATGCTTGGGCAAGTATGACAGGAAGTTTTATGACTTGGAAAGCGGAGGAATATATGGCTTCCCCTAAGTAATAACAAATACATATGAAATCTGTTTTTATTGGACACCTTTCTGAAAAAATTTCAGAAGGGTGTTTTTTTTACTGGACATTTGTTGGACTTGTTATGCTATAATGGGTATACAATCCAGACAGTTAAGAATGTGACGGAAATAAAACATTATAATTTCGGAAGGTAATTACAACGAAAACTTTACAGGAACTTTACAACGAGGTATTAGCAAGCGGGGGCTGAAAAAGGAATTTCTCGAAGCCGGAAAGAATGGCAAGGCTATGGATTTTATCAAAGCTCATGGCTGTGATGCAACGGCAGAAGAAACCACAGCTTTCCTTGAGGAACAGGGCAAGGCAGACAAAGAACTCTCTGCGGATGAGCTGGAAAATGTCGCTGGTGGGTGTAATACTGCAACTACCACAGAAACAGTGGCATCTATCACAGTAATCTTCTGTGCAGCGTTACTGATTAAATCAGCGACAAATGATTATAATGACATAGAAGATAGTGAAAAAGGCAGACTTTGCGACGGCAGCGGATATTGATAGAGAGAATTCCGAAAAATTGACAGAAATTTTCAAGAAAGCCGGTCAGGAGAAAATCCCCCTGTAATTGCTTGAAATTGTCAGCAGTGGTATCACGGCTACACAAAAAGATACTCTGCTAAATCATATTCCAATATTGAATTGGAGGGAACTTATGGCAATCAAAAAAGGGCTTACCCAAAAAGCATTATGTGGATTTCTGGCATTTTCTGTTGTTTCAGTTCTTTCTATCAGTATCACAATTACGGTGGGAAAGTATGGGTTGTGGGTAAAATCCATGTTTCATGTAACACAGGGCTGTGCATTAACGATTTCAGATACAGTTGATGGGGATAGTATCAGGAAGTATATTGAAACAAAAGAACGTGATGCATATTATTATGATATCAGAAACTACTTACAGTCAACCAAAGATAATTTTCATCTGATGTGTTGTTATGTATACATTCCAACCGAAACAGACTTTTATTATGTATGGGATGCGGATGATAAAGGTGAGAATATCATAGGCATACATGACTCTTATTCCAGCAAAGGAGAAGAACTCACTGATAAAGCATTCAGCAAAACACCAGTTTATGATTTTATTGCAGATTCAAGTGATGATTATGGCAGATTCATGGGAACAGCAGCACCAATATATGACAGCAATGGAGAGCCTGTTGCTTTGGTTGGAATAGAGATTTCTACTCAGAATCTCAGAACATTAATTATTGAAACTGTACTCAAAGCAGTGGTAATTATAATTCTGGTAATTTCTGTTTCCTCCGTTGTTTATTACAGAAATATGCGGAAGAAACTTGTACAGCCTCTCCTTGATTTAACGAATGCAACAAATGATATGGTAGATGATATTATCAATCAGGAGAAAATTTCTATTGATGTTCATA
The DNA here is from genome assembly GCA_002449585.1 of Ruminococcus sp. UBA7013. Taxonomy (GTDB): domain Bacteria; phylum Bacillota; class Clostridia; order Oscillospirales; family Ruminococcaceae; genus UBA3855. The sequence goes on from DJXD01000069.1 coordinate 4,055, forward strand.
CGGATGATGAAATAGATATGCTTGCACGTTCTTTTGAAAAAATGGAAAGAAATCTGGTAAAATATATTTCTGAAAATACAAAAATTACTGCGGAAAAAGAACGTATCAGTGCAGAACTGGATATGGCAAAGGAAATTCAGGCTGGTCAGCTTCCTAATGTATTTCCTGCTTTTCCGGACAGACCAGAATTTGATATTTATGCTTCCATGACTCCTGCCAAGGAAGTCGGCGGAGATTTCTATGACTTCTTTTTTATAGACAATAATCATCTTGCAATGGTGATGGCAGATGTTTCTGGAAAGGGTGTTCCAGCTGCTTTGTTTATGATGTCATCTAAAATTTTAATCAATAACTATGCAATGATGGGACTTTCTCCGCATGAAGTGCTGGAACGTACCAATGAAACAATCTGCAAAAATAATCAATTGAAAATGTTCGTGACGGTCTGGATTGGCATATTGGAAATTTCTACCGGAAAGGTGATAGCTGCCAATGCCGGTCATGAATATCCTATCATCAGAAATCCAGATGGAAACTTTGAACTTTTCAAAGATAAGCACGGATTTGTAATTGGTGGCATTAAAGGTAAAAAATATAAGGAATATGAATTTACAATGCAGAAAGGCAGTACATTATTTGTTTATACAGATGGTGTTCCGGAAGCCACGAATGCCAATGAAGAATTATTTGGTACAAACAGGCTGATTGAAGTGATGAACCAGAATCCGGATGCAATGCCGCAGCAGTTACTGACAAACATTCATGAAGCTGTCAATCAGTTTGTGGGAGATGCCCCACAGTTTGATGATTTGACTATGCTGGGAATCACTCTGTTATGATATCCATTTAGTACATTTTGTACAAAAAGAAAAATGCTAAAAAGCAACTGAATTTTACTTTCGATACAGCATGATTAAATTGTACTGAAAATGGAATCAAATAAATTATGGAGGTAATTACAATGAAAACATTACAGGAACTTTACAATGAAGTTATCGCAAGCGAAGAGCTGAAAAAGGAATTTCTCGAAGCAGGCAAGAATGGCAAGGCTGAGGAATTTATCAAGTCTCACGGCTGTGATGCCACTCTGGACGAAATCAAGGCTTTTCTGGAGAATCTGACAAAAACTGACAAGAAACTTTCTGCTGAAGAGCTGGAAAATGTTGCCGGAGGTGGCTGTAACGAAAAAACTTTAGTCGAAACAGGGTGTTCTATTTTTTCAGTTGGAATATTTTGTGCCTTTGGTGCGTTTATAAGTGCTGTAGGCGAGGTCACTCATGTCGGAAGAGAGTCAGAAGAAGAAGGCAGACTTTGCAATGAAAATAAAAAATAATGGAGGTAATTTATCATGAAAACTTTACAGGAACTCTACAATGAGGTTATCCAGAGTGATGAACTGAAAAAGGAATTTCTCGAAGCTGGAAAGAATGGCAAGGCAGAGGAGTTCATCAAGGCTCACGGCTGTGATGCGACTCTGGACGAAATCAAGGCTTTTCTGGAGAATCTGACAAAATCTGATAAGGAACTTTCTGCGGATGAACTCGAAAATGTCGCTGGCGGTGCTTGCAATGGAAATACAGGAGCAGAAATAACTTATTCTATTTTTTCTGCTGGTATATTTTGTGCAATAGATGTTTTAATTAGTGCAGGTGATAGCGATGGTCATGTCGGACAGGAAAACGATGGAGAAGGCAGACTTTGCAATATTAAAAAATAATCAGGAGGAATCGCAATGAAAACTTTACAAGAACTCTACAATGAGGTTATCAAGAGTGAAGAACTCAAAAAGGAATTTCTCGAAGCAGGCAAAAACGGCAAGGCAGAGGAATTCATCAAGGCACACGGCTGTGATGCCACTATGGACGAAATCAAGGTTTTTCTGGAGAATCTGACAAAAGCTGACAAGGAACTTTCCACCGAGGAACTCGAAAATGTCGCTGGTGGTACTTGCAATGGAAATACAAAGTTTGAAACGGTTTATTCTATTTTTACAGTTGGAATATTCTGTGCAGTCTGTGTAGCTCTGAGTGCTACTGCGGGGCATGTTGGACAGGAAAATGATGACGAAGGCAGACTTTGTACAGAAGACAAATAATATCAGGAGGTAATGACAATGAAAACTTTACAGGAACTCTACAATGAGGTTATCCAGAGTGA